>DATMHK010000133.1:0-14988 GCA_035554995.1 Gemmatimonadaceae bacterium
GAATTGCAGTATCCGGGGCAAATCAAAGTGGTACTCATTCGTGAAACGAGGGCGGTAGACTTTGCGCGGTAACGGAACCGGCGTGTCGGCGGAGAAGAGCAACATCATCGACGGAACGGCGCTCGCGGAAACCGTAAAGGCCGACGTCGCATCTCGTGTGGCGGCGCTCAAAGCGCGCGGCGTTACGCCGGGTCTCACGGTCGTTCTCGTGGGTGACGACGCGGCGAGCGCGGTTTACGTCGGGGCCAAGGAGCGGACGTGCATCGAGCTCGGCATGAATGGCGAGACGATTCGCCGACCCGCTGACATCACCCAGGCGGAATTGATCGAGATCGTCGACAAACTGAACGCCGATCCGGCGGTTCACGGCATTCTCGTCCAGATGCCTTTGCCCAAACACCTCGACGCCGACGCCGTCGTTCGGCGTATTCGTCCCGACAAGGATGTCGACGGCTTTCATCCCGTCAACGTCGGAAAGCTCCTCATCGGCGAGCGAGATGGGTTCGCACCGTGTACACCGGCGGGCGTGCTGTACATGCTGCAAGCGCACGGCGTTCAGACGGCCGGCGCGAACTGCGTCGTCATTGGCCGCAGCAACATCGTCGGCAAGCCCATGGCCGCGCTGATGGTGCAGCCGGGCGTCGATGCGACGGTCACGATCTGCCACAGCCGAACGCGCGACCTCGCGCGCCACACACGCGACGGCGACATCCTCATCGCCGCTGTGGGCCGGGCCGAGATGGTCACGCGCGACATGGTGAAGCCGGGCGCTGTCGTGATCGACGTCGGCATGAACCGCATTCCTGACGCGAGCAAGAAGAGCGGTACGCGCTTGGCCGGTGACGTCGCCTTCGGCCCGGTGAGCGAAGTGGCGTCACTGATCACGCCGGTGCCGGGTGGCGTCGGCAAAATGACGATCGCGATGCTGATGACGAATACGGTCCGCGCCGCGGAGCAGCTTTCGTCGTGAACCCCTCCCGCCGCCGTGGCGCGCCTTCCGAGCCCGGCTCGGAGCTCGAGTTGTTTCCGGCCGCGGAGCCCCCGGCGTCACGCGTCGTCGAAGAGCCGTTGCCCAACTACCGAGGCGCGGCGAGCTACCCCGGCGAGACCGCCGAGGCGGCGATAGCCGTCTCCACACTCGCTGAGACCGCCCGCGACATTCTCGAGGGTGCGTTCATTCCAGTCTGGGTGCGCGGCGAAGTCACCGACTTCAAGGCGCACCGGAACGGACATTGGTATTTCGCTCTCCGCGACTCGAGGTCGCAGATTCGTTGCGTCGTGTGGAACCGTGATCAGCGGCGGATTCCCGCGCCGCCCGATGACGGCATGCTCGTCGCCGCGTTCGGACGCCTCACGGTCTACCCGGCGCGCGGTGAGATGCAGTTCACCGTCGTTCGCATCGAGGCCGAGGGCGACGGCCTTCGTCGCAAAGCGCTCGAGATCACGCGCGCGCGTCTCGCCGCCGACGGCCTGCTCGCTCCGGAGCGAAAGCGGGCTCTCCCCCGATTCGCGCGCGTCATCGCCGTCGTCACGAGTCCCGACGGCGCGGCGCTGCACGACATCGTCGCGGTCATTCGCCGGCGTCGCGCACAAGTGCGGCTCGTCGTTGTGCCGGCGGCGGTGCAGGGCGATTCGGCACCGCAGGAGCTGTGTTATGCGCTCGACCAGATCAACCGGTGGAGGGGCGCGGATCTCGTCATCGTGAGCCGCGGCGGTGGCTCACGCGAGGACATGTGGGCATTCAACAACGAACGTGTCGCGCGCGCCGTTGCCGCCTGCTATGCGCCGACGATCTCCGCCGTCGGCCACGAGGTCGATCTCTCGATCTGCGATCTCGTCGCTGACCACCGGGCGCCCACGCCGTCCGCCGCCGCCGAAACGGCGACGCTGTCAAAGACCGAGCTCGAAACGGAGCTCCGTCGCGCGGGGCATCGGCTGCGTGCATCGATCGCCGCCAAGTTCTCCGCCGATCGCGATCATCTTCGCCACGCGGCTCGAGATCTCGTCTCCGCGGGCGTGCGACAAACCAGCATGCGTCGCGCCTCGCTCGAGCGAGTTTCCGGTCGGCTGCACGCGCTCAGTCCTGTCGCGACGATGGCTCGCGGCTACTCCGTTGCGCGCGGAAGCGACGGTCGCGCGCTCACATCGCTGTCGCAATTCACCGAAGACATGCCATTCGACCTGGTGCTGCGTGACGGCACCGTTCCCGCCAAAGCATGGCCCCGCCCGCGAAGCGAGCCCGCACCCTGACGTTCGAGGAGCGCCTCGCGCGCCTCGAGGAGATTGCGTCCGAGCTCGACGCCGAGAACGTCGATCTCGCGAAGGCGCTGTCGCTGTTCGAAGAAGGCATCGAACACCTCCGCAGTGCCGCCGCCGAGCTGACGTCCGCCGAAGCGACGGTGCAGCGCCTCGTCGAGCGCGCCGACGGAACGTTCGGCGTCGCCGACGCCGAGTAGGGGCGAATGATCGACTGGTCGGCCGATCGAGCGGCCGTCGATCGTGCACTCGTTGAGGCGTGCGATGGCCTCGCGACGCGACTTTCGCCAAGACTGTTTGACGCCGTCAAATACAGTCTGGTCGGCGGCGGCAAGCGGTTCCGCGCTCTGCTGCTGCTGTCGTCCTACCGTGCGGTCGGCGGCAGCGCCGATGCGTCGAAGCTCGCGGCGGCCGTGGAGATCGTCCACTCCTACTCGCTGGTGCACGACGACCTTCCATGCATGGACAACGACGACGTCCGCCGTGGCCGACCGACCGTACATCGTGCATTCGACGAACGCGTGGCGACTACGGCGGGTGTGGCGATGGTGCCGTTCGCCGCGCGCACCGCATTCGATGGCGCGATCGATGTCGGCCGCTCGCCCGTCGAAGCCGCGGCCATCGCGTGCGAGGCAATGATCGCGTCCGGTGCGGGCGGCATGATCGGCGGACAGTTGCTCGACCTCGAGAGCGAGGGACAGGTGCTCGACCTCGATGGCCTCGAGCGAATTCATCGCGGCAAAACGGGTGCGCTGATTCGCGCATCGGCGCTCATCGGCGGATTGGCGGCTCGTGGGACTGCTGCGCAGTGCGACGCCCTCGCCGCGTTCGGGGAAGCGATCGGCCTGGCGTTCCAGATCGCCGACGATGTGCTCGATATCACAGGTACCACCGAACGACTTGGAAAGACGGCCGGACGTGATCTGGATCTCAACAAGGTCACCTATCCGGCGTTGTTGGGCCTCGAACCGGCCGCGGACCGCGCCGAGCGCCTTGTCGACGACGCTACGGCGACGCTGGAGAGGGTAGGTCTCTTGACCCGGGAGCTGGATTCCCTCGCGCGCTTCGTCGTCGAGCGTGAGTCCTGATTCGTCGCTAGCTTTCTAATGCCAAACGCATGAGCCTCCTCGACCGAGTCCAGCTCCCCGCCGACCTCCGCGGCTTGGCCCGCGACGACCTGCCCCGACTCGCGGAGGACATCCGCGCGCGTCTCGTCGACGTGTGCTCGCGAACAGGTGGCCACATCGGCGCCGGTCTTGGCGTCGTAGAGCTTACCGTCGCGCTCCACTACGCGTTCGATACGCCTCGCGACCAGCTGGTCTGGGACGTCGGGCACCAGGGCTATCCGCACAAGCTGTTGACTGGCCGGAACGAGCGCATGGAGACCCTTCGCCAGGAAGACGGCGTCTCGGGCTTCCTCAAGCGCAGCGAAAGCGAATACGACACCTTCGGCGCGGGGCACGCGGCGACTTCGATCTCCGCGGCGCTTGGCATTGCCGCCGGCCGCGACGTGCGCGGTGAGGACTTCAAGGTCGTTGCGATCCTCGGCGACGGCGCGCTTACGTCCGGACTCGCCTATGAGGGCCTGAACAACGCCGGCCACTCCGATCGCGACATCGTCGTCGTGCTGAACGACAACGAGATGTCGATCGCACCGAACGTCGGGGCGATGTCGAAGTATCTCAACTCGGTTCAACGCAACTCGCTTTACAATCGCGTGCGTTCCGCGATCGGCGAGTTCGTCGATCACGCTCCAGGGCCGCTGTCTTCCATCAGCACGCTCGTGCGCAAATGGGAGGAGAGCGTCAAGACGTTCCTCACGCCTGGCGTGTTGTTCGAGGAGCTCGGCTTCAGATACTTCGGCCCGATCGACGGCCACGACATCAATGGTCTGGTCGATACCTTCGCCGCCGTCCGGGCGCTCAAGGGCCCGCGACTCGTTCACGTGATCACACAGAAGGGGAAAGGCTTTCCCGCCGGCGAAAAAAGTCTCGAGAAGTGGCACGCCCTTCCGCCGGGGCACGATCCCGCGACAGGCGCTCAACGAAAACCGTCGACGGCGAATCCGGGCTACACGAAGATCTTCGGTGCCGGTTTGGCGGAACTCGGCGCCGATGCGAAAGACCTTGTCGTGATAACCGCGGCCATGCCGAGCGGCACGGGGACCGACGCGTTCGCGAAACAATTCCCCGATCGTTTCTTCGACGTCGGAATCGCGGAAGGTCATGCCGTCACCTTCGCGGCGGGTTTGGCCACACGCGGCATTCGTCCCGTCGTCGCCATCTATTCGACGTTCTTGCAACGTGCCTTTGACAGTATCGTGCACGACGTCGCGATTCAGTCGCTGCCGGTGATCTTCTGCATGGATCGCGCGGGACTCGTCGGCGAAGACGGCGAGACGCACATGGGGCTGTACGACATCGCTTATATGCTCGCGGTGCCCGGGATGACCGTCACCGCGCCGAAGAACGGCGAAGAGATGCTCGGCCTCCTCCGCACAGCGATTGCGCATGACGACGGCCCATTCTCGATTCGTTATCCGCGTGACGCCTCGCCCGATCGCCCGCGTAACGCGGTGGCGATCGACCCGGTGCCGTACGGCACGTGGGAGGTCCCGCGTCGCGGCGGCGACTTCGCCATCTTTGCTGTCGGGACGATGGTGTTGCAGTCGCTGCAAGCCGCGGAACAGCTAGCGGCAGAAGGGATCAATGTCACCGTCGTGAATTGCCGTTTTCTCAAGCCTTACGACGAGGTCACGTTGTCGGCCGTCCTCGCCGACCACAAACACGTCCTCGTCGTGGAGGAAGGAACGGTCGTCAACGGGTTCGGCGCATTCATGTCGACAGTGATCGCGCGTCACGATGGGACCGTTCGCGTGTCCGTGCACGGTGTGCCGGACCGAATCGTCCACGCCGCTCCGCGCGCGCGTCAGCTCGCGGCATGCGGACTGGACGCGGCGGGAATCGCCGAGCGGGTTCGGGCGCTGCACGAGAGCGAGGCGATGGCCGGGTGATCCGCCTCGGCGTCGTCGGGCACCTCGGTTACAGCGATCTTCCGGCGGTGCTGCGAACGCTGGGCGACCTTGCTCCCGCCCTCAACCTCGAGCTCTGTTACGAAGAAGAGCTCTACAACGTCGCCGGCGGCAACCGGCTCGACGATCCTTCGGGCCTCGACGCGCTGCTCACGCTCGGCGGCGACGGCACGCTCCTTCGCGGCGCCCGCATCATCTCGCCGCACCCTGTACCAATACTCGGCGTGAACCTTGGAAGGTTGGGGTTCCTGACGTGCTGCAACGCCGACCAGCTGTCCAACGCGCTGATGCGGTTCGCACGACGGGACTACGTCGCGGAATCGCGCATGGCATTGCACGCGCGCGTGATCGACGTGCGCGGCGCCGATCGGCGCAGCTGGATCGCGCTGAACGATGTCGTGTTGCACAAGGGCGGGTTTGCTCGCGTCGTCCGCTTGACCGTCACTGCCAACGGAGAACCAATCGCGACCTACGGCGCCGACGGCGTCGTGCTCTCCACGCCCACGGGCTCGACGGCGTACAGTTTGTCGGCCGGCGGGCCGGTCGTTTTCCCGACGCTCGAATCGATCGTGGTGACCCCGGTGTCGGCGCACACGCTCGCCATCCGCACGGTGATCCTTCCGGCGACGGCAGAAGTCACGTTGCAAGCGGATGCTGGTCCGGAGGAGCTTTTGGTGACGGTGGACGGACAGGTCGGCACGAGTTTCCTCTCCGGGGAAACATTGACCGTGCGTCGCGCCGATCGCGGTGTCCTGATCATTCGATTCCCGGGAATGGGTTTCTTCACGACGCTGCGACAAAAGCTCGGTTGGGGGGGACTCGCCGACCGAGACGGATCCACCTAGATGCTGACCGAGCTCCGGATCAAGAACTTCGCGATCATCGAGACGTTGACTCTGCCGCTCGCGCGCGGGTTCAACGTCCTCTCCGGAGAGACAGGGGCGGGAAAGTCGATCATCGTCGGAGCGCTCGGCCTGCTGCTAGGTGAGCGCGCCTCGGCGGACCTCATCCGGACAGGCGCCGAGCGCGCGACCGTCGAGGGCGTGTTCGACGTGAGCGATCGCCCGGAGATCGGGACGACGCTCGACGAACACGGCATCGACGTCGAAGAGGGCACGGTCGTGCTCAAGCGAGAGATCGCTCCCGGACGCGCCCGCGCGTGGATCAACGGCACGACCGTAAATGCGGGACTACTCGCCGAGGTCGGACGACAGCTCGTCAACCTGCACGGGCAGCACGAAGCGCAGACCCTGCTCGACTCCGAGGCGCAACGGCGCATCCTCGATGCCTTTGCCGGCGCCACGGAACAGGCAGCCGAAGTCCGACAATCGCACGACGAGCTTTCCGCGATCATCCGCGAGATCGCCGAGCTCACCAAACGCCGATCCGAAGCCGAGCGTCGCGCCGATTATTTGCGGCACGTCGTGAAGGAAATCAGCGACGCCAAGCTCACCGATGGTGAAGACGTTCGCCTCGAGGACGAAGCTCGCCGGCTCGAACATGCGGAGGAGTTGCGCGCGCTCGCCTCCGGCATTGCCGCGGCGCTGGACGGAGAAGAGGAGAGCGTCCTCCCCAAGCTCGCGTCATTGTCGCGCCAACTATCGTCGATTCAGAAGATCGATCCGACCCTGTCCAAGCTGCAGGAGTCGTACGACGCTGCGTACTACGGGCTCGAATCGCTGGCCCGCGAGCTCGAAGAGTACGAAGCGACGGTCGAGCTGGATCCCACTCGGCTCGACGAGGTACGCCGCCGGCGCGATCTCATTTTCCGCCTCACGAAGAAGCATGGCGGCTCGCTTGCCGACGTCATTCGGGCCGGCGAGGATGCGCGGGCCGAGCTGGATCTCGTCGACTCGGCGGGACTCGACATTCGTCAGCTGGAGACGCGCGAGCGGGAAGCGCGAGCGAAGCTCAACGAACGAGCGGTGGCGCTCACCAAGTTGCGCCGCGCGGGCGCCAAGAGACTCGCCGACGCGGTCGACACGATCCTGCCGGACCTCGGGATGCCGGACGGACATTTGACGGTCGTGCTGAATCCGGCGAAGACCGTCGGCGCTTCCGGGGCGGAAGACGTCGAGTTCTGTGTCGCGCTCAACGTCGGCCATGAAGCGCGTGCGCTGTCGCGGGTTGCCTCAGGGGGCGAGCTCTCACGAGTCATGCTCGCGCTCAAGACGATTCTCGCGCGCCTCGATCGCGTTCCGACGTTGATCTTCGACGAGGTGGACGCCGGCATCGGGGGTCGAGTGGGGCTACAGGTGGGCGAGACCATGCGACGCGTCGCCTCCCATCATCAGGTCTTTGCCATCACGCATCTCCCGCAAATCGCGGCGAGGGCGCATCACCACATTCTCGTGAGCAAGGGCGCGCGTGGCGGCGTCACGACGGCGGATGTCACGGTCATGGCCGGTGACGCACGCGTGAAGGAAGTAGCGCGAATGTTGGGCGGTGATCCGGAGAGCGAGCTGAGTCGCGCCCACGCGCGCGAGCTGCTCGATTCGGCGTCGGTGCCCGCGCGACCTACCGAAGAAAGGCGCGCACCCCGATCTGCTCGCGCATAGCCTTCGGCACTGGACCACCGCCGGTAATCGTCTCGAGGTGGCTGAAGGTCAATTCCACCGGCAGCGCACGTCCCATTGGTCCTCCCACGCCTACGGTGGAATAGGCGAACCCGAAGCCCAGCATGTGCGCGGTCGACGATGCGATGCCGGCGACGCCGTAGCCATTCGAGCTCGGCGTGTATTTGTCCGGTCCGGCGTGCGTCACCATGTACTGAGCATTGATGGTCAAGTACCCCGCAATCCTCATCCTCGGTATCACGGACAG
Source organism: Gemmatimonadaceae bacterium (assembly GCA_035554995.1). Lineage (GTDB taxonomy): Bacteria > Gemmatimonadota > Gemmatimonadetes > Gemmatimonadales > Gemmatimonadaceae > JAQBQB01. The sequence continues at coordinate 8,111 of DATMHK010000133.1, forward strand.
CCAGAACACGTCGCCGGCTGAATACGTCCCGGGCACGGGCTCAGACAGAGGGAAAACGGCGTTCTCGAGATTTGGCACCCGAGCCACGTCGACTGTGCCGATCTGTTTCGTGAACGAACCGACCGCCGTGCCGGAGTAGCGTCGACTGAAGACTGCGTCTCCGGCTGCACCGATCTGCAAACCGGGCTGACCGTAGCCCGTCGGAACGTCGAACAGCTTGTTGCGACTTCCCGGCTGCCCGGTGGGGAACCTGAAGCTCCCGCTGACGGAGAACCGATAGCCGTGCGTCGCTGCCGTGTCGGTGAGGCTGTTGAGGAGTTGGTCCGTGATCCCGAGCGAGACATCGCCGATCGACGTGCGGCTTGCGGTGCCGAGCGTGTCGTAGCCGGCGCTCTCCATGAGGATCTGTAGATCCCGCAGGGCCGGTGGACCTCCGGCGCCAACCACGCTTCCATTGATCGATGCCGACGGCAGAAACTTGCCGTACTGGGCGACCATCGCCTGAATTCGCGCTTGAATCGCCAGCTGGGCAGGACTGCTGTTCAGGGGGACGACTGCTTCGCCGGGATGCGTGTCGTCCGTCCCGTAAAGCGTTTCGACGCCAGTGGCGAACGCGCCACTCGACTGAATGAGCGTCGTGACGTCGGTTTGCTGCGCGAGAATGACGTCGCATCCGCTTCCCGACGGTGTTGCCTGGCACTGCGTCAGTTTCAGTTGTAGCTGTGTTGCCGCCGTGCGAAACGATGTCACGAGCGCGGCCGCGTTCGTTCGCGCCGTGGTGTTGGTGACCGTCGGATTCGGGCCGACGTTGGCGAAACCGAGCGTCGGATTGAGCTGCGACGACACGACCGACCGCGTCTCGACGAGCGGGATGACCGCTCCGATCGTGATCCGGCTGGTGAGGCCGTACTCGAGGATCAGCGGCGCGGTCACCACGCGCGAATCCGCGATGGACACGACCTGGCCGGCGTTGAGATGAAAGCTTGTCAGACCCGAGAGGCCTCGGATGGTCGTCTCCGTCGCCGACAACGGCGGAACGAAGGACGGGCCGAGCGAGTCCGTGTTGAAGCTCCACGCCACGTTGTTCGGCGCTGTGGGCGGGAGACCGAATAACCCGTCCCAGCGGGTCCAACTGGTAAGCAGCCGTGCGCCAATGGCGCGGCGGGGGAGCACCCGGGCGTCGGGCTGAAGGCTCGTGGTCGGTTGGGCGGCGGCGGGGGCGCGGCGACCGATGAGGGCCGCGAAGCACAGTGCCACAACTGTAGTGATCCGTCGAACCGACAATCGATTGCTTGCCTCGCGCCGTGGTCACACCGTTCGGGGCGGTTATCATTCCACCCAATCGCCAACAAAGATACACGAGCACTCGTGACGCTGCTTCCACTGCCGACCGTACCCTGGCAGATCACCGGCAACCACTGGCTGGCGCTGCCCTGCATTCATCCCGCCGACGCGTCGATTCACGCGATCGGCACACTGCATCGCGCCGCGCGCTCTGCCATCGAGTACGCCGGCGCCGCTGACTTCCTCGCGGGCACCGGGCCGGCGCTGGCGCGGCCCGCACTCGAGATCAATGGCGTACGCCACGAGCTGTCCGATGTTCCGATCGCCTGGGAACGCGCGCTCGGCTGGATCCCGACGTTCACCTGCTCGATTGGCGATTTTGTGCTCCGCGGGACGATCTTCGCGCCGTACGGTCGCGATGCCGACGTCTCGGGCGCCGTGTACGCTGTTTCCCTGGAGAATCGCGCGGCGACCGACGCGTCGGTTGTTGTGACCCTGGCCGGTACGTTGGGGCATCGGCAGCTGCGCGTCCGTAGCCCGCGCCGGTTCGACGACGCGGCGGTCGTCGGCATAGGCGCCTCCGGAGCGGTGTTGCTCGAGGGCTCGTCGCCTCCCGGCTTGGCGAGCGTCGCGGTCATGGCCGACGGAGAAGCGACGACCGAGGTCGAGGGCACTCGCTACGCGATACGCCGGTCGGTGTCGGTCGGCGCCAAGTCGCGCGAACAAGTCGCCTTTTACCTGGCGGTCGGGCCGGAGCGGGACGGCGCCGAAGCCACGGCAAACGTTCTCCGCCGGCGCGGTTGGCGCGACCTGCTCTCGGCGACGCGCGACGCGCTGCAAAGTCTCGAGCAAAGCACCGGCAACGAAGCGATCGACCGTCTGATCAATCGGAATCTGTTATTCGCATACTTTTATGGCGTCGGCCGAGCGCTGGACGACGCCCAGTATTATCTGGTGCGCACCCGCGCGCCATGGAACGGACGCGGCGTGACGGTTCGCGACTGGGACGCGCTGATGTGGACGATTCCGGCCGTGCAGCTGGCCGACGCGCCGCTCGCGCGCGAGCTGCTGTTGCGCATGTGCGAGCTCCACGGCTACGCGCCGGGCCGCGGCGTGCACTATCTCGACGGCACGTTGTTCGAACCGGGCTTCGCGCTCGAGGGCGTGGCGAGCTATCCGCTTGCCGCCGACCGATACATCCGCGACACCGGCGACGATCGGATCGTCGATGAACCGGCGCTCGCCGACACGCTCTATCTCGCTGCCGAAGATCTCGACGCCCGTCGCGACAAGCGCGTGCCCCTCTACTCGACCGAAGTGAGTCCGTCCGGCGTGCCCGCGGCGCATCCCTTCACGCTGCACTCGAACGCCGCGGTCGCGCAGGCGCTCGACGTGCTTCGACGCACGCTCGACGAGGAGACGGCGCGCAACCTCGAAGATCCGGAGGCCGTCCGCGCGGCGATCACGCGACACTTCGTCGTCGACGCCGCCGGCAAATCGACCTTCGCCGCGGCGATCGACCTCGCGGGCGGCACGTCGGTGGTCGACGATCCGGCCGCGTCGGCATTCTGGCTGCCGTTGTACGAGGCGGCATCGCGCCAGGACTCGACGTATCGCCGCACCGTAAAGGCGATCGACGTCACGCCGCAGTCGCTCACGCAACAATGTGCGCGCCTCATGGGTCCGGACGCCGCCAACGTGCTGCAGTGGCTGCGCCGCGCACCGCTCGACAGCGGCTGGGCCGCCGAAGTCGTTGACGCGGACGGCCGCGCCGCGATGAACGGCGCCGATGCGTCGCTCTCGGGCCTTCTCGCCTGGAGCGCGTGGTACGCCGTCAACGCGCTCGGCGAGCGGCCGTGATTCGCAAATGGACCGTCGTTCCCGGCGCGGCGTATATTGGGGACGCCGAATCCCGCCCGGATGGCGAAACGGGTAGACGCGAGGGACTTAAAATCCCTTTCCCGCAAGGGAGTCCCAGTTCGAGTCTGGGTCCGGGCATGCAGTTGTCGCACAGCTACTTAGCTATCGGTATTTGTTGGTGTCAGTCTTGTCCATTCGAGTGCTAGTTCGGGAATCCCGTTCGGAAACGTCGTCGGGTGACCGTTGAGGGCTCCGGGCCGTCGCAATTCTTGCAGCATATAAGAGTTGGGATGCTTTGTAGGAGGTGGCGATGCTTAGTCGGCTTCGTGCGCGCGCAACTGCCAAGCTTGGGCTCATCTGGGCGGCGGCCTTCGCTGCTGTTGGCCTCAGCATGGCATTGCGTACGGTACTTCTCGCTCGGCCAGCGCTCCGCCTAGTCGTGGTAACGGACACCCTACGCTATACGATGGCTTGGGGCGTCGTCGGCGGAATCTGCGGCCTATCGTTCTCCGTAGCGCTTGTGGCGCTCGCTCGCCATCAGACGCTCGAACGTCTACCGTCACTCCGAATCAGCTTGCTTTCGGCGCTCGTCGGCTTTGGCATCGGCGCGGCCGGTGATCCCGGCTATCGCGCCGCAATATTGTTGGCGCTCGTCGCCGCTGCATTGGCCTTTGGCTCGCTGCAAATGGCGAAGCATGCGCGCGCCGGGCAGTCCGTTGTCTAATTCTCGTTAGTCGGAACCAGCGCGTCACTGAGTCGTCTGGACTGTAACGTCTAGAAACTTCCCGCGTCGTTGGGACAGCTCATGACTGGTAAAAATCCAGAACAGGTCTCGGACAAAACTGGCCGCATCCTTCTTGAGCGGGCGGCGATTCTCGACCAGTCTGGCTTGACGCTCGACCAGCTTCGACAGGCCGCTGCGGAAGCCGGCATTTCGGCCGATGCTTTTGAGAAGGCCGTTGAGGAATGGCGCCACGTCAAGTCCTTCGACGCGTCGATATCGCAGCGGTCGTGGCCAACTCGACTGCTCGGAAACGTGGCGGCCATCGTAGTCGGCTCGGCGGCTTTCGCGACACTAATAAGCATCGAGCGCCTTCTTGGCGCGCCGGGGCTGTTGGAAAAATTGAGTGAGCCGGTCGGTCTCTGCATTGGCGCATCATTCGCGTTGAGAATCCGAGCGCGAACAGCGCTAGTGGTTCTCAGTGGTCTTACCCTGTCTCAAGGCGCAGAGTTTGTCATGGACGTGGTCGGGGGAACGCCCGCGATTCACGGAGTCGGTGCGCATTTGGCCCTGATGATTGCCGGCGTTGCCGGCGTGTCGGTTGGCATGACGATCGGTCGCCGATCTGGCGAATCCGCGAGCGTACACGCATCTGATGGCGATATCGCCGATGCTTCGATCGCAGCGAACGTGTCTGACGGATCGACTTCGCGCTCTGTCGGCCTAACGAGCGCCGAAGCTATCAAGGCGGCTATGGAAGTGGGCGCGCGCAGCGCGCACTCGTATTGATTCGTTTGCACCCGTCGCGTGGCTCTTACAGTCTCGTCGCTGGGAAAGGCCCTTTCACTGGGAAGCGGCCTTGACGGAATCCGCAACGTTGAGGATGAAACAGCCCCAATCGTGATTGTCATTGGCGACGACAAGCCACTGGCCGGGCGTAGGAAAAACTACCGTCGTCGGGAACCCGAACGAATCCGGGTGTCCCATCTGCCGTGCTGGGCCGCGTTCCGTCGTGTGCGTCTCGCGTAGTGTGTCTGAAGGATGATCCAACCGTGCGCCGCGAATGGTGAGCGTCACCGGGTTCCTCCCCGGATCATGAAGAGGCATCCAGAGCATCTTGTTACCTGTCTTGCCCGATCGCAGACCGTAGTGGCCGCGAAGGATCATCTCGCCGGAGCGCAGCGATGGCGCCAAAGGGTCTCGCACTGGCTGGATACATCGACGGTCCATCGATCCGACGAATGATCGGGGCAGGTAAGCCGCGGGCAACATCACCGGCGTCGGATCGTGCGGGAACGCGGCGGCCTCTGCTTGCGCTGTTGCAACCGTCACAGGTATTGGCTGAGCGCGACCGACATGGGCGACCAGCACGATACCGGTCACAAAGAGAACACTGCCGTGACGCATAGTCTGTTTCCGGAGATTCGGGTTGGCTAAGCGGCCAACCTACTGTGTACCGCGGTCAACCTCTGTGCCACAAAGGCGCACCGATTCGAAGACTTCGCGCTCCAAAGACGGAAATAGATCCATCGCGACGCTCGTGGACGGCCATCCGCCTTAGCTGGATGGGTGCAGCGACGCGAGCTCGCCGCACGGACTGGGTCCGGGCATCGCACCGCTCCACAACGCGTTAGACAACCCCTCGCGCGCCATGGTCGGCTGCTCGGTTTCTCGCCGACTCGGCCACTAGAGGTGAGGCACGCCGAGCACAATCGTCACGATGTGTCGCGCCCCATCGTCAATCAGACTGATCCACGGTTCCGTTGCCGCCACTCCGTCAACGCTGATCGACGCCACGCCGCCTGACACACTCCGCGGATTGCTCACGGTGATCGCGTAGACGCTCTCGCCGTACCGATACTCGAGGGCGAACCCCGGCCACGCCGTCGGGATGCATGGATTGAGACGCAGGCGGTCACCTCGTTTGTCGAAGCCGAGGATCCCCTCGAGCGCGACGCGATAGCTCCAGCTCGCCGCTCCCGTATACCACGACCATCCGCCGCGGCCGGCGTGACCCGGCGCGGCATACACGTCGCCCGCCACGACGTAGGGCTCGACCATGTACCGGCGTACTTCGGCCGGCGTGTGCGTGCGCGACAGGGGATTGAGCATTCTCATAAGCTCGGCCGCCCGGTCGCCGTCGGCGAGCCGCGCTGTCGCGAGGACGGTCCACAACGCGGCGTGCGTGTATTGCGCACCGTTCTCGCGGATGCCCGGCAAATAGCCCTTGATGTAGCCCGGATCGCGCGTCGACCGATCGAACGGTGGAGCGAGAAGGAGGAGCAGCCCGACGTCGTCGTGGATCAGGAGCTCGTTCACGGAACGCATGGCCGTGCGCGCGCGCTCCGGATCGCCGGCGCCCGACAAGACGGACCAGCTCTGTGCGATGGCATCGATCCGGCATTCGTCGTCGGCGGAGGTTCCGAGCGGCGTGCCGTCGTCATAAAACGCGCGGCGGTACCAGGCTCCGTCCCACGCCGCGCGTTCAACGGCCATGGCATAGTCGTCGGCGCGTCCGCGCCACCGCGCCGCATTCGCATCGCCGCGCGCATCCGCGTATACCGCGAACGCGCGCAGCGTCGCCGCGAGAAACCAAGCCAGCCACACGCTCTCGCCCTTCCCGTGCAGCCCGACGCGATTCATTCCGTCGTTCCAGTCGCCAGAACCGATGAGCGGCAGGCCATGATCGCCCACGGTGCACGCGCGCTCGATCGCCCGCACGCAGTGTTCGTAGAGTGAGCCCGTCGTATCGCTGACGGTCGGCAGGTCGTACGCCTCTTGCTCGCCGACGCCCAACTGCCGCATGTCCAGATATGCGGCGTGAGCATCCAACACCGCGCTGTCGCCCGTGACGCGAATGTAGTGATCGGCAACGAACGGCAACCACGCGAGATCGTCGGAGAAGCGCGTTCGGACGCCCCGCCCGGACGGCTCGTGCCACCAGTGTTGAACGTCTCCCTCGGTGAACTGGCGGCTCGCCGCGCGCAGCAGATGAGCGCGGGCCAGGCCCGGC
>DATMHK010000134.1:0-6066 GCA_035554995.1 Gemmatimonadaceae bacterium
GGTTAAAGTGGTACATGAGCTGGGTTCAGAACGTCGTGAGACAGTTCGGTCTGTATCCGTCGTGGGCGTTGGAGAGTTGAGGGGAGCGGACTCTAGTACGAGAGGACCGAGTCGGACGACCCGCTCGTGTCCCGGTTGTCCTGCCAAGGGCAACGCCGGGTAGCGATGGTCGGCTGTGATAACCGCTGAAAGCATCTAAGTGGGAAGCACGCCCCAAGATGAACTCTCCCGAGGCCTTGAGCCTCCTAAAGGGCCGGGGAAGACTACCCCGTCGATAGGCCGCACGTGGACATGGAGCGATCCATTCCGAGCGCAGCGGTCCTAATCGCCCGTGTGGCTTGACTACTCCCAAAAGGAGCAAGAAGCACTACTGCAAGCAGAGCAATGCACGATCTTCAATGTGGGATTCCTTCCCGATCTACCAACTTCCGATGTCATACACACCCTCTGGGTGTGTATAAAATTTCATTGAATCGCTGGCGACTAGAGCGTAGGGGCCACACTCGTTCCCATTCCGAACACGATCGTTAAGCCCTACAGCGCCGATGGTACTCCGCTCGAGAGAGCGCGGGAGAGTAGGCCGTCGCCGGCACCTCATTGCAAACGCCCCAGGAGCGATCCTGGGGCGTTTGTGTTTTCCCCCAACTAAGTTCTCCCGATGCCGAAAGCAGGAATCGTCACCGTTGTCGGAAAACCGAACGCCGGAAAGTCGACGCTCCTCAACCGGATCATCGGCCAGAAACTCAGCATCGTCAGCCCCAAGCCTCAGTCGACCCGCGACCGGATCGTCGGCATTCACACCACCGGTGACGTCCAGGCCATCATCCTCGACACCCCCGGCCTGCTCAATCCGAAGTATCCCCTTCAGCACGCGATGCGCGCCGCGGCCTTGGCGGCCCTCGCCGACGCCGACGTCGTCCTCTATCTCGTCGACGCGACGGAACCGATCGAGTCCCTGCCCGTTGTTGCGCGAATCGACGAGCCGGTTCGTGCGCCGACGATTATCGTGATCAACAAGGTCGATCTCCTTCCGTACGCGCGTCGCGATTGGATGCGAACCGAACACCCCACCGCGCAGTTTATCTCCGCCGTGACCGGGGAGGGCGTCGATCAACTCCTCGACCGCGTTGCGGCTCTGCTTCCGGAAAGTCCTTTTCTGTATCCCGACGACGAGATCGCGACCCAAAGTGTGCGGTTCTTCGTGAGCGAGCTCATTCGTGAAACAGCGCTCGAACAGCTCGACGATGAAGTGCCCTACAGCGTGGCGTGCGAGATCGAGGAGTACCGGGAAGCTCAGTCGCCTGTGTACATTCGAGCAGTCCTCCACGTCGAGCGCGACAGCCAAAAGCGCATCCTCATCGGAGCGGGGGGCCAACGTATTCGCGCCATCGGGCGTGCTGCGCGCGAAAAAGTCGAAGCGTTCATCGGCACGCCCACCTACCTCGACCTTTGGGTCAAAGTCCTTCCCAATTGGCGCCGCAAAGCCCACATGCTTCAACGCTTCGGCTACACCGTGCCGGAGGACCCCTCGTCATGAAGCTCTCGCAACAGCTCCTCTCGATTCTCGTTTGCCCCAAATGCAAGGGCGAGCTCGAATATCGTGAAGCGGAATCGGCGCTGCTTTGCCACACGTGTAAGCTGCGCTACGAGGTGCGTGACGGCATTCCGATCATGCTCATCGACGAGGCCACGCCTCTTTAGCGTGCTGCGTCGTCTCGTTGTATCGCTGTTGCTCGTCGTAGCGCACCGCCAGATCGGTGCGCAGACCGGCCTCGCCCCCGAAGGGGCGCTCGACTTTCTGTTGCCAACCGGCGCCCGCGCTCTCGGTATGGGTCAGGCGGTCGTTGCCGCCGGCGCCGGCTCCGACGTCATGTGGTGGAACCCGGCGCTCATTTCGCGCGGGCCTCGCGAGGTGGCGCTCAACGTCACCCAGACCTTCGCCACGCAGGGTGGAGGATCCGACGCCGCCGGCGCTATTGTCTTCGCCGCGCGCGACGTCGGCGCGTTCGGCCTCACCTTTCGATACGTGAATACCGGTCAGCAGGACGCGTCCCCGGGCGACGACGGGAGCCTGCCGACGGGAACGTTCATGCAGACGAGCATGATCTTCGGCGCGACCTTCGCGGCGCCGTTCGGCAATCACTTCTCGGTCGGCTTCACGGGCAAGGTGCTGCGAATCGCGTTTCCGTGCACCGGCACCTGCAACACGACAACCGAGCGGCCCCAGACCGGAGCGCTCGACCTGGGCGTGCACTATACGTTCAACAAGGACTCGGTTTTCACGGCCGGTGCCGTCGTCCGCAACGTCGGGCCGAAGCTTCAGATTCAGGACGCGCCGCAAGCGGACGCCCTGCCGGGACGTTTCGAGTTCGGCGTCGCCACTATGCCGCGGTTCAAGGACCTCTCCCCGGATGTGCGGCTGAGAGCAGCACTGGACGTCGTCGCCCGACTCTCCGACAACCAGGATCTCGGCTACCGCCTGGGCGGCGAGGTTTCCTATCAGAATCGGTATCAGGCGCGCGCCGGCTACGTCATGAACGGACCGACCGGCTCCGGCTTTTCGTTTGGCGCCGGAATCGCGACGGGGCGTTTGCAGATCGATCTCGCTCGCTTCCTCAGCGAGTCGGTGGCACCGGGGGTCGCGCCGCCGACGTTCCTCACCTTGCGGTATCTGTTTTGACCCGGCGCCTCCTCATCGCCGCGATGGTGATCGTTCCCTTGGCCCGGGGAACGGCGCAGCGCGTTCAGGAAGTCCGCGCCGGCGTGGCCGACACCATCGCCAAGAAGCGCCTCGCTCCGCTGGCGTCGGCAATCGTTCCCGGGACGGGGCAGATCATGCTCGGCGACAACCGGTCGATCGCGTACGTGGCGATCGAAGCACTCGCCTGGTGGCAGTTCCGAAAGCATGTGAACGAGCGCTCGGCTCAGGAAGAGGCATTCAAGGACCTTGCGCGGCGGGTCGCGCGGTCGCACTTCGCGCCGAATGGGGGCGACGGAAGCTGGACGTACTACGAGATGATGCGCGACTACGTCGAGAGCGGCGATTTCACGACGAGCGAAAACGGCAGCGTCGTTCCTCCGACTGATACCCTGACGTTCAACGGGCACATCTGGCTCGATGCACTACGGACGCATACGTCGACCAGCGATGCCCTCGCGCAGTACTCGGAGCGGGCTATCAGACCCGACTTTCAGTGGTCCTGGAAGAATGCCCGGCTCCAATGGGACCTGTTTGGCCAGCTTACCGAGAAGCGGAACGACGCCAACCGCGCGGCCGCGCGAGACCTGCTGTTGCTGGCCGGTAACCACCTCCTCAGCATGGTGGACGCATTCGCGACGTTCCGTCTCCACGTTCGTCCCTCGGAAGGGGGCGGAGCCTCGCTCGGCGCAAGCATATCCTGGTGACCCATGTCACGCGGGCGCTCGCGGCCCGGGCGATGCTTCGCCTTTTGACAGCGTTTTTGAGCACTTCTATCTTGCCGCCTTCCTCACCCCGTTGACTCTTCGCGAGCGTGGCCAGCCCTAGCGCGATCGTCTTCTCGCCTGACGCCGTTGCGCCGCCGGATGTGGTCGACCGGTGGATCACGTCGCTGGGTGTGCCACGCCTCGAGCTGAGAAACGCGGAGGCGCTCATGGCGGCTGCGCTTCGCGGCCGTCCGCGGGTGGTGGTGTTCGATTCGCGTTCTGCCGCTGACCGTGCGTTCGAGGCGCTGCGCCTCCTCAAAAGCGACTCGTACACCGCCGTCGTTCCGGCGCTCGTCCTATCGCGCGCCGACGCGGCCTCCATCGACGCCGGTTTCGAGGCCGGCGCCGACGAAGTAGTGCGCGACGGATTGGACGAGGCCGAGGCCTATGTCCGGCTCAACGCGATGCTGCGGCGCTCGGACCGCGACCTCCATGTCCACCCGTCGACGCGCCTGCCGGGTGCGGTGGAGATCGAAGCGGAGATCAATCGCCGCATGCAGGACGGTGGCTATTTCGCCGCCTGCTACGCCGATCTCGATCATTTCAAGGAATTCAACGATCGCTATTCCTACTACGAGGGCGATCGCGTCATCCGCATGCTCGCGCGGGTTCTGCACGACGTGGTGAAGGGGATGTGCGGCACGGCCGGATTCGTCGGGCATATCGGCGGCGACGACTTTCTGTTCATCATTCCGCTGCCCGCCGTCGCCGAAGTGTGCGAGGAGATCGTCACGATCTTCGACGCACTCGTTCCGTACCAGTACTCCGAGCAGGATCGTCGGGCGGGATATTATTTCGGCAAGGACCGCCGGGGCCAACTGCATCGGGTGCCGCTGATGACGGTGTCGATTGGCATCGTGACCAATGAGAAGCGACACTTTACGCATGCGGCGCAAGTCAGCGCTCTGGCGACGGAGATGAAGAGCTACGCCAAGACATTGCCGGGTTCCGTATTTTCTATCGATCGGCGCACTGACGCGCCAACGGGCGGAGGCGCCGCCGGCGATCTGCTCGCCGCATCGACGACCCGATCCGCGACTCCGACGGAGGGGAAGGGGGAGGGGGAGGGAGAGGCCGAGTGAACGTATCCTGTCCTGAATGCCGTTCCGTGTTTCGCGTGGACCCGGACAAGGTCCCGCGCGTCGGTGTTCGCGCGCGCTGCTCGGTGTGCGGCGGCGTCATCATCGTTGGCGGCGCGGGTTCGATCGATGAGGAGTTTGGTTCGCCCATTCCCGCGACTCCGCCCGCAACGGCGACGCTGGAACTCGCGGAGGCGTCGCTGGTTGGCGCGACTTCCGGCATCTCCGACGCGATTCTCGCCGTCGAACTGCCGCCCGTCGACGCGACGCCAACCCGTCGCCAGCCGACCCCGGTTCGTCCGGCGCCGGCGATCCCGCGAGCGCTTACGCCGCCCGCCGGCGTGTTCAACCGTCCCGGCGCCCCGAAGAGCGCGCCGGCCGCGCCCGCAGCTGCAGCGCCGACCGCGCCGCCTCAGCGTCCCGTGGTCTTCTCGCCGCGTAAGGGCGCGCCAGGACCCGCGGCACCGGCACCGACCGGCGGTGCGCCGTCTGTGCCGCGCCCCGCGATCTCGCCGCGACCCATCAGTGGCGCCGGCTCGCCCACGCCCGTTCGCAACTCCGCCGTGACGCCCGGACGTGCGCCGATCAATCCGTTCCTCGCCAACGACCCGAACGCGAAAGCGCGCCGGTTGGCGCGCGCGCTTATCTCCGATCTCGTGACGTATTTCCCGGACCGTCGCGACGAAGGATTGCGCGCCGGCACGTTGCGCGATCTGTTCGCGGAAGAGATTAAAAAGAGCTACGAGGAGTACGTCGAACAGGTGGGGCGCGAGTTCGCCGACAGCACCTCGCACTTCAAGGACGCGCTCAACGAGATCCTCGCCGGCGGTCAGTCGATGTTCTAGGGGGCCCCGTGCCGCTATCTTGCGGATGACCTGATCACGCTGACGAGCCGTCGGCCGCGACTGCGGGACGGCTCGTCTCATACGGGGAGGGGACGGAACCATGGCGGAGACCGAGCGCGCGCGTCAGCTCCGGCAATATGCCGAGCGACTCGTCGAGCTGCGGAGGTATCTTTGACCTCGACGCGAAGCGTGAGACGCTTCGGCAACTCGAGGAGCGGATGGCCGCGCCCGGGTTCTGGAACGACCAGCAGCAAGCCCAGGCGGTCGTTCAGCAGGTAAAGGCCGCCAAAGGCTGGGTCGACCCCTTCGACAACATCAGCGGACGCGTCGCGAGCGCCCGGGAGCTCGACGAGATGCTCACCGTCGAGCCCGACCCGGACTTGAACGCGGAAGTCGATCGCGAAACGTCGGCTCTCGAGCGGGAGATCGAGCAGTTCCGTCTTCGCTCACTGCTCTCCGGGCCCGACGATTTCCGCGACGCGCAGCTCGAGATCAGCGCCGGCGCCGGCGGCACCGAGGCGCAGGACTGGGCGTCGATGCTCATGCGCATGTACACCCGTTGGGCCGAGCGCAAAGGCTACACGATCGACATCCTCGACCTGAGCGATGGCGAGGAAGCGGGCATCAAAGGCGCCGTGCTCGAGATCAAGGGGATGTACGCGTACGGGTTCCTCAAG
>DATMHK010000135.1:0-12210 GCA_035554995.1 Gemmatimonadaceae bacterium
GGCGCCGCCTCCGATCCGAACTCCGGTGGCCGGCAAATGCCCAGCCACTGGGGGCACAAAAAGCTCAACATCGTTTCGACCTCGTCGCCCACCGGCACACAGTTCCTCCAGGCGGTCGGCTCCGCCGAAGCCGTGCTGCGCGCGAGCCAGCTCGATATCAGCGAAGGCTTCGAGAAGGACGAAGTCGTGCTCTGCACGACGGGTGATGGCACGACGAGCGAAGGCGAGTTCTGGGAGTCGCTCAACAACGCCTGCAACCTCAAGCTGCCGGTCGTCTACCTCGTCGAAGACAACGGCTACGCGATCTCGGTACCCGTCGAAGTGAACACGGCAGGCGGCAGCATCTCGAAGCTCGTCGCCTCGTTCCCTGATCTCTACATCGTGGAAGTGGACGGCTGCGACCTGCTCGCCAGCTACGAAGCGATGCGGAAGGCCGTCGCGTATGCTCGTGAGCGCAAAGGCCCCGCGCTCGTCCACGCGAAAGTCATTCGTCCGTACTCGCATTCCCTCTCGGATGACGAAGTCATGTATCGTCCGCCCGAGGAGCGCGAAGCCGACGCGCGACGTGACCCGGTAACGCACTTCCCGGAGTGGCTCGTATCCGAGGGCCACGCAACAACCGCCGAGATCGAGAAGATCAAGGGAGAGGTGGAGGCCGAAGTGCTCGCCGCGACTGACGCGGCGCTCGTCGCCGAGCAGCCTGGGCCGGAGACGATCGAGAAGTTCGTCTACTCCCCCGACGTCGATCCGACGAGCGAGCAGTTCGACACCGAGGACGATCCGCAGTTCTCCGGCAACGAGACGACGATGGTCGATCTTCTCAACGCGTGCATGAAGGATGAGATGCGGCGCGATGAGAAGATTCTCATCTTCGGTGAGGACGTTGCCGACGTTTCCCGCGAACAGTACCTCGAGAAGGTCAAGGGAAAAGGCGGCGTCTTCAAAGTCACGTGGGGACTGCAGAAGGAGTTCGGCGGCAATCGCGTCTACAACACACCCCTCGCCGAGGCGACGATCGTCGGTCGCGGGATCGGTTTGGCGATTCGCGGGTTCAAGCCGGTGGTCGAGGTGCAGTTCTTCGACTACATCTGGCCGGCGTACATGCAGCTCCGCGACGAGCTGGCCACGATGCGCTGGCGGTCGAACGGTGACTTCTCATCACCCGTCGTGGTGCGCGTCACGTACGGCGGCTACATCCGCGGCGCGATTTACCACTCACAGACGGGTGCGTCGCTCTTCACGCACTGTCCCGGGCTGCGCGTCGTTTGTCCCGCGACGGCGCTCGATGCGAACGGGTTGCTCCGCACGGCCATCCGCTGCGACGACCCGGTGATCTTCCTCGAGCACAAGCATCTGTATCGCCAGACCTACAACAAGGCGGCGTATCCGGGCTCTAACTTCATGATCCCGTTCGGCAAGGCCAAGATCGTTCGCCAGGGAACGGATGTGACGATCGTGACCTACGGCGCCACGGTGCAGCGCGCGTTCACGGCCGCCAATCAGCTCGCGGAAGCCGGACTGTCTGCGGAAGTAATAGACTTGCGGTCGCTCTCCCCTTGGGACCAGGACGCGGTGTACGAGTCGGTCAAGAAGACCAACCGCGCCATCGTCCTCTACGAGGATTCGATCTCGTGGGGCTACGGCGCCGAGATCGCGGCGCGTATCGCCGACGATTGCTTCCCGTGGCTCGACGCGCCGGTGAAGCGTGTCGCGTCAACCGACACGTTCGTCGGCTACGCTCCGCGTCTCGAGGATTCGACCCTGCCGCAGGTGGACGACATCAAGCGCGCCTGCGAAGAGATCGTGAGATTCTAAGGGCGGAATTCCGAGCGGAGGCGCGCAGCGCCGAAGCGAGGAACGATCAACAAACGGCTAGCCGCGAATAGACGTTTTGCGATAACCCGCGGGGATGGCGAGCGACGCCTCGTCGACGTTCACATGTCGGATATTCGTGACCTCCGAGCTTTGTTCGGTGGTCGTCGCCTGGCCCGGCCCGAGAATCAGGCGGCTCACCGTCTTCGTTCGCAGCGCCGTGGCGGTTCCCATCCGCGCCGCCAGCGAGTCGACCTTGGCGTTCAATGCTTTGAAAGGCCCGGAGGCCGCCCCCATTGGAACGACGGTGTTGGCGCGAACCAGCGGATTGTTCGGAAGCCCGGGTACGTTGGCGATCCAGTAGTCGGTGATGCTCTCCGTCGCCATACGTTGCTGCGCCATGGATGCGTCGATCGACATGTTCACGGCGAGCGTCATGCGAAAGTGCCGCGTTGGATAGCCGGCGACCGTGTCCGATCCCGGCAGACTGTCGAGCAAAGCCTTCACGTCACTCAGCGTGATGCTCTTGAAGAGCGCGCCCAACTGCTCGTTATCGGCGAGCTCGGAGGACAGAGCCACGTACTCGTGAGTCGCCGGCCGCACGACGGTGACGCCGGTGCTGTCGAACAGCATGTAGTCGCCCTTCCCGAACAGCATCATTCCACCGTCGACGATGTCGATCCGTCCGCGGCCGCCCGCCGAGACGGCGTGACCGGTGAAGCCTTGCGTCATGTTGCCCATCGCCGCCGCCGTCGTGCTCATGCGC
This sequence comes from Gemmatimonadaceae bacterium, assembly GCA_035554995.1. Classification (GTDB taxonomy): domain Bacteria; phylum Gemmatimonadota; class Gemmatimonadetes; order Gemmatimonadales; family Gemmatimonadaceae; genus JAQBQB01. Next base: position 2,579 of record DATMHK010000135.1, read on the forward strand.
ATGTCGTACGCGACGCCGGGAAGTTGACGCGACGCCGGGACGGTCTGGGCCGCGGCGGTAAGCGCGCCGAGCGCCGCGACCGCAAACGCGCCCACCCGAATTGGGGTCAGACCCCATTTCGAGAATTCTAAATGGGGTCTGACCCCAATTCGGGTGCGTTTCGGGGCTAGGCGCCGCATCAAGGACCTCATTCGCTCGAGTAGACGATCTGTCCGCCGACCACTGTCATCATGATGCGTGCCTCGCGAATCGTCGCCGGAGCAATCGCCGTGAGGTCGCGGTCGATGACCACGAAGTCGGCCAGTTTGCCGCGTGTGAGGGTCCCCTTGTCGTTCTCCTCGAATGACGCGTAGGCTGATCCGCTGGTGTACCCGCGGAGTGCATCCTCGATCCCGATCTTCTGCTCGGGATACCAGCCGTCCGGGTGCGCGTCGTCGAGCGTGCGGCGCGTGACCGCCGCGTAGATCCCCTCGAGTGGCGCCGGCGGCGCGACGAACCAATCGCTGCCGAAGGCGAGTCTCGCACCGGCATCGAGCAGCGAACGAAACGCGTATGTGCCTTTGCCCCGCTCATGACCAATCACGCGCTCCGCCCAGCGGCCGTCGTCGATCGCGTGATACGGCTGCACGCTGGGGATGACGCCGAGCGACCCGAAGCGAGAGATGTCGGGCGGCGCGATGTGCTGCGCGTGCTCGATCCGGAATCGGCGATCGCGCGGCCCGTTCTCCCTTGCGACGCGCTCATAGATGTCGAGCTGTGTACGGATCGCCGCATCGCCAATGGCGTGGACGATCATGTGCAGCCCTGCCTTGTCGGCGCCGGATGTCCACCTGTAGAGATCCTCCGGCGTGTTGACGAATAGCCCCGTGTCATTCGGGGCATCGGTAAACGGCTCGAGCATCGCGGCGGTGTGTGATCCGAGCGATCCGTCGACGAAGCCCTTGAGCGCTCCGACGCGGAGCCGGTGATCGCCACGGCCTCGCGCGACGACGGCGTCTTGCAACCGCTCCCACGTGTCGATAGGCACCGCGGCATAGATGCGCGTTCCAAGCCGTCCCTCTTCGTGGGCGCGGTCGAACACGGCGAGGTCGTTCCAGGTACCCATGTGGTGCACCGACGTCACGCCCTTGGACGCCACGAATCGCATCGCTGCGTCGAGAGCGCCGTCTTCCTGCTCGGACGTCGGGCTCGGGACGACGTTCCCGACGAGCGGCTGCGCGTTGTCTTTGAGGATGCCCGTCGGCGCGCCCGCCTCGTCGCGGACGATGGTGCCGCCGGCGATATCGTTCGTCGATGCGTCGACCCCCGCGGCGCGGAGTGCGGCGCTGTTCGCCAGCGCCATGTGGCCATCGAGCCGGTTGATCCAGACCGGATTGTGGCGGGTCACCGCGTCGATCCAGTCGCGACGAGGCAGTTCCCCGCCCCACTGCTCGTGATCCCAGTCGCCGTTCGTGATCCACGCGCCGGACGGCAGGGTCCGAGCATACTCGGCGATGCGCCGCACAAACTCGTCGCGCGACTTGGCGTCGCGCAGCTGCACCGACGCGAGCCCGAATCCACCGACGAGAAAGTGCACGTGGGCGTCGATGAACCCGGGCGCGAGCATCATCCCGCGCGCGTCGACGATGTTGGTGGCGTTCGTCGATGCTTTGCGCACTTCGGCGCTCGAGCCGACCATCGCGACGCGATCGCCGTCGACGGCGATCGCATCCGCCCACGGGCGCGATCGATCACCGGTCCAGACGCGCGCGTTCACGACGGCGAGAGAGGGAGCAGACATGGTCTGGTATGTGTAAGCGGAGAGCGCCAACCGTGGCAACTCGTCCCCCCCGTTCGGCGCGTGAGAACAGCCGCTCGTCCCTCAGCGGCGCGACTCGTCCCTCAATCGTCGCGCCCGGACCGTTCCAGGCGCAGACTGATCTGCGTGTTCGATTCCCTCAAACGCTGCACTGTGCGTCTCGCCCTTCTGTTGGCTGTCGCGGGCTGTCTCTCGTCGGCCGTCTCGGGACCGCAGTTGTCCGGCACCGGCACGCCTGTGCTGTTCATCGGCAACAGCCTCACGTACGTGAACGACGTGCCGGGAATCGTGCAGGCGCTTGCCGACTCCGCTGGCGGCACGCCGCTCGCCGTGGAAACCGTGGCGTTTCCGGACTACGCGCTGATCGACCATTGGAATGAGGGCCTAGTCGCCGGCCGCGCGCGCGCCGAGATCGCGAAAGGCGGTTGGAAGTTCGTGGTGCTCCAGCAGGGACCCACATCGGTCGGGGTGAATCGCGACACGCTTCGCCTCGCGACGAAGCTGTTTGCCCAGGACATGGGGAAGATCGGAGCGACACCGGCGCTCTTCTCGGCGTGGCCAACGATCGACCGCCGTCAGGACTTCCCGCGCTCGATCGAGTCGTACACGCTCGCGGCGAGCGACGTAAACGGCGTCGTGCTGCCCGTCGCCGCGGCCTGGCTCGCGGCATGGCGTCGCGATTCCACGCTGGCACTGTACTCGGATGGATTGCACGCGTCGGTCGCCGGGTCGTATTTGTCCGCGCTGGCGATCTATGCCGTTATCGAGCGGCACACCCCGGTGGGACTGCCATCGCGAGTGCGGCTCCGGTCCGGCGCGACGCTGTTCGTCGAGCCGACCGTCGCGGCCGTCCTTCAAGCGGCGGCAGCCGAAGCGACCGGATGGTAACTTTGCGCGAGAGTCTCGCGCGATGATGCCTAGTCCCCGTCTACGGACCCTTCGCGCCGCCGCGATTCTGTTTTTCGCTTGGCTGGCGTTCTACCTGCTGCAAGCCGTCATCTCGATGGCGCTGCCGCCGCGAAGCGCGCTCGCGCCACGCGACTGGCTGGCGATCGATGTGACCATCGCCGCGCTCTGGACCGGCTTGAGCGCGGTCATCGCGCGGTGGCACGCGAAGGTCCGAGCGTTCGCGCCGAGCTTTTTCATCATCGTGGCGGCGCACGTCCCACTATTCGTGGTCGCCGCTGTGCTCGACGCCTGGCTGGCGCGCGTCGTGATTCACGCGCTCAACCCGTCGACGGTCGTCATCCCCTTCTGGGGCACCGTCTCGTACTACGCAGATTTCGATCTCGTCAGCTATGTCGCGGTCGTCGCGATCAGTGAAACACTGACGATGCGACGAGCCGCCGCCGCTCGCGAACGCCGCGAACGCCGACTCGACGCGGCAATGCGGCGCGCGCGACTCGATATTCTCGAGACGCAGCTCGGACCGCACTTCCTGTTCAACGCGTTGGGGACCGTCGCCGAGTTGGCGCACGAATCCCCCGCTGGCGCGGCCACCATGCTGCGACAGCTGGCGGCAAGCGTGCGCGCGGCGGTCACGACGCGGCGAGGCGAAGTGACGCTCGGCGAAGAGTTGATCGCTGTCGAGCCGTATCTCGATATCCAGCGCCTGCGATTTGCCGACTGGCTTCGTCTCGACTACCGGATCGACGATCGCTGCGTGGACTGCCTGGTGCCGCGCTTCGTGCTACAGCCGCTCATCGAGAACGCCATCCGCCACGGACTCCGCGGGCGCGATCGGCCGGGATCGATCGAGATCGCGGCGTCGATCGACGATGGGGGGGACTCGCTGGTCATCCGGGTGAGTGATGACGGCGTCGGACTGGGTCGAGCGACAACGAACGGTCACGGCATCGGCCTGGCCAACGTGCGGGAGCGTTTGCGAATTCTCTACGGAGGCGAGGATCGCGTGCGTCTGATCGACACCGCGCCGGGAACGGTCGCGGAGATCCGCGTTCCCGTACGGCGCGGCGGCGACGCGACGTTGCTCGACGCCGAGCCGGAGAGCGAAAGCGACACCGGTTCGCTCGAGTCGACTCGGACGCCTGCCTCGCGTGCCCGGCTCGTGGCGAATCAGGCGGCCGTCGTCGTCGGCGCGTGGCTGCTGTGCGCGGCCGTGTGGGTTCAGCAGAGCTATTTCTATCTGCTGCTGCGACACCGGCTGGATACGGCGTCGTGGTCGGACGTCATTCGCTTCGACGTTTCCAACGCCGCGCTTTGGATGATTCTCACGCCCATCGTTCTCTGGATCGTGCCGCGCCTGCACAGCGCCGTGAACGGAGCGTGGTCGCGCGCCGCGGCGCACGCGGCGCTCGCCGTCGTCTTGACTGTGGTTCACGTGGAGCTATTGCGCCGCATCACGGCGCCGAACACCGCGCTGTTTTCGTCGACGTATCGGACCAACTTCGTGGTCGATCTCGCGGTGTACCTGGTGCTGGCGGCGATCGCATCGCGTGCGTCGTTGGCGGCGTGGGTGCGCGCCCGGGACGTGAGCGCCGAAGCCCTTGCGCGGCAATTGTCCGCGCTCGAAGCGCGTGCGACGGCCTTGCAGACCGTTCCGTCGGCGCTGCTCGAGGCCATCGACCGGATCGCCGAGAACGTGGGTCGCGACGCCGCGTTGACGGAACGCCAGCTGGCGAGACTCGGCGACTATCTTCGCGCGGCGCTGGAGTCGACCGACGACGACGGCGCGACTCCCGAGCGCCGGCGGCGACTGGACGCGGCAACCGCGGAGTTGCGCGCGAGCGGCGTCTCATTGGTGGGGGCGGGATGACGACGATCACCGCAATCGTGGCCGACGATGAGTCCGTTGCACGCCGTCGTCTCGTTCGAATGCTCGAAGAGAGCGGCCGGGCGTCGGTCGTCGCCGCTTGCGCTGGTGGAAGGGACGCGGTCGAGCGGGTCGTCGCGCTCCGTCCGGACCTTTTGTTCCTCGACGTGCAGATGCCGGATCTCGACGGCTTTCAGGTCGTCGAGGCGCTCGCCGGACGAGGCGGGGCCTCGCCGGCGATCGTCTTCGTCACGGCGTATGACCAGTACGCGCTGCGCGCGTTCGACGTACACGCGGTCGACTACCTCCTCAAGCCCTTCGATGCCGCGCGTTTTGACGAGGCTCTGGCCCGCGCGATTCATAGGGCGACCAGTCGGCATCCGGGAGACGAGGAGCAGCTGCGCGCTCTGTTGGCGGACTATTTGTCGAAGGCTCGCTCGGCGCAGGCCGAATACCTCGATCGGGTCGCGGTCAAGCACGACGGCATGCTCCGCATCGTCCGCACGACCGACGTCGACTGGTGGGAAGCCGACGGCAACTACGTGCGGCTGCACGCGGCCGGCTCGAGCTTTCTCGTGCGGTCGACGATGGCGGCGATCGAGGCCCAACTCGATCCGCGGTTGTTCATACGCGTGCACCGGCGGTACGTGGTCAACGTCGACCGAATTGTCGAAGTGCAACCCTGGTTCGCCGGGGACGCCGTTGCGGTGCTGCGAAATGGGGCGAAGGTCCGCGTATCGCGGACCTATCGCGAGCGGTTGCACGCTCGCCTCGGCGCGAAAACGGACACTGATCCGGCGAGCTAGCCTGCGGAAGATCGCGACCGCGTGATACCTTTCGCGCGTGATCGCCACCAACATCTGGTTCTGGGTCGCGTTCATCGCCTTCGTGCTGGCGATGCTCGCGCTCGACCTCGGCGTGTTTCACCGGGCGCCGCACGAAGTCCGGCCGCGGGAAGCCGGCATCTGGACGGCCGTGTGGGTTGGATTGGCGCTGCTGTTCGCCGCGGGCCTGTACATCTGGATCGGCAAGCAGACGGCGCTGACGTTCCTCACCGGCTACGTGATCGAGGAATCGCTCAGCGCCGACAACATCTTCGTCATGGTGCTGATCTTCGAGTACTTTCGCGTACCGAAGGCGTGCCAGCACCGCGTGTTGTTCTATGGCATCCTCGGCGCGCTCGTCATGCGCGGCTTGTTCATCGCGGCAGGTGCGGCGCTCGTCTCACGGTTCCACTGGGTGCTGTACATCTTCGGAGCGGCGCTCGTCGTGACCGGCGTGCGGATGGCGCTCAAGAAGGACGACGAGTTCGACGGGGAGCGCAGCAAGGTCGTTCACATGGTGCGCCGCGTCATTCCACTGACGACGGAGTACCACGGGAAGCATTTCTTCATCAGCGAGCGCGGCCGGCGAGTGGCGACCCCGCTGTTGCTCGTGCTGATCCTGGTGGAGTTCACGGACCTGATCTTCGCGATCGACTCGATCCCGGCGATCTTCGGCGTGACGACGGACCCGTTCATCGTGTTCACGTCGAACATCTTCGCGGTGATGGGACTCCGGTCGCTCTACTTCCTCCTCGCGGCGGTCGTCGACCGGTTCCATCTCCTCAAGTACGGCCTGGCGATCATCCTCAGTTTTGTCGGCTTCAAGATGCTGACCGAGAAGTTCATCTCGATCGACATCGCGCTATCTCTGGCGATCATCCTCTCGGTGCTGGCGCTGTCGATCGTCGCCTCGATGGTCTGGCCGCAGCATGAACGGGGGACGACGGGTAAAACGCCCTAGCCGCGCCGCTCGATGGCGTCGCGCACGTCGAGCAGGATCTCGAAGTAGAGCTGCTCGCGGCGATAGGCGAAGTCGAGCGTCGCCATCTGCGAGTCGTCCTGCGTTTGTTTGGCGCGGTCGAAGGCCTCGCGATACATCTCGTCGAGGTTCTCCATGATGCGTTCGCGGGAGCGTGACATGCTGAGTTTCTCGAGGGCTGAGAGGATCAATCGCGGCGGAGACTCGTCGGCGCGCCGCTGCGGGTCGCCTTCGATCTGCTCGAGCAGATACCGGCGCGCCCGTTCCATGAGGAATCGTCGCGAATTCGGGGTGTTGTCCATTGAAGCGACCGTGAACTTAGTGACGCCCACCGAGGGGGGCAACGACTCGGCGGCTCGGCGACTCGGCGACTCGGCGACTCGGCCGGGTGCCCGCTTGCGGGCGCGTGGCGACTCGGCGTCAAACGGAGCGGCCGCGCGATGAACTGGAGATCGGGGATTCGGACTCCGGCTGTCCGGGCGGCGCTCGTCGCACTCGCGGCGGCCGTTGTCGTCGCCGGGTGGTCACTTGCGCGGGCGCTCCGTGCGCCCTCCGGCGGGGGCGCCCCCGTCATGAGTGTCGCTGCATTGGAGCCGATCACCCGTGGGCCGCTGCCGCCGCCGGCGGATATTCAATCGGCCGTCGAGAGCGATCTGTTCTCTCGCGACCGCAGCGCGCCGTCGGCGCCCTATCGAATGCCCGGAGAAAGTGCCCCGGATAACAAGCCTGTCGTCGAACCCATGAAGCCGCTGGTGCTCGGCACCGCGGTGGCGAACGACGGCCGCAGCTTCGCGACGCTCCAGTTGGGCGACGCAACACCGACGCTGGTCCACGTCGGCGACAAGATCGGTGAGTGGACCGTGAAGGGAATCGAACGCAGAAAAGTCGTGCTCGTGAGCACCGCCGGCAATCGCGCCGAGCTCACAGTGCCAAAGCCAGGATATTGATATGCGGATTCGTCAAGGAACTGTGATCGCGGCGGCGCTGGCGCTGATGTTGGCATCGCCTCCCTTATTGGCGCAGCGCGGCGGGCGACAGACGCCGACGAGGCCCGATACGGCGAAGAAGCCGGCGTCCGCGTCGTTGGACTATCAGGATCAGGAGCTCAAGGTCGTCCTCGACGCGCTGGCCGCGGCGGGCGATCTCAACGTCTCGATGACCAACATCCCGTCGCAGCGCATCACCGTGCACATGGGTCGCCCGGTGGATCGTGAGGGGATGATCGAGGTGCTCAAGAACGTCTCCGAGGCGAATGGGCTCAAGTTCACGCAGACGCCGTCGCTGATTCAGATCTCCGGAACGCCGCCCGAGCGCAACACCGGGCCGACGCCGCAGCAGATCCTTCAGCAGCAATTGGCGCAGGCGAACCAGCAGCAGCAAGTCCGGCTATTCACTTATCGCTTACGACACGCGAGCGCGGTGCAACTTGCGCCGGTGCTCACGAATCTCTTCTCCGGCCTCACGGGGAACTTCGGCTTTCCAAACAACGGCCGCGGCGGCACGGTGACGGTTCCCAATGCCAATGGCGGATTCACGACGATCCAGACCGGTCCGCCGGGGAACATCCAGACCTTTCCGCAGCAGCAGAACAACGCAGGTCGAGGCGGCGCGGGTCGCGGCGGGCAGGCGAATCCGGCCAGCCAAGTGGCGTCCGATCAGGGCATCGTCGCCGGCGGCGGTCGCGGCAACGCGATCGCCAATGCGATCAGCAGCATCTTCCAGGCGACGAGCGGCTCGCTGTCCAACCAGGCCGGCGAGATCCGCATCATCGCCGAGGAGTCGAGCAACTCGCTGCTCGTGCGCGCGACCGATTCTGACTGGGCGCTGGTGCAGCAGATCATCCAGGGCGTGGATCTGCGTCCGCTCCAGGTGCTGATCGAGGTGACGATCGCCGAGGTGACGCGGACGCGCTCGCTCGACCTCGGCGTGTCGGGAACGATCAAGCGCACCCAGACGGGGAAGGACGCGACGAACGTCACGGCCTCGTCGCCGTCGCTGGCCAGTGCGCGCGACTTCATCCTCGAGCTGAGCGGCGGCCGCGGCGCGGTCAACTACGACGTCGCGATCAACGCGCTGCAGGCCCGCGGTGACGTCAAAGTGCTGTCTCTCCCGGTGATCATCGCACAAAACAACCGCCAGGCGACGCTCAACGTCGGCTCGTCGCGTCCATTCGTTCAGATCTCGCAGACGGTGCCGAACGATCCAACGGGCCGCGTGCAGACGGTGCAGTACATCGACGTCGGAACGATCCTCACGATCACGCCGACGATCAATCCGGACGGCTACGTCAATCTTCAGGTGACGCAGACCGATAACAGCGCGACGAACGAAGTGCAGTTCGACGCTCCGATCATCAACAAGCGAGAAGCCACTACCCAGGTCTTCATTCGCGATGGGCAGACGACGGTCCTCGGCGGCCTGGCCGGCAACACCAAGACACGTCAGGACCAGGGCATCCCGCTGATCAGCCGCATCCCGCTCATCGGGACGCTGCTGTTCGGCAACACGTCGCGCACGGATGACACCACGGAGCTTTTCCTCTTTCTCACGCCGCACATCATCTCGAGCGACGACGACGTGGACAAGCTGCGCGAGGCGATTCGTGAGGGAAGCGACCTGCTCAAGCAGATGAACATCGGGCCGCACATCATCCCGCGAGCCGACACGATCCCCGTGCCGACGCTTCGTCCGCCGTCCGACACCACGAAGAAAGACTCGCTCACGACGATGCGCCGTCGTCCGCCGGGCCTATGACCGCGACCCACCGACCGGCCCCTTCTCCGGCGGAGCACTCCGCCACCGAGCTGCTCGAGGTCGAGCGGCTCACGACGGGGTTGTCGGCCGACTGGCTGGAGCAGTACGGACTGTTGCCGTTGCGCATCGACGGCGGCACACTGGTGACCGGGACGTGGCTCGACCACGTCGAGCCGCTCGCGCTCGACGACCTGCGTCTTCTCTTTGGAGCGCGCGTCGTCCTCGAGCGGTTCAACGAGCACGACCTCCGCACGGCGATCCGTCGTGTCTACGCGCCGGAAGCCGCGACGGCCGAAGGCGTGATCGCCGGCCTCACCGGCGAAGCGCGCGCGGTGATCGACGTCGACGAGATTCCGCTCGACGATCTACTGCACCTCGCCAACGAGGCGCCGGTCGTCCGCCTCGTCAATCTGTTGCTCATCGAAGCGCTCGACGCGCGCGCGTCCGACGTGCACCTCGAAGCGTATCAGGACGGACTGCGCGTCCGTTATCGCGTGGACGGCG
>DATMHK010000136.1:0-18496 GCA_035554995.1 Gemmatimonadaceae bacterium
ACCACTACCGGAGCTTTATCCGATGGGAACAGCCCGCAGGATCAGCGCGTTCGCCGCTCTTGTTGCGATCGCGTCACTCCCGGCGCTTCAAGCGCAGACTTATCCGACCGGCAATGACCCGCGCAACGGACTCAAGCCGGGCATGTATGACGCAGGGACGGCGGCGCAGGGGATGCGCCTCGTCTCGTTCAGCCGCAAGCCCGCCGAGTTCGACTCCGTGCGCGGGCTGACGTTCATCAACTCCGACGTCGCGTTCCGCGATCACTATGTCTATCAGGGCAACTTCGCGGGGTTCACGATTTGGGACGTGAAGAATCCGGACAAGCCCGAGATGGTCGCCGTCGTTCCGTGCATCACGTCGCAGGGCGACCCGTCGATCGTCGGCAACCTGCTCTTCATCTCGGCCGAGGGCGGCGGCAATCGAAACGATTGCGCGAAGGGTGGAGTGAAGGACCCATCCGAGCACATGTCCGGCATTCGCATCTATGACGTCTCGAATCCACGGGCGCCGAAGCTGGTCAAGAACGTTCAGACCTGCAAAGGGTCGCACACGCACACCGTGATCCCGAGCCCGACGGACAAGGGTGTCGTGTACCTCTACGTGTCGGGCAATCAGGGCGCGCGTCCGGCGACGGAGCTCGCCGGCTGCAACAACGGCACCGATCCGGCCGATGTGAACAATTCGCTCTACCGGCTCGACGTAATCAAGGTGCCGCTCGCGCATCCGGAGAAGGCGGAAGTCGTCACCGGCGCGCGGATCTTCACCGGTCTGGAACCCGCGCCGACGAGTTCAGCGCGTCGCGAGGCGCAGGCGAACCGCGGTACGCGCGGTGGTGGACGCGGCGGTCGCGGCGGCCGCGGCGCGGCTGCTGGAGACTCCGCGCAGGTGAGACCTCAAGGGGCGCCGGATCCGACGCAGCCAACCGGTCCGCGCAACTGCCACGACGTGACCGCCTATCCGGCGATGCACCTGCTCGCCGGCGCGTGCGCGAGCTACGGCCTGCTCGTCGACATCAGGAATCCGGAAAAGCCGGTGCGTCTCGACGCGCGCGCCGACACGAACTTCTCCCTCTGGCACACCGCGGTGTTCAGCAACGACGGCTCCAAGGTCGTGTTCACCGACGAGTGGGGCGGTGGCACAGGTCCGATGTGTCAGGCGACGAGCATGCTGGAGATGGGGGGCAACACCACGCTGACCATCAACAAGGGCAAGTTCACGCAGCACTCGTACTTCAAGCTTCCGTCCGCACAAACGGCGCAGGAAAACTGCGTGTCGCACAACGGCGGTCTCGTTCCCGTGCCGGGACGCGACATCATGGTGCAGGGTTGGTATCAGGGCGGCGTCGACGTGATCGACTTCACCGATGCCGATCATCCGTTCGAGATCGCGTTCTTCGATCGCGGACCGGCTGACCCGCCGCCGGCGCCGGGCGACACGGCGATCGCGGCGACCGGCCGTGGCCGCGGAACGATCGGCGGCTCGTGGGGCGCGTATTACTGGAACGGGCTCGTGTACTCATCCGAATTGGCGCGCGGCTTCGACATCCTCGAGCTGCAGCCGACAGATAAGCTCTCAGCCAACGAGCTGGCGGCGGCGAAACTCGTGAAGTTCGTCGAGTACAATCCGCAGAGCCAGCCGAAGATCGTTTGGCCCGCGGCGTTCCCGGTCGTGCGTTCGTACCTCGATCAGCTCGTGCGCGACAACGGCTTGTCGTCCGACCGCACCGCCGCGATCGCCAAGGCGCTCGACGCCGCCGAGAAGCAGTCGGGCGCGGCGCGCGCAGGCTCGCTCACGAAGCTCGCCGCGCAAGTAGACAAGGACGCCAATGGCGCCAAGGACTCGGCGCGCGTCAAGACAATGGCCGCGGAGATTCGGCGGTTGGCAGCAGCGTCGAAGTAAAGCATCTCGTCGCAGTGTGATGTGAGGAGGGCGATCCGGAAACCGATCGCCCTTTTCATTTAAACTCTCCACGCCGTCTCCGTGCCTTTCCGCGAATATCCGTGTAGTTATCCGTGACATGCTTCAAGGGCCGGCCCGATCTGGTAGCCTCCAGGCCACTACTCGGTTCGTTTTGGACACGGATGAACGGCACGGATTCGCGCGGATCGGCGCGGAGACGGCGTGACAAGTCGACTGCGGAGGGCAACCGTGGTTGTGTGAGGCTCGTCGGCGTGCATCTTTTGCGTGGTCCGTGGCCTCGGAGAATCGTCATGCGGTTCGGGATGGTGGCTCTAGCGCTCACACTGGGTGCTGCATCACAAGGTTTGGGTCAGGCATCGCCTAGGCCTACCGCCGGGCTGCAACGGCTCCTCGACGCCGAGATCGCGCGCTATCCCGGCAAGGCCGGCGTGTGGGTGAAGCACCTTACGACGGGCGAGGAGGCGTCGGTCCGCGGTGACGAGGCGTTCAATAGCGCCAGCGTGATCAAGATCCCGATCCTCGTGCTGGCGTTTCAAATGGCGGACAAGGGAAGCCTGTCGCTCGCCGAGCGGATCACGATTACCGCGCAAGATTATCGCGGCGGCTCCGGGATCTTCCACTTCAACGACCCGGGTCTGCAGCCGACACTGCGCGACGTGCTGCTGCAGATGATCATCACGAGCGACAACACGGCGACCGATCTCGCGCTCGCGAAGGTCGGCGGCGTCGACAAGGTCAACGCGTGGCTCGCCGACAACGGCTACGCCGACGCGCTGCACCTCAACATGTCGACGGCCGAGTTGTTCGCGAAATACGGCGCGCTTCCCGCCGGCTCGAATCGGAACGAGAAGACGAACTCGGACAAGAGCTACTGGCTCGGGGCGATGACGCCGCGCGGGACCGGGCGCCTCCTCGAATCGATCCAGCGGTGCCGGGATACCACCGAGAAGGCGACGCCAGTCGCGACCCAAAAGTCGTGCGCCGACATGACTCGCATGCTCCGCGCGCAGCAGTCGGGCGATCGTCGCCTTCCACACTTTCTGAACGTGCCCGTGGGACACAAGACGGGCGACTTTCCGCCCGCGGTCGCGAACGACGTCGGCATCGTGTCCGCCCGCTCCGGCCCCATCGTCATCGCGTTCTTCGCGAACTCGATCGAGGGACCGTACGCGGAGGCGGAAGATCGCATCGGCCGCATCGCGCAGACCATCGTCGAATACTTCGATGGGGCGGGGGCGCGCTAGCGGCGGTTCCTTGCCTGGGACTGCCCTTCGGCGTTACTGACAAGACGCGATGCATCCCGTTCTTTTTCACATCGGCGCGTGGCCGGTGCCGAGCCACGAGGCCTTCATCTTCCTCGGCGTCGTCGCCGCGACGGTGGTCTTCTGGCGCCAAGCCGATCGAAGCGGACCGTTCGACGAGCGGTTGCTGTGGATTGTGGCCGGGACGCTGTTCGCCGGCGCCATCGGCGCGAAGATCGGGACGGGTTGGCGCTACGTCAGCGTCACCCACGACCGCTCGTTGACGGGCATCCTCGCACGCGGCGGTCGGAGCATCGTTGGCGGCCTGGCCGGCGCCTACGTCGGCGCGGTGGTGACGAAGCGACTCGTCGCCTATCGTCGGCGCACGGGCGATCTGTTCGCGCCGGCGGTGGCGCTCGGAATGGCGATCGGGCGGATCGGGTGCTTTCTGTCGGAGCAGGTCGGTACTCCGACGACGCTTCCCTGGGGCTTGCGGCTGAGTGACGCGACGTTGGCTCGAATCCCGAATTGTCCGTACTGCGTTCCCGGCGTCGCGCTGCATCCGTCGTTCATCTATGAAATCATATTTCACGCCGCGATGTTCGCTTGGCTCCTCGCGTACTGGCGGCCGCGCATCACCGTCGAGGGAGACTTGTTCAAGATCTATCTCCTCGCGTACGCGATCTTCCGATTCTTTGTAGAGTTCGTGCGCGGGAACCCGGTGCTCTGGAATGGACTCACCGGATCGCAGCTCTTTCTCATTCCGTCGACGTTGATTCTGGTGGCGTATTTCGCCAGACGACGCTGGGTCGACCGGAATCCACATCCACCGGTTGTGGTTGGGGAGGTTGCCGGATGAGCGACTCGGATCCGCCAGCACCGCCGCCTGAGCCAACGCCCGAACCAACGCCCGAACCAACGGCCGAACCGGCGCCCGAACTCGCGTCCGAAGCGGCGCCAAAATCGCCGTCGTCGCGGCACACGCTGCTCTACGGATGCCTGAGTGTCGTGTTCGCCTTGCCGTTCGGGATCGCTTACATCCTTTTGACCGCGGCATTCGGTATGGGCGGCGGCGCCGCTTGCGCGGCGGCCGTCGTTATCGGGATGTTCCTCTTACGGCGCGACAAGAAGAAGCCGATCATCGGCGCGCTCGCTGTCGGCGCGGCGATCGCGTTCGCGCTGTACGGCACCTGTCTCATCATCATTGCCAAATCGACGTAGCTATGACGACGCCAGGCATGCCGCTTCGCGGCGATCGCATTCATCGATACGTCACGGCATTCTGTCCGCATTGCCACGACGAGGAACCGCATCGTCCGCTCCACGACGTGCCGCGCCTGGCCGGCTACCTCGCCGAGCGTGATGGCCGTATCTGGCTCGAGCGCGGTTGCGCGGTGCACGGACGGATCACCACGCTTTACGACGAGTATCCCGAGATCCTGAGTTATCTCGAGGAGTGGACCGCGCCAACGAAGCGCCACACTCCCGACGCCGTCGGCAACTGGGACGCGACTCCGGCGGCCTATCTTCGCGGGCTCGGCGAGATGCAGACGCAGCACACCTGCATTCTGCTCGAGGACATCACGGCGGCGTGCAATCTCACGTGCCCAACGTGCTTCGCTGATTCGTCGCCGAGCCGCGCGGGGACCGTACCGGCGGAGCGTGTGCTCGCCAACATCGACCAGCGGCTGGCGCGCGAGAATGGCCGCATCGACGTCCTGATGTTGAGCGGCGGCGAGCCGACGCTGCATCCCGACTTCGAGGAGATCGTCGAACGTGTGCTCGAGCGCGACGTCGTCCGCATACTCATCAACAGCAACGGCATTCGCATCGCGAAAGACGACCAGTTTCTCCGCTTCCTCGAGAAGCACAATCGCCGCGCCGAAGTGTATCTCCAGTTCGACGGCTTCCGGCTCGAGACGCACCGCGCCCACCGCGCCGCCGACCTGCGACGCATCAAGACGGACGCGATCCGGCGATTGAGCGACGCGGGCGTCTTCACGACGTTGACGATGACCACCGCGCTCGGCGTGAACGACGACGAGATCGGCGACGTCGTGCGGCTCGCGCTCGACACACCGTTCGTGGGCGGCGTGTCCATTCAGCCGCAATTCGGCTCCGGCCGCTCGGCGCGGATCGACCCGATGAACCGGCTGACCCACACCGGCGTGCTCGCGCGACTCGGGCCACAGACGAACGGACTCGTGACCTGGCGCGATCTCACGGCACTGCCGTGCTCGCACCCGCACTGCTGCAGCGTCGGCTACATGCTCCGCACCGATTCCGGCGAATGGAAGTCGCTCGTCGGTATCGTCGGACCAGAGCGGCTCAAGACACAGCTCGACCTCGTGGCCAATCGAATCGCGGATCCCGAGCTGAACGCTCAACTCCGCCGGCTCGTCAAGGAAGCGTTGCTCGGGCTATTGAGCGAACAGAGCTCGCTGACGCATCCGTCGATCGCGCAGATCTTCCGGGACGTGTGCGAGAGCTGCGACCTCGGCCTGTCCACGCTGGTCCGTCTCGCCGGTGACGCGCTACTCGGCAACACGAAGCGCTTTCGGGAGCTCGTGGCGACGCGCATCAAGCGCATCACGATCAAGCCTTTCATGGACATGCATACCATGCTCGAAGAGCGGCTCCTGCAATGTTGCGTGCACGTCGGCACGCAGCGCGGAGCGCCCGACGCCGAGCACCAATGTGCGCCGTTCTGCGCCGTTCAAGCGTGGGCGCCGTTAGCCGATACCAAGCTCGCCGAGCTGGCACGGCGAGAACACACGGTTCCGCTCGTACCCGTCGCGGTGGAGGTCTAACGATGCAAGGCTCCGCCACGACCGTTCCGTTCGATCCGATCCGACTCTGCGTCTACACCACGATCGCGCTGCTCGCATGGCTCGTGAGCCCGCCCGTGATGCTGATGGCGATGAGCGCGCTTGGCATCGCCGGATACGTCCGCGCGATGCGGGCCGGCCTCACGAAGAGCAAGTGCGTGCTGCGCGAGCCGCGACTCGTCCTGGTTTATCTGGGAAGTGCGTTTGTTGCCGGCGCGGCGGCGATCGTCTTGCGAATCGCGCGCTGACGGTTCAGCGCGGCCGCAGGATCCAATGCGAGCCGTCGGGCATGCGAAGATCGAGGCTGTTGTCGGATAGCACAGTCCCGTGCGCGATGCCCGCGATCGTGACGGGCAGGTCGAACAGGAACTCGGTCGGCGACGTGTACGTTTGCGTTCCCAGCGCGATCGGAGTCGGTGCCTGCTCCGTTCCACCCACCGGAGTGATTGCGATGGAGCCGCGCTCGACGTAGTGGAGCGTCGCCGTCTCGAACTGAATGGTGTCGGCAAGGACGCGCACCCGCCGACCTAAGGCATCCGTAACCGTGATCTGCGGCGGCAACTGAGCGCCGGACGAGAGCAGGACGTACTGGCCGTCGTGAAGTTTGGGGACCGGCGGTGGAGTCGAAGACAGGCAAGCGCCGCCAAAGGTCGCAAACGCGGAAGCGCCGAGGCATGCCGCCATGGGAAGCCAAAGACGACGGAGGGTCCGCCGACGCGCGAAAGGCCGTTTCATTCGACCCGAATCTCCCTCCACTTTCCCTGTCTGAACCGTAACACGCTCAAACCGCAGCGCGTCGCGTGGCCCACCAGAATCGCGACCCAGATGTCGATCGGATCGAGCCGGCTCGTGTGCTTGATCACGAAGCAGATCCCGAGCGGCACGATGATCTGTGAGATGATCGAGATGAAGAGCGGGCTCTTGGTGTCTCCCGTCCCCTGCAATCCGCCGGTGTACGTCAACGCGACCGTGATCAGCAGACCGGAGACGCTCAAGACGCGCAGAAGATGGACGCCGATCTCGACGACGTCGGAGTCGGTCATCCCGAACACGGCGAGCAACTGCCGTGGGAAGAAGAAAAAGAAGAGTCCTACGAACGCCGCGCCCGCGAGTCCGTAGCGGGCCGCAATGTGGACCGCGTTGTCGGCGCGATCCGGCTTTTTGGCGCCGAGGTTTTGCCCTGCGACCGCGGCGGCGGCGCCCATCAGGCCGACCGAAGTCCAGGTGATGAGCGAGAAAAGCTGCGTGTACGAGATCGCGTACGCCGCCTGCGCCGCCGCTCCCTGCGCCACCGAGCCGATGAACGAAAGCAGCAACACCCCGCCGATGTTCATCGCGATGCCCTGAAATCCCGTCGGCAGGCCGAAGCGGAACAACTGCTTGATCACGTGCAAATCGGGCTTCAGCGAGGCGCCGCGCGGGAATTCGACCACCCACCCACCATGCCACAGTTTCCAGATGGAGTAGATCGCGATGGCGCCAGATGCGATCGCCGTCCCCATCGCCGCGCCGGCGGTGCGAAACGCCGGGATCGGACCGAGGCCACGGATCAGGATCACGTTCAACACGATGTTGAGCAGCGTGATCGAAACGCCGAGCACCATCGGGGTGCGCGCGTCGCCGGCGGAACGGAGCGCGCCGCCGAGCATGAAGAACACCAGCTGGCCGATGCTGGTCGCGAAGATGATGCGAAGGAACGGAAGCGCCTCCGCCTGAACGGCCGGAGACGCGTTCACGAAATCGAGCAGCCAGGGCGAAATGAAATAACCGAGCGGCGCGATGATCGCCGACAGCCCGATCGCCGTGATGAACGCCTGATAGACGGTGCCGTTCACCCGCTCCTCGTCTCCCGCGCCCGCGAAGCGCGCGACGAGCACGCTCATGCCGGAAAAGAGCGACGAGATGAACATCACGACGACGAGAAACATCTGCCAGCTGACGCCGATGGCCGCGTTGCCGGTGTAGCCGACGAAATTGCCGACCATCACGTGATCGACGATTCCCTGGAGACCGCCGACCATGTTCGCGAGCATCGTCGGCCAGGCCAAATTCCACACCGCCTTCGGCAGCGGACCGTCGACGATGCTTCGATCGTACCGGCGCGCCGGCCGTATCCCGGTCGGCGTGCCGGTGGCCACCGACGACGTCGGTGGTTCGATAGGAGGAATGCGCTCCGCCGGAATGGGGGGGGACTCGGCGGCCGATCCTACGACTTCAGTCATTCAGGAGACACGAGACACAACATGGATTACAAGCGTTGACGGGTCTTTCGCGGAGCCTTGCCACAGTTGGCAGGCCAATTCGCGGGCCAATCGCCAGGCGACCTGTCGCGTTTAATGAATGTGGGGTCCTCTGACGCGAGGTACGCGAGCATCGCGGCGAGCGTTGCGTTGTGCTTCAGGTCGTCGAACACCACCTTGTCATAGGTGTCGCGATTGGTGTGCCAAGTGTACGTACCGTAGTTCCACTGCACCGCGCCGAGTCCAAACGAAGGCGTGGCATGACATGAAAACACCGCTCCGTCTGTTCCCCCAGGATTACCCGTCGGCACGTCGCTGAAGTTCCACGACACGACATTCGGGCTCATGCTGTCCGTGTAGAACGCCGGCAGCTTCTCGTACCATGACTTGAGATGCCCGCCGATGTCGCTCAGGCCCGAGGCGGAAACAGACTGCACGCGCCCGGTACCGTTGTCCTGGTTGAACAACCCCTGAAGCCCTTTCAACACTTCGGGATGGTCCTCGGTGAACGCCGTGGACCCGTTGAGCCCTTGCTCTTCGCTCGCCCAGTGTCCGACCATGATCGTACGCTTGGGGTTGGGGTAGGCCAATTTCAGAATTCTCATAGCCTCCATGGCCATGAGAGTTCCCGTTCCGTTGTCCGTTGCGCCCGACGAACCGTCCCACGAGTCGAAGTGCGCCGAGAGCATGACGTACTCGTCGGGCTTCTCCGTCCCTTTGATCACGCCGATCGTGTTGAAGGCGGGCACCTCTCCGAGCAGCTGCGCGTCGAGGTCGAGGCGCACGCGAGGATGCTGCTTGTTCTCGGCGAGCCGGAAGACGAGCCCGTAGTCCTCGCACGTGAGCGTGACGGCCGGCGCCTTAGTGTTGTACGTCTCGAATACCTCGATCACGCCCCATCCGCCGGTCCCCTGCGCCGCGTTGGCGCCGCCTCGACCACTGCCGCCGCGACCGCCTGCCGCCCCTCCCGGCGTACCCTCGGGATTACCGGCGGTGATCGTCGAGCCGAATCCGCCGCCACCGCGCGCGCTCGCCGGGCCGCCGCCGCCACCTCCACGGCCTCCGCGCCCACCGCCCCCCGCTCCCCGCCCGCCGCCCTCAACAGGGAACGGATTCGGAAACCCGGAGAACTTCGGCCGCGACGAGATCGTTCCGACGACCCCAGCCTTCTCGAGACGCATGCCGAGCGTTCCCGTCCCGAGGGCGAGCGTGTAGCCGGTACCGCGGTAGAGCTTTGTGCTGTCGGGGCGTCCACTCTCATTCGTCATCACCGACCAGTCGCGCTGCATCTCGGCGACCAGACTGTCCATATGCGCCATCGACGCCGGCGTCGCCCAGCGGTACCAATCCTCGCTCGGTCGGCACGTCGGCCAGGCGGGCGAGAGCATCACGATCTTTCCGCGCGCCTGAGGCAGCCACTTCACGAATTCGGTGCTGTCCTTGAATTTCGGGAGAACGATTGCCTCGGCGGTGACCGGCACGCCCTTCGTACCGGGACTCCACGCCAGCATCGTCCCCTCGAGCGATCGCGTGCGCGGACCGACGAGGTCGATGTGCGAAGCACCGCGCTTCCAGCCGCGCCACGTCCCGTATTGTTCGCGTCGGGCGTCGATGCCCCACGACTTGTACATCTTGATCACCCAGTCGCTTGCCGCGGTCAGCCCTGGGCTACCCGTAAGGCGTGGCCCGATCGAGTCGAACAGCGTCTGAGCCAGCTGCTCGGTGCGCGAGCTGTCCATGCCAAGGCGCCATAGCCGCTGGATCGTGGCATCGTTCGTGGGGAAGGTGGTCGCCTTCTGGGCGGCCAAGCTCGTCGGAAGTGCGACGACGAGTGTGCAAGAGGCGATCGAAAGCGCTCGAGTCAGTGACATTTGAGATGAGTTCGGGAATGGCGCCTCGGAGAAGCTATCTTCGCGACGATGACCCTCACAAGCTACGCATGGAGTCGCCATCGCCGGGTGGTTCGAGCCACCCGGTTGGTGCCCGCCCCAATGAAAAGGGCCCGCCTTTGCGACGGGCCCACCCGAACTCTCCGCGGATCGACTAGACGCTAGCGTGTCTTCGGCGACGGCGACGCAATACCGCGCCCAGCGCGAGCAATCCGGTTGCCGTGAGGACCAAGGTCGCCGGCTCCGGGTTCGTGTCGATCACACTCGTCTCTCCGAACTCGAGGTGTGCGTTGACCGGAGTAGCCAGCGCCGGAGGCGCCGCGAGGCTGACGAAGCCGTCCCCGCCGTGTGAGGTAACAAGCGACGTGTTCAAGAACGTGAAGAACAGTGTGAATGCGACGCCGGTCGAGGCCGCGGCAGTTTTGTTGAAGGGGAATTCACCCTGGCCGTTCTCGTCCTGATCGCCTCGGGCATTCTGGTTCTGACTGATGGCGAACTCGGTCGGGTTCGTCCAGCCGGTGAAGGTTTCCCAACGCGGGCTGACACTAGTGCCCGGCAACGTCACGAAACTTGTCAAAGGCATGCACACAAGGCCGTAACAACCGGCAGCCGATCCACCGAACAGGATTTGGGCGCCCGCCGTGCTGCTCACAAGCAGACTGGCCAGTGCGATACCAATGATTCTCGAGCCCGTGCGTCGTGCTGCCATCACGTCCTCCAGGTAAGCCTTGAAGGGGTGAACCCGCCGGAGCGCGGGCGAACGAGCAGGCTGCATGCCGCGCACAGTTGCTCGGGCCGACTAACCGAGCGAGTATCCCGCGAGGCAGTTATTCGCGGTCGAACTCGAGATTGGACAGGCTCACGGATACTCAGCACAGCGGGGCCAGCGGCGTCTTCCTGACAGCCGAGTGGCGGTGGTTGGCGATGCTGAACTACAGAGTGTCGCGCGACCGCATCGAGTCTCTCGTGCCGAGCGGAACAATGCTCGATCTCTGGCAGGGCACGGTATTCGTCAGCCTCGTCGGCTTTTTGTTCGAGCGGATTCGTGTGCTCGGCATTCCGCTTCTGACACACCGACGCTTCGAGGAAGTCAATCTCCGCTTCTACGTCGTGCGCGACGTCGACGGAGAACGCCGACACGCCGTCACGTTCATCCGCGAGCTGGTCCCGCGCCGACTCGTCGCGACGGCGGCGCAAATCACGTATAACGAGCCGTACCGAACGGTGCCGATGTTCCACCGGCTCGACCTGAGCGAATCGAACGAGACGAAGCGCGCCTCATACGAATGGCGCGACGGAACGAAGTACGGCGTTCTCCGCGTGGAGGCCGACGGCCGGGGCGAGCCGCTCGTTCCGGGGTCGTTCGAGGACTTCCTGACGCATCGTGAATGGGGATACACGCGCCAGCGCGACGGCTCGACCGTCGAATACCGCGTCGACCACCCGCGCTGGACGATCTATCCTGCCGTTGACGCGCGGTGCGCCGGGCCGGCTCTCACCGCGTCGTTCGGAGAATCGTTCGCCGAGATCCTCGAGGGCGAGGCTGATTCGGCCTGGCTTTCGGACGGTTCGGCCGTCGTCGTCCATCGGCCGATTCGTGTCTGATCCCTCTTGAGCTTGACTGCCACAAACCTGCACTTTCCTATGGCTGTTCGTGGGACCCTCAACCTCCCCAGATCTCGTGCGCCATTCCTATCGCATCAACGCCGCGTTGTCCCTTCTGCTGACACTCGTTCTAGCCGGTGTCAGCCCGGCGCAGAATCCGCTTTCGGACCTGCACTGGCGGCAGATCGGTCCGCCTCGCGCCGGTCGGGCTCGCGCGCTCTCAGGAGTGCCGAGCCAGCCGAACGTCTTCTATATCGGATTCGACAACGGCGGTGTTTGGCGGTCTACCGACTACGGCTCGACGTGGCAGCCCCTCTTCGATAGCCAGCCGACGGGCTCGATCGGCGCCATCGCGGTGGCGCCGTCGGATCCGAACATCATTTATGTCGGTTCGGGAGCGGGAATCATCCGGCCGGACCTCGCCGTGGGCAACGGCGTCTACAAGTCCACCGACGCCGGAAAGACCTGGACGCATCTCGGTCTCGACGACACGCAGATGATCGCGATGATCGACGTCGACCCGAAGGATCCGAACCGGCTGTTCGTCGCCGCGCTCGGGCATCCGTACGGACCGAACGCGACGCGCGGAATATTCCGTTCGACCGATGGCGGCCGGACATTTCAAAAAGTCTTATACAAGGACGAGTACACGAGCGGAAACGACGTGCGCATCGACCCGAGCGACCCGACCATCGTGTACGCGACGCTCTGGCAGCAGCAGCAGTCGTACATCGAGGGCGGCGGCTACGGCGGCACCGGCAACGGCATCTTCAAATCCACCGACGGCGGCACGACGTGGAAGCAGCTCACCGACGGCTTGCCGAGCGTGATCCAGGCGAACATCGCGCTCGCGCCGAGCAATCCGAAGGTCCTGTACGCGACAGTCGCCGCGACTCCGCCCGATGCGAGTACGGGTGGTCGCGGCGGCGGCCGCGGCGCCGCGACCGGGACGACGACCGGCGTCGTCGGTTTCTTCAAGTCGACCGATGCCGGCGAGCACTGGTCAGCGGTCGTCAACTCCAACCTGCAAGCCGGCGGCGGCGGTGGCCGCGGCGGCGGAGGGACCGGGCAGGATCCGCGTCCACTCGGACGCATCGGCGGCGGCGATCTGCCGACGCTTGCCGTGGACGGCAAGAACGAGAATGTCGTCTACAGCTGTTCGACCGTGATGTGGCGGACCGAAGACGGCGGCGTCACCTGGACGGCGGTACGCGGCGCGCCGGGCGGCGACGACTATCAGAAAGCGTGGGTCAACCCGAACAATCCGAACATCCTGCTCGTCGTGGCCGATCAGGGCGGCGTCGTTTCGGCAAACCGCGGCCTATCGTGGAGCAATTGGTACACGCAGCCGACGGGCGCGATGTACCACGTGACCGCCGATAACTCCTTCCCGTACAAGCTGTGCGCCGGACAGCAGGACTCCGGCTCGGCGTGCGTGGACAGCCGATCGATGGACGGTGAGATCACCTTCCACGACTGGCATCCGGTGAACATTCAGGAGTACGGCATCGCGGCGCCGGATCCGAAAGATCCGGACATGGTGTACGGCAGCGCTCGAACCAGCGTCTCGCTGTACAATCGTCGCACGGGACAAACGACGAATGTCGGGCCGAGCGCCGAACAGCGCGGCACCGACTTCGGGCGCAACGTGCGGACGATGCCGATCGCCTGGTCGCCGGTCGATGCGAGCACGCTTTTCTACGCGTCGAACGCTGTATGGAAGTCGACCGATCACGCGCACAGCTGGACGCGGATCAGTGGTGACCTGGCGCGTCAGACGTGGGAGATTCCGAAGAGCGTCGGCAAATACGCGAGCCAGGTCACCGTGAGCCCGCAAGGGAGCATCACCGCGCTGTCTCCGTCGCCGCGCGACATCAAAGTCATTTGGGCGGGAACGGACGACGGCAACATTCAGGTGACGATGGACGGCGGCGCGACGTGGAAGAACGTGACGCCGCCGCAGATCATCCCGTGGACGCGCATCTTCAACATCGAAGCGGGACACTACGACAACAACACGGCGTACGCGGCCGCGAACACGCTGCGCGTAGACGATCTCAATCCGCACTTCTGGCGCACGCACGACGGCGGCAAGACGTGGACGGAGATCAATACCGGGATCGCCCCGGGCAACGTCGCGAATTCGATTCGCGAAGATCCGCGCAAACGCGGACTGCTCTATGCGGCGACCGACGCGCAGGTCTGGGTGTCGTTCGATGACGGCGACCACTGGCGCTCGCTCCGCAACGACATGCCGGCCATCTCGGTGCGCGACATTAAGGTGAAGGACGACAGCACCTGCCTTTGCTCCGATCTCGTCGCGGGGACGCATGGTCGCGGTTTCTGGATTCTCGACAACGTCACGCCACTCCGCCAAGAGGCCGAGGCGACCGCCGCTGCCGACGCCGGCAACGGGTATCTGTTCAAGCCGGCCACCGCCGTACGCGTGCGCTTCGGAACGAACGACCCGACACCCTGGCCGCCGGAGTTGCCGGCCGGCGAGAATCCTATGCCCGGAGCGATCATCGACTACGTGCTCCCTCGGAACGCGTCCGGCACGGTGAAACTCGAGATTCTCGACAACGCCGGGAAAGTCGTGAAGCGCTACGCGAGCACCGACCCCACGCTCGACCCGCCGCCGGGGCTCGATCCCGAGGCGTACAACAAGATCTGTCAGCGACAGCCATCGGCCACTGATTGTGCGCTACCGCTCTACTGGTTCGCGCCGCCGATGCGATTGTCGGCCCGTCCGGGCTTCCATCGCTTCAGCTGGGACATGCGCTTCGAGGCGATCGGCGACGAGAATGATCCTGTCGGCGGCGACGAAAGTGCGACGGGCGCCGTGCCGCATCGCACGTATCCGAACGCGTTTGCTCCGTGGGCGCCGCCCGGCCAGTACACTGTTCGACTCACAGCCGGCGGCAAGACCTACACGCAGCCGATCACCGTCCGGCTCGATCCGCGAGTGAAGACGCCGGCGCCGGCGCTCGCCCAGCTGGCGGCGCTGTCGCGCGAGATGTACGACGGCGCGTGGGCCGCGCACGCTGCCTACGAGCAGGCACGCGCTCTCTCGGCGCAACTCGAAAAAACGTCCGGCGATGATGTCGCCGCCTTCAAGCGACAGGTCGATTCACTGGCGCCGCCACAAGCGGCTGGTGGACGCGGTGGACGAGGTGGCGGCCGAGGTCGTGGTGGTGGCGGCCCCGCCACGCCGACGCTCGACGCAGCCTCGACGACGATGATGTCTGCCGCGATGTCGATGCAGGGCGCCGACGTCGCGCCGACGGCCGGTCAGGTCGCCGGAGTCACGCGCGCGCGCGCCGAGGGCGCCGACGTGATGCGTCGTTGGAATTCGCTCAAGACGTCCGGACTCGCCGCGCTGAACGCGAAGCGCAAGGGTGCCGGACAACCAGCCATCACTCTTCCCCCTCAATAGGCCATGCGACGTTGGAGGGGGAAGGGAAGCTGGATCGTCGTTCTCGCGGCAGCCGTGTCGTGCAGTCCGGAAAAGTATTTGCCTGACACGCCGCAGAAGCCGGATCGCACGGTGTCGATGAGTTTGCAGACGTCGTCCGTCAGTGCGGCCCAGGGCGCCGAGACGAGCGTCGTCGCGACGATCACGCGCGTCGACGGCGGCCCGACGCCGTCGGTGACGGTGGAGAACCTGCCGTCCGGCGTCACCGCGTCGCTCGTCAACACCGATCCAGTCGCCGGCGTATTCCGATCGACGCTGACTCTTCGCGTCTCGAGCGACGCGAAGGTTGGCCAGTATTCAGTCGCGATTCGCGCGCACGCCGACGGCGTCGTGGACGCGGTGCTCACCGTGGCGTTGACAGTTCTCGATGCGCCGAAGCTCGCCCTCACGCTGACCCGTCCGACGGTGACGGTGACGCGCGGCGGACTCACGCCGACGACGCTGGCCATCGGTCGAACCACGGTCTCGGCTCCGGTGACGCTCGCCCTCGAGGGCGCGGCCGGACTGTCCGCGGACTTCGCGACGAATCCCGTCACCGGGGATACCGTCGGCATTGTCGTCCGCGCCGGCGCACAGGTCGCGGCGGGAACGTATCAAGCGGCGATCAAAGCGTCCGTGACGGGGCTGCCCGACGAGCGCGTGACGTTGACCGTCACCGTCATCCCCGATCGCCTGCAGCTGATCGGGCCTCCGACCGTCGGCGTCGCACAAGGCCAGAGCGCGACCGCCAACGTCATTGTCAATCAAACGGATCTCGTTGGCGCGATCGCGCTGTCGCTCGAGAATGCGCCATCCGGAATCGCCGCGACGTTCGGAGCGGCGTCGAACGGAGTCGCCCCGATGACGCTCGCTGTCGCACCGGCCGTCGCGGCCGGCGTCTACACTGTGACGGTACGGGGCAAGGCAACCGACGGCACGACCGCGACGACCGACCTGGTCGTGAACGTGGTACGCGCGAGCGTCGTTCTTTCGGTGAATCCAGAAAGCCTCATCGTCTTCCAGGGCACGAGCTCGACGACCGCGCTCTCACTCACGCGAACGTTGTTCACCGGCGACGTCGCGATCACGGCGGAGAACGTTCCGGCGAACGTCACCATTGCCGCCGAACCGCCGACGGTCGTCGGAAACTCGACGACGATTCGGGTCGCCGCGGCGGGCACTGCCGCACCGGCGACGACGGATGTCATCATTCGCGGCAGCATGGCCGGATTCCCCGCGAGCGCGTCGTCGACGGTCAAGCTCGTCGTCATCGTGCGTCAGGCGCCCACGGGCGGCAATGTCATCCTCGACTGGTCGCGGTGCAGCGCTCCGCCGTTCGTTGCATTCCAGGACGGTGACGGTGTGTGGGCGAGGCCCGACGTCAGCGGCAACGTCGCGCGGTTTACGATCGCCGCCGGGAAGGGAGGATTCGCCTTCGCCGACGGCGACGGGGTCATCGTTCGATACATGACGCAAGCGGAAATGACGGCGAGCCCGATCGACATGTGTCCATTGCCGCAGGGAAGAAACACCGTGACAGGGACAGCGATTCATACGGCGACCAGCGAATCGTTCTCGTATAGTCTCGGCGGCGGCACGGCGACGTCGACCACGAACAATCCGAACGTCACGATCAATGGCGTGCGCGATGGCGTGCACGATCTGGTCGCGTACGGCACGACGACGAACGGGATTCGCGGCTTCATCCAGCGTGACATTGCAATTCCCACGGTGACGTCGCTGGGAACGCTGGACCTGCGAGGACCCAACGGCTTCGCGATGGTCCAAGGCGGCGCCACCATCTCAGGCCCGACGAACGGCGACACCTTCGTGTTGGCGATGAGCTATCTCACGACCGCGGCATGCACCGTCAACTCTCTCTTCCCGCAATCGGCAGGCGGGCAACTGTTCGGCATCCCCGCTTCCGCTCAACGACCGACGGATTTCCATCTGCTCAATATCGCGGCGAGCAATCCGCGGCAGGTGCGGACGTCCACGGTGACGTTCCACACGTTCGCCAATCAGCTCGTGACGATGCAGCCGGCGCTGGCGATCCCGACGGTCGAAGCAGTGAACGGCCCGTATCTCCGCGAGCGCGTCAGGTTCGGCACGATCCCGTCTGGTTACGGGGATGCGGTGTCGTTCCGGTATACCGACGGCCGGCACGTGATGTCCGTCATGGCCTCCCTGGGCTACGCCGGCAGCAACGGCCCCGTGCTGACGATGCCTGATCTCAGCGCGGTCGCTGGATGGCAGAATTCGTTTGCATACACGGCCGGGGCGTCCGGAACCTGGCTTGCCTCAGCCGAAGGATCCAATGGCCAGGGGCCATGCACCGAGGGACGGCGCACCTACACGGCGACGGTGAACGGAACGCTGCCGTAGCCGCGGAGGCGCGCCTCCGCCCCTGGTTCAGCGCGCGGCCATGGTGGCGGCTCGTGCCCGCGCGCGCTCCTCGCGCTGCCGCGTGAGGTGCGGCGTGATACCGATCAGCCGCTGGATCAGCATGAGCTGCCCGCGATGATGCATCTCGTGCTCCTTCGCGCTCATCAGATGCTCGAGCCGCGTCTTCGGATTCTGGCCCATGTGATCGGTAAACGTCTCGGCGAGAAACTCCGGTGAGAGCGACTCTTCCCAGCTCGCGAAGGCCTGTCCGCGCTCCTCGAGGAGAGCAATGATTCCGTCCTTGTCGAGCGGCTTCACCTCCTCCGCCGTGGACCGCACGATCAGCGCGCCGAAATCGTAGCCCTTGAGGGTCTCGATGTGCCTGTCGCGGTGAAAATCGTAGTAGAGAATGTCGACGTAGGCGATGTGCCTCAGCAACTGGCTGACTGAACGCACGCCGTCCGCCGCCACGAAGTCGTAGCTCTCTTCGGGAATCTCGCGGGCGATCTGTAACGTGTTACCACGGACTGTGCGAAACGAATTCGCCAGCTCCTTCGCGCCGTACTGCGCCATGAGTTCCGTGCTCCATTATTGGTGAGTTGAGCCCTTGCTCGCGGCGAAAACTATGCGCGCGCTTTGTTCCGTGCGCGAGGTGCTCGCGAGCCGGGCTGCCCCGAAGGACATCGGGACGCCTCGGAGCGGTCAAGCCAAGGCGCGCCGCGATGAGGCCACTGGTCAACGCAATGAGCACGGGGCATCTTGCTAGCGCCGACATTCACCCCGTAGCCGACCATGCGAAAGCTCTCCTTGGCCCTTTCGGCCCTATCCCTCGCCTCGACGGTCGCCGCCCAGGCGCCGACGAAACTGGCCGCGCTCGAGCAGCGCGCCAAGACGATCACGATCACCCGCGACGATTGGGGAATCCCCCACATC
>DATMHK010000137.1:0-15025 GCA_035554995.1 Gemmatimonadaceae bacterium
GTTGGCGATCTGCATGGTCGTGGAGGGATCCAGCGACGTAAGGAGGTCGATGAGAGTTCTGTAACCGCTGTCGATCGCCGCCAGGTCGATGTTGCCGAATTGCAACGCGGAGCGCACCTCGTCGTACGTCGTTCCGTTTGCACCATTCATCGTCATGCCAAGCGCGAATGACGCGCTCAACGGCGACACGAACACGTTCTCGGCCGGCAGCGAGTCGTTGATCGTTCGCCAGAGAGCGAATGAGTAGGCGTTCGCCGCGGTGATGATGGTGCGTTCGCTCGCGCTGAGCGCGCGCGGCAACTGGGTCAGCGCGGGCCGCTGCGCGGTGGGATCGGGCGTCGTGGGGTCGCTGCACGCCGATCCCCCGAGGGCGACGCTGAGCATGGGCACGACGAACCGACGAACAAACTTCATTCAAGCTCCGATACTTCAGGTAGTTGGCTCTGTCTGCCAAACCACGTGCCAACGGCTCAGGTCACTAATCCGGCCACAACTGCCGCTTGACCTTGGGGAGAGGTCACATAGCTTGGACGAGCGCGGTGATTTCCCCGATTTGACGGGCCGCGCGCCGGAGCCTCATCCGCCCGGTTCATCCGTCTAAGTCGTGTTGCCAAGTGGCCCCGCGACACCAGTCGGGGGCCTTTTTTAGCGCTGTTGGCGCGGAGAACCACGATGAGCTCCTACACGTTTTCATCCGAATCGGTGAGCGAAGGCCATCCGGACAAGGTCTGCGACTACATCGCCGATTCGATTCTCGATGCACATCTCGCGGGCGATCCAAACAGCCGCGTTGCGTGCGAAGTGCTCTGCAAGAGCGGGCAGGTCGTACTGGCCGGCGAGATCACATCGAAGACGACGGTCGACTACGAGGCCGTCGCTCGTGGAGCGATTCGTGAGATCGGCTACACCGATCCGAGTGAATCCTTCAACGCCGACGGCGTGAACGTAATTCAGTTCATCAGCAAGCAGTCCGGCGATATCGCGATGGGCGTCGACACCGGTGGCGCCGGCGATCAGGGCATCATGTTCGGTTACGCCACCAACGAAACGCCGGAGCTCATGCCGCTTCCCGTGCAGCTCGCGCATCGTCTCTCTCAGCGGTTGGCCACCGCGAGAAAAAAGGGTGAGCGAAACTGGCTTCGCCCGGATTCAAAAACGCAGGTGAGCGTTCGCTACGAGGATCACAAGCCGGTGCGCGTGGACACGGTGCTCGTGTCGACGCAGCACACCGCTGACGCAGCGCAGGACGAGATTCGCGATTACGTCGCGAGCTGCCTCTGCCCCGAAGTACTCGGCTCCTGGTTCGGACCGCACGTCGAGGTGCTGGTGAACCCGACCGGTCAATTCATCGAGGGTGGACCGTCCGCCGACTGCGGCGTGACCGGCCGGAAGATCATCGTCGACACGTACGGCGGCATGGGCCGGCACGGCGGCGGCGCGTTCAGCGGAAAGGATCCGTCGAAGGTGGATCGCAGCGGTGCGTACTTCGGCCGATTCGTCGCCCGACAGGTGGTGAAGCAGGGCTTTTCCGACCGCGCCGAGATCCAGGTCGCGTATGCGATCGGACGAGCGGAGCCGGTGTCGGTGCGCGTCGATACCTTCGGTACCGGTGATTGGCGCGCCGCCGAGCAATTCGTTCGCGGCTTCGACTACCGTCCGGCCGCGATGATCGAGCGCTTACAACTCCGGCGCCCAGTGTATCGCGAGACGACCAACTACGGTCACTTCGGAAAGCCGTCGCTGACTTGGGAAGCGTAAGTCCGATCGGCCGGCTGAGAGCCGGTCACTAGACGACCGAGTGGACGCGCCGCCGCCAAGGCGGCGCGTTCTTCGTCTGTGAGGGTACCGGCGTAAATCGTCGGCCGCAGTACGACCGCGATCGCCAGCTCGAGGTGATCGAACATCATAGGCCGATTCGTAGACCGAGACGGACGAGAGCGACGCGCGTATCGGCGCTCTCGAGCGGCGTGATCAGGATTTGGTTGCCGAAATCGTGAATGCTTCCGGGCTTGAGGTACTGCGCGCGCCCGCCGTGGACGAACTGCACCCCGGCGTCGAGCGAGAGGCCGCGCGAGATCGGGAGGTAGACGCCCGTGCCTAGCGTCCAGGCACTGGTCCAGTCCGATTGGTTCGTCGTCGACAGATCGCTCGAGTCGTCGGAGTCGACGCCTTCGACGCTGCTCTCGGTGAAGAAGACCTGTGTTCCGATCCCGGCGTTCACGTACGGCCGGATCAGTCCTCGCGGCCACATGAACTGCGGTCCGATAGTGAGCTGCGACAGATAGTTGGTCGTCTTCACCTTCACCTGAACACGTCCGATCGTCGGGCTCAGCGGAACGTGCTGCGCCTCATGACCGTAATCGACGATGCCCGCGCCGAACCGCAGCGAGAAGGCGCCCCGCTGGTCGAGCCGGAAGAAATAGGCGCCATCCACACCGTAGCCGCGCGGAATGTTGGCGCCCAAACCACCCTGCGGCCGGCTCTGGATGAAGGTGATCGTTCCCGAGCTGCGGAGCTCGAACTCCGACGGCGGCTTCGAGGGCTGAACTGTCGTGCACGTGCACGACGTGGAGTCCTGCGCTGCCGCCGACGACAAAGCGACGGCGACCGCGAGCAGCGGTGCGGGCGCAAAGCGAGTGAGCGACATGGAAACCTCACGGGTGGGGTGAGCGCGGCATCGGTACCTCCGCTAACCTGCGCGAGCGCAGAGGACGTGCCCCTCGTCGGCTTCGCCGCTCCAGGTTCGCTATCTAGTTGCCGCGCAACGCCGTCGCCCTGAATAGCGACCCGAGGAGCGCGTTTGTCTCGGGTGACGCTTGTCACATCACGGGGACGCGCCCTGTCCGACAAGTTGGACGGCGGCCGCGCTGGAAATCGCGCCTGGTTTACCATTCAAGCAGAGTTGTCGAGCTCCCACCGCTGCCTCGCCGCCTTCGTCATGAGTCGAGTGTTGAATCCGCCAATGCGCGGGTTCCTGACGGGTCTGTGTCTCCTGCTGTTCGCCGGCGTGGGCGCACTCGCGCAGGAGCAAATCCGGCCGCTTGAATTCACTCGGTACACGATGCCGAACGGCATGACCGTGATTCTCAATGTCGATCACGCCACGCCAATCGTCGCGGTCAACCTCATGTATCACGCGGGTGCAAAAGACGACCCGCTGCAGCAGCGCGGACTGACGCACCTGTGCGAGCACGCGACGGCGCTTGGCTCGCCGAATGTCGATCAGCCGCTGCAGCCGTTCTACCGTTCGATCGGCGGCACGTCGGCGCGGGCCGAGACGACGGACGACATCACGACGTTTTATGTCATCGTCCCGCCGAATCAACTCGAGACGGCGCTCTGGGCGGAGTCGGACAGGATGGCGGCGCCGTTCAGCCGGCTCACCGCGGAGCGATTGAACGCCATCCGTACGCTCATCGGCCAGGAGCGACAGCAGAACGTGGAGAACGCCACGTTCGGCGTGTCACGCGAGTTGACGTTGGCCGCGCTCTTTCCCGCGGGCCATCCATATCACATCGAAACCGCCGTCGCCGGCGCGGACCTGACGAGCCTCACCGTCGCGGAACTACCGGCAGCCTGTGCGCGATTCTACACGCCGGCGAATGCCGTGCTTGCCCTCAGCGGCGATTTCGATCCGCAGCTCGTGAAGGGGTGGGTCGACAAATACTTCGCATCGATCCAGTCCGGGACACCGGCCCCGCGACGTCAGGCGGCGCCGGTTGCTCAACAGGGTGAACGCCGCCTCGTGTTGGAGGACCGTCGCGCCACGCAGCCGCAGCTGCACATCGATTGGATTGGTGCCGCGTACACGAGCCCGGACCACGCGGCGCTTATGGCGCTCGCGTCGATTCTATCCGCTAACCCGTCTGGCCGGCTGTCCAAGCTGCTCGTCGAGGAGCGACAGCTCGCCGCTGGCGTAACCGCGACCCACTACGATCTCGAGGCCTCGGGTGTCTTCGAGATCGCAGTGCTTCCGCGACCTGGCGCATCGCTGACGACGATCGAATCACTCGTCGACAGCGTGGTCGCGGGACTGGCGACCGATCCGCCGACCGCCGACGAGCTGGCGCGATTCAATGCGGCGAACGTGGTGACGGCCACGACATCCCTTCAGGTCAAACTCGCTCGCGCCGACACGCTCGCCCACGACCAGACCCTCGCCGGGAATCCGGCGTTTTATTCCGCTGGGGTCAACGATGCCTTCCGGCTCACGCCGGCCGACGTCCAACGCGTTGCCGCCAAGTACCTGACGTCGAGCCGCGTAGTGATGAGCCTCGTGCCGGCCGGACAGCTCGGAACGATCAGCAGGCCCGAAGCGCCGTTCGTCAACGTCACGCCGCAGCGCTCCACACCACGTCCATGAGAACACTCTCATTGGTGTGCGCCGCGGTCGTGTGCGTGGTACCAACCCTTCGCGCGCAGAGCGTCGACCGGTCGAAACGACCAGTCGCCGGGCCGGGGGCGGCGTTTCGACTTCCCGCCGTCTTCACGGAAAAACTGCGGAACGGTCTCAACCTTCGCATCGTCGAGGATCACTCGGTACCGGTCGTCGCGGTGCGCGCGGTACTCGGCGCGGACTCCACGCTCGATCCGGTGGGCAAGGAAGGCCTGTTCGCCGTCACCATCGGCGCGATGCGCGAACCAAGCGCGACGCCGGGCGCGGCGCGTCTCGCCGCCGCGGCTGCAGCACTGGGAACGACGATCACGCCGACCGGCTTTACGACGACAGCGAGGTCGTTCGGCGCCGCGCTGTCGATCATGGGCGATATGCTGATGGCTCCCGCGTTCGACTCGGCCGCGGTGGAGCGGCGCAAAACGGTGCAAGCGGCGGTCGCGCGGCGCATCGCGCAAACGCCGTCATCGGCGCCGCGTCATCTCTTCTATCAATTGCTCTACGGCGCCGCCGACCCCTTCACGCGCTCGCTCGTTCCAACCGAAGCGAGCGCCACGTCGATCACGCGCGCCGACGTTCGCGGTTTCTACGATCGGTATATCTCGCCACGCGCCACGACGGTGGTGATCGTGGGAGACGTCTCGGCCGTCGCGGCGCTGGCCGAGGCTCGCCGCGTGTTCGACAAATGGGAAGCAAAGCCGGAGTCCGTTCTTGCCGGCGACGCGCCGTCGTCGCCCGCGCGGCAAGGGACGACGATCCATCTCATCGACGTCCCGGCGCAGCAGGCGTACGTCTATGTCGGGATCGCGGGTCCTCGACGGTCCGCCGCCGATGCGGCGTCGGCTGAGTTGCTCGGAGCCGTTGCCACGACGCGCGTGCTGCAGGAGCTCCGCGACAAGCGAGCGCTGATCTATTCCGGGGCGATCGGTCTGACTTGGCGCAGGCCGGCCCAGCCATCGGCGTTCGTCGGGAGTGCCGTTACGGACCCGAAGAAAGTCGACAGCGCTCTCGTGAGCTGGCTCGGCGTGCTTCGCGCGCTGCGGGACAGCCAGCCGCCGTCGGCGTCCGAGATCGACGCGGGTCGCCGGGCGAAGATCGGTAGTCTTCCCGCGCGCTTCGACGGAGCGGATTCGGTGGCGGCGCGGATCGTGGAGCTCGTTCGCGACGGATTGTCGCCGGAATACTTCAACGACTGGACGACGCGGCTTGGGTCGATGCCGGTGTCGGACGTCGTCGCAGCGGCGCGCCGGGTCATCGATCCGGATCGCTTGATCGTGGTGGTTACGGGCGACCGACGGATCCTCGAACCGGCGTTGCGCGCGGCGAATTTGGGGCCGATCGTGGTCGTCGATGCCGACGGCCGGGCGAAGCCGTAAGCGACGAGCGTAGCTCGTTTTGTCTCCCTGGGCGCCGCGACCGGCGGTACATTGCAGCGGCCCCTTTCCGTCTCGAGCTGGACCGATGACCGCGAAGCCGAATCTCACCCTCGTCACCAAGCCTCGCCCGCTCCCGGCAGACCATGTCGAGCGAAATCCAGGCGTGGCGCTCGACCTCGACGTCGTCCGCGCGATCCGCGTGAATCGGAGCGCCGTGGAACGCCGCGCCGCCACGATTCCCACGCGGCGAACCGTGAAAAAGGAGTGGCAGGCTGCCTGGCTGCTTCGGGCGATCACGCTGATCGATCTCACGACGCTGTCGGGCGACGACACACCCGGCAACGTGCGGCGCCTTTGTGCCAAGGCGCGCCATCCGTTGCGTGACGACATCACCGGCGCGCTCGGCGTGAAGCATCTCGACATCAGGGTCGGGGCGGTGTGCGTCTACCACGCACTCGTGAAGACCGCCGTCGAGGCGCTCGAGGGTTCGGGAATTCCTGTAGCGGCGGTTTCGACGGGGTTTCCGGCGGGCTTGAGTCCGATCGAGCAGCGCATTGACGAGATCCATGCGTCCGTTGCGGCTGGCGCGAAAGAAATCGACATCGTCATCACGCGCGCGCACGTCCTCACCGGTAACTACGAGGCGTTGTACGACGAAGTGCGGCGATTCCGTGAAGCATGCGGTGACGCGCACATGAAGGCGATTCTCGCGACGGGCGAGCTCGCGACGCTGGGCAACGTCGCCCGCGCGAGCATGGTCGCAATGCAAGCGGGGGCCGACTTCATCAAAACGTCGACGGGGAAGGAGGGCGTGAACGCCACGCTGCCTTTCGGCGTCGTGATGTGCCGCATGATCCGCGAATACTTCGAGCAGACCGGCTATGCAGTCGGCTTCAAGCCCGCCGGCGGAATTCG
Organism: Gemmatimonadaceae bacterium; assembly: GCA_035554995.1. Lineage (GTDB taxonomy): Bacteria > Gemmatimonadota > Gemmatimonadetes > Gemmatimonadales > Gemmatimonadaceae > JAQBQB01. The sequence continues at coordinate 6,685 of DATMHK010000137.1, forward strand.
CACGGCGAAGCAGTCGCTCGAGTTTTTGTATCTGATGAAGGAGGAGCTCGGCGACCGCTGGCTCCGCGCCGACTTATTCCGCTTTGGGGCCAGCTCTCTTCTCACCGACATCGAACGCCAGCTCGAGCATTTCGTCACTGGGCGCTACGCCGCGGCCCATCGCCATCCGATGCCATGACACCCGTCATCCTGAGCGAGCGCAGCGAGGTTGTCATCCTGAGGAAGCGCAGCGACCGAAGGATCTACCGTACCTTGTTAGTAGCCGGGCTTCTCGCCGGATCGCCACTCTACGCCCAAGTCCAATCCGGTAAATCCGTCCTCGACGGCGTCCTCGGCACCCTCGATTCTCGCCGCGACCACTACGCCGACGTCGCCAAACAGATCTGGAACTTCGCCGAGCTCGGATACCAAGAAACGAAATCGAGCGCGCTGCTTCAGTCCGAACTGACCAGCGCAGGCTTCACGGTGAAGGCCGGCGTCGCCGACATTCCGACGGCATTCGTCGCCAGCTATGGCAGCGGTAAACCGATCATCGCCATCGTCGGCGAATTCGACGCGCTGCCGGGGCTGTCGCAAGCAGCGGTGCCGACGAGGCAACCGATCGCGAGCAGTGTCGCCGGTCATGCGTGCGGACATCACCTCTTCGGCACGGCGTCCACCGCGGCCGCGATCACCGTGAAGCAATGGCTCGAATCGCAGCACAAAACCGGCACGATTCGTTTCTACGGTACCCCCGCGGAAGAGGGCGGCGCCGGCAAGGTCTATATGCTACGGGCCGGGCTGTTCAACGACGTCGACGCCGTGGTGACCTGGCATCCCGGCGACCAGAACAGTGCGTCGCCGGTGAGCAACCTCGCCAACATCAGCGCGAAATTCCGCTTTCACGGCCTCTCTGCGCACGCTGCGGCGGCGCCCGACCGCGGCCGCTCCGCCTTGGACGCCGTCGAGGCGATGGACAACATGGTGAACATGATGCGCGAGCATGTACCGCAGGAGACGCGCATCCACTATGTGATTACGGATGGGGGCAAGGCGCCGAACGTCGTGCCGGACGCCGCCGAGGTGTACTACGTGGCGCGACATCCGGACGTGCGCGTAGTCGACGGCATCTGGGAACGGATCATCAACGCGGCGAAGGGCGCCGCGCTCGGCACCGGCACGACAATGGACTTCGAGGTCACCGGCGCCACGTACAACATTCTGCCGAACGACTATCTCGGATCCGTGATGCGCAAGAATCTCGAGCACGTCGGCGGCATCACCTACACACCCGAAGAGCGCGCGTTTGCCGAAACGCTCCGCAAGTCGCTGCTCGAGCCGATGCTGCCGCTCGGTAGCGAGTCGCAGGTGCAGCCGATGCGCAGCGAAATCACCTATGCGTCGACGGACATGGGCGACGTGAGCTGGGCGGTGCCAACGGTGCAAATGACGGCGGCGACCTGGGTGCCAGGAACGCCGGCGCACAGTTGGCAAGCTGTCGCCGCGGGCGGAATGTCGATCGGCGCAAAAGGCATGATCGTCGCCGCAAAGACGATGACGCTCACGGCGATCGATCTCTTCACGGATCCGACCCACATCCAGAAAGCACGCGCCGAGTTCGACAAACGCCGCGGCGGGTTCACGTACAAGTCACGATTGGATCGAGCAAAACCCGCGCTCGATTATCGGAAGTAATTGTCATCCTCCGGCCGCGCAGCGGCCGGGGGATCTACGGTCATTGACTAGCAACCAGGTAAGGCGAGTAGATCCTCCACTCGCTTCGCTCGGGAGGATGACAGCTATGGCAACAGTCGCTGAGATCTTCAAAACGATGGAGTACGGCCCGGCGCCCGAGAGCGATAAGGAAGCGCTCGGATGGCTCGGGAAGCACGAGCGTGTCTTCGGGCACTTCATCGACGGCGCGTGGACCGATCCCGGACGGACGTTCGACGTCATCAATCCGTCGACGTCGAAAACGATCGCCCGCGTCACCGACGGAACGAAAGCGGACGTCGATGCCGCCGTCTCAGCCGCGCGGCGCGCACTTCCGGCCTGGAAAGGACTGACGCCGCACGCGCGCGCTCGCCATTTGTACGCGCTTGCCCGTGCCGTGCAAAAGCATTCGCGGCTGCTCGCCGTGCTCGAGAGCATGGACAACGGAAAGTCGATCCGCGAGACGCGCGACATCGATATCCCGCTCGTCGCGCGACACTTCTATCATCACGCCGGATGGGCGCAGCTCCTCGGCAGCGAGTTCGAGGGCTACGAGGCGATCGGCGTCGTCGGACAGATCATCCCGTGGAACTTCCCGCTGCTCATGCTCGCGTGGAAGATCGCGCCCGCGCTCGCGGCGGGTAACACGGTCGTCCTCAAGCCGGCGGAGTTCACACCGCTCACCGCGCTGGCCTTCGCGGAGATCGCCGACGCCGCGGGGATTCCGGCCGGCGTGGTCAACATCGTCACGGGCCATGGCGAGACCGGCGCCGCGATCGTCGAGCATCCCGACGTCGACAAGATCGCCTTCACCGGATCGACTGAAGTCGGCAAGATCATTCGCCGCTCGACGGCGGGTTCGGGCAAGAAGCTGAGCCTCGAGCTCGGCGGAAAGAGTCCGTTCATCGTCTACGACGACGCGGACCTCGACAGCGTCGTCGAGGGCGTGGTCGACGCAATCTGGTTCAACCAGGGGCAGGTGTGCTGCGCGGGTTCGCGACTGCTCGTGCAAGAAGGCGTAGCCGACCGTCTCCTCGCCAAACTTCGCGCGCGAATGGAGAAGCTTCGCCTCGGCTCACCGCTCGACAAGGCGGTGGACATGGGCGCCATCGTCGCGCCGGTGCAGCTCGAGCGCATTCGCACGCTCGTGCAGCAAGGTGTCGACGAAGGGGCGACGATGTGGCAGCCGTCGTGGGCCTGTCCGACGGACGGCTACTTCTATCCGCCCACGTTGTTCACCGGCGTGCAGCCGTCGTCGACGATCGCCCAGGTCGAGATCTTCGGTCCGGTGCTCGTGTCGATGACCTTCCGTACGCCCGACGAATCCGTCGCGCTGGCGAACAACACGCCCTACGGTCTCGCGGCGAGTGTGTGGACCGAAAGCATCAATCTCGCCCTGGACATCGCGCCGAAGATCAAGGCGGGCGTGGTGTGGGTAAACTCGACGAACCTCTTCGACGCCGCCGCGGGTTTTGGCGGCTATCGCGAGAGCGGGTTTGGACGGGAGGGCGGAAGGGAAGGGATGTGGGAGTATGTGAAACGCCAGGTCTCCGGTCCCAGGTCCCAGGTCTCAGGGAAAACACCGCCGTCTCCCCAGAGACCAGAGACCAGGGACCTGAGACCAATGTCGTCCGACGAGATGCCTGAGCTCGACCGTACTCCAAAACTCTTCATCGGCGGTAAGCAGGCCCGCCCCGATCAGGGATATACGCGTCGCATCTATTCGCCGAGCGGCGAGATGGTCGGCGAAGTGCCGGAAGGGAATCGCAAGGATATCCGCAACGCGGTCGAGGCGGCGCACGCGGCAAAGGGTTGGGGGAGATCTACGGGACACAATCGCGGTCAGATTCTCTATTACATCGCCGAGAATCTCGCGGCGCGTGGGGCCGAGTTCGCGGCGCGTATCGACGCGATGACGGCGTGCGGCAAGCGTCGCGCGAAACAGGAAGTCGAGGCGTCGATCTCGCGCCTCTTTACGTACGCTGCATGGGCCGACAAGTACGACGGCGCGGTGCACAGCGTTCCGATTCGCGGCGTGTCGATCGCCATGAACGAGCCGATCGGGGTCATGGCGCTCGTCTGCGACGACGCCTTTCCGATCCTCGGATTGGTCTCGCTCATCGGGCCGGCGATGGCGACGGGCAACACGACGATCGTCGTGCCGTCACACTCGTACCCGCTCGCCGCCACCGATTTCTACAGCGTGCTCGAGACGTCGGACGTGCCGGATGGCGTAGTGAACATCGTGACCGGCGACAAGGACGCGTTGGCGAAAGTGCTCGCCGAGCACGACGACGTCGAAGCAATCTGGTATTTCGGAGAGCGCGAAGGCGTCAAGCAAGTCGAGCTCGCGTCAGCGTCGAACATGAAGCGAACATGGGCGACGTGGCACGAGCGCGACTGGCTCGATCGTGCGATGGGCGAAGGGCGCGACTTCCTGCGCGCCGCAACGCAGGTGAAGAACGTGTGGGTCCCGTACGGCGAATAGTATTTCGCCCCGTACCAAATCAATTGGGGTCTGACCCTATTTCAAAAACTTGAAATAGGGTCAGACCCCAATTCGCAGTCCGGTCGCGATACTGGATCAGGCTTTCGGGCCGCCCTCGAGATATTTCTTCATCCACCCCTGCACTTCGCCCCACCACAGACGCTGATTCTGCGGCTTGAGTACCCAATGTCCTTCGTCGGGGAACATGACTAGCCGGCTCGGTACGTTCATGCGCTGCAGCGACGTGAACATCGACAAGTCTTCCGTGTAGGGCACGCGGTAATCGAGCTCGCCGCCGGTCACGAGCGTCGGCGTCTTGAAGTTCTTCACGAAGAGGTGCGGCGAGTACACGCGATACTGGCTCGCCATCGCCTTCGCGTCCCAAAATGGGCCGCCGTACTCCCAGTCGGGGAACCAGAGCTCTTCCGTCGCCGTCGCCATGTTCTCGAGGTTGAACGGACCGGCATGCGACACGAGCGCCTTGAAGCGGTTCGTGTGCCCCGCGATCCAGTTCACCATGTATCCACCGAACGATCCGCCGGCGGCTCCGAGGGCGTTGGGGTCGATCCACGGATTCTTCGAGATCGCGGCGTCGAGACCGGACATGAGATCCGTGTAGACTTTCCCGCCCCATCCTTTCGAGACGTCATCGACGAACTGCTGGCCGTAGCCGAACGAGCCGCGCGGATTGATGATGACGAGCGCGGCACCCGTTGCCGCGAACATCTGATAATTCCAGCGTCCGTGCCACTGGTCGAGCCACGCACCCTGCGGGCCGCCGTGAATGAGCAGGATCGCCGGATACTTCTTGCCCGGTTGCCAGTTGGGCGGCTTCACGACGAAGCCCTGCACCTTCACGCCCGCCGCGCCCGTGAACCAGAAATCCTCCGCCGGATTCACCGCCAGCGACGAGACCAGCGAATCATTCTCGTGCGTCAGCGTGCGCACGTTCGCCGCGCCGGTCGCGGTGAGATCCGCCGCGTACACCTCGGCGGGGAACTCCGTCGCGTCGCGGAGCCACACGACCGTGCGCCCATCACGGGACAAGGCGAACGACGCGTTGTTGTGATCCCCGACGAGCAGCTGCGGAGCTCCGGAAACACGCAACGTCGCTCCGCCGCGCACGAACGGAGCGCGATACAGCTTGTCGCGGCCGGCGTCGGTGGTCTGCACGAGAATTCCGCTCATGTCGGGCGACCACATGTACGCGTCGGCATTGCGATCCCAGCTCGGCAACAGCTCCTGCGACTTCTTGTCGGCGCGGTTGTAGACCACGAGGCGGAACCGGTCGGACTCGAAACCCGCGCGCGCTTGCGACGCATACGCGATGTAGCGCCCGTCCGGCGAATACACGGGATTCTGATCGGCGCCCTTGTTCGCCGCGGTGATGACGGTCGGTGCCCCGCCGTTCGCCGAGATGGTGTAGACGTTCACGTCGGTGGACGTGGCGTCCGCGCGACCCTGATCCTTCGCGGTGTAGGCGAGCTCTCGGGCGTCGGGCGACCACGCATAGCCTTCGCTGCCGCCGAACGGTCCGGGCGGAACGTCGTACTTCGCGCCGGGAATGAGATCGCGCGGCGCGCTCCCATCTATCGCGACGACGAACAAGTGCGACCGCGTGCCTTCGTCCCACACGTTCCAGTGTCGGAACATGAGCTGGTCGGCAACGTGTGCCTTCACCTTGTTGTCGGCCGCGGTCTTTTCCTTGGCGGCGTTGCACGCGTCGTTCGAGCAATCGGGATAGACGCTCGAGGTGAAGGCGACGTGGTCGCTGGTCGGTGCCCAGACGGGACCGGTGGCACCGCCATTCAGGTGAGTGATCTGCTTGCGTGCGGCGCCGGTCGCGTCGGCGATCCAGAGCTGACCGCCGGCGATGAACGCGACGTGTTTGCCATCGGGCGACCAGCGCGCTTCAGTCGCCGAGACATCGGGCGCGTCGCTCGGGAACGTCTGCGCCGTGCCCCCGCCGATTGGAAGGCTGTAGGTGTGCGACGTGCGCGCGTTTTTCGAGACGTCGGTCGTGCGTACGGTGTAGAGCACGAGCCTGCCGTCCGGCGACAACTGGGGATCGCTCACTCCTCGAACGGCCGCGAAGTCGTCGAAGGTCAAAACGTGCTTCTGCTGAGCGCCGGCCACATGCATACCGGCCAGCAGCGCGCCGCTGAAAAACAGGGTCGTGCGCATAAGGTGTCGATTAAGGGTCATGACGAACATTACCGTCGGCCCGTACGATTGATCCAGCGTCGTTGCAGAACCCTGAGCACACCGGCATATTCGCAGGCTGGGAGTCTTCCTTCTCGCTTCCGCCCGACGCGTCGAGCGTCGTTCCCACCATGCGCACGCCTCCGCGGCGCCCCGCCCGTAGTCAAACCCCCCCGTAGTGCGAAATCCCAGAGCAAGACGCCTCGTCGCCGGCTTATGTCTGGCTGCTGTCCAGTCCGTTGCTGCCCAAGCGACTACGTCGAGCCAACGACTGAGCGAGCCGGCGATTCGCACGGCCCAACCCTGGCCGAGCGATACGAGCTGGCGACACATCGGTCCGGCAGCGTTCGGCGGACGCGTCGACGACATCGAGGCCGTTCCGGCCGATCCTCGAGTCATCTTCGTGGGGACCGCGTCGGGCGGCGTCTTTCGCAGCACCAACAACGGGACGAGCTGGCAGGCGGTCTTCGACCGTTATGCGAACACGCTTTCGATTGGCGACATCGCCATTGCGCCGAGCAATCCGATGGTCGTGTGGGTCGGCACGGGCGAAGCCAACAATCGCCAGAGCTCGACCTGGGGCGACGGCGTTTACAAGTCGGTGGACGGTGGCACCACGTGGCGGCACATGGGTCTGCGCGAAACGCAGACGATCGGTCGCATTGTCGTCGATCCGCACAACCCCGACATCGTGTTCGTCGCCGCCGTCGGCCATCTGTTTGGCCCGAACGACGAACGCGGCCTCTATCGCACCAAGGACGGAGGCGCGACGTGGCAAAAGGTGCTCGGCGTCGACGCCAACAGCGGAGCGACGGACGTCGTCATCTCGCCCGACGGGCGAACGCTCATCGCAGCGACGTATCAGCGCCGCCGACGCGAGTTCGGCTTCGCGGGCAGCGGGCCCGGGAGCGGTTTGTGGCGATCGACCGACGGCGGCGACACCTGGACGCGAATCACCAACGGAATGTCGTCCGGTGATCTCGGCCGCATCGGGCTCGACATCTCGAAGAGCAATCCCAATGTCGTCTACGCGGTAATCGAAGCGTCTCCGCCGGGCTCTGGGGTCTACCGCTCCGACGACTTTGGCACGACGTGGACTCGCCAGAGCGCGACCAACCAGCGACCGAACTACTTCAGCCAGGTTCGCGTCGACCCAAAGAATCCGAATCGCGTCTGGCTGCTCGCCGTCGCGGTGTATCTGTCCACCGACGGCGGAAAAACGTTCCGCTCCGATTCGATCGCCGCCAACGCGCACCCGGACCATCACGCGCTCTGGATCGACCCCGCGCAGCCCGATCACCTCATGCTCGGCAACGACGGTGGCGTGTATCTGAGCTACGACGGCGGTCGGACGTGGGACTATCGCGACAATCTGCCGATCGGGCAGTTCTACGACATCGCGATCGACAATCGAACGCCGTACTGGATCTACGGCGGCGCGCAGGACAACGGCTCGTGGGCCTTTCCCAGTGCGACATACTCGCGGGGCGGGATGACGAACGCCGACGTCGTCAATACCGGCTTCGGCGACGGATTCCAGTCGGCGGTCGATCCGCGCGATTCACGATTCGTCTATGCGAATTCTCAAAATGGACGGGGATTCCTGTCCGACCTCGTGACTCGTGAAGAGCGGTTCGTTCAGCCCGTCGCCAAACCCGGTCAGCCGGCGTATCGCTTCAACTGGAACACCGCGGTCCACGTCTCTCCCAACGATCCCAAGGTCTACTACATGGGCGCGCAGAAGCTGCTCAAGACGGCGAATCGCGGCGAAACGTGGGAGGAGATCAGCCCGGATCTCACTCGCCAAGCGACGCGCTCCGAACTGAGCGTCGGAAACGGATTCCCGGCCGGCCGCTCACTGTCGATGAACGACGGGACGAGCGCCTACGGCAACATCACCACGATCAGCGAGTCTCCCAAGGCGCGCGGCGAGATCTACGTCGGCACCGACGACGGCAA
>DATMHK010000138.1:0-15156 GCA_035554995.1 Gemmatimonadaceae bacterium
GCTCATCTGCGCCCGTGAATTCGCCCGGGCCGGCCACGGGACGCCCGCTCCTTATGATCCGCCGCGATCTCTGGTGACGAGTGGTCTCTATCGCTTCACGCGCAATCCGATGTACGTCGGCGTGGTGACGGCGATCTTCGGCCAGGCGCTCTGGTTCCATTCACGCGATGCCGTCTACTACGGAATCGCGATGGTCGTGGCGTTCCACATCGCGATCCTCATCTATGAAGAGCCGCGACTGACGAGAGTCTTTGGACAGCAGTATCTGGACTACAAGCGGGCGGTGCCTCGATGGATTGGACTTCCGCGAAGAGCGTAGGCGCTACGTGAGCTCCGAAGAGCTACGCGCGATCGCGACCTTGCGAGCCGCGTGGACCGACGCAGTGGCGGCGCGAAATCCCGATGCCCTCAAGGATCTCCTGACCGACGATTACGAAGTCTGGCCGCAGGGCGCTCCTCCGATCGTCGGTCCCGCCGCCGCGACCGCCGCGATGCGCGGCGCCATTGAACGCTTCGACATCATCCAGAGCTTCGAGCCGATCGAAACTGTGGTCTTCGGAGACGTCGCGTTCGAGCGCGGAATCGAACGGATGATCCTCACGCCCCGGGATGGCGGTGAGAAGCGCACGATCGAACAGCGGACGTTCCTGATCGAGCGAAAAGGGTCGGACGGGAAATGGAGATTCGCGCGAGGGATGACGAATCAAGTAGCACCGGATGGAAAGAGCGAGAGCTGACCGCGCGACTGCCGAACGGCGCACCTGCCGAACGGCGCCGCTGCCAAACCGCGCGACTGCCAAGCGACGCATGGGCGCTTCGCGCCGTTTGTTGAGCGCGTCCGGGTTTTGTGACGGGCGCACGGCCTTTCCTCGGCGACACTTCGGTCACCGGGTTGCACTCGATGTTGCCCGTCGCTCGGCCGAAGGCCGCTTGCGCCTCTTGGCAGGTGCGCCATTCGGCAGCCGCGCCGTTCGGCAGGTGCGCCGTTCGGCAGGAGCGCGGTAGCAGTTGCGCCGTTTCGCCGTCAGTATTTCGGGATAGTTGGATCTACCTCATCACTCCACCGCAGTATTCCCCCGGCGAGGTTCACCGCTCGAAATCCGGCGGCTCGCAGCTGAATCGTCGCGTCGGCACTGCGTTTTCCCGAGCGACAATAAACGACGATGTCGCGCGTGGAGTCGAGGGTCGACAACGCCGACGGAAGCTGGCCGAGCGGAATCAGACGGGCGGTGGGCAGGCGGCCGAGCTGCCATTCGTATGCTTCGCGCACGTCGATCAGGTCGAATTCGTCCTTCGCATCGAGGCGCGCCGCGAGCTCGGTGGGGGTGATCTCCGGGACGTCCTTGCTCACCGGCATCTCGCCTCCAGGTGTTCCACAGTACTCGTCGTAGTCGATCAGTTCTTTGATCTGCCGCGTACCACACGCCGGACAATTCGGATCGCGCGGGACGCGCACTGTATGAAAGCGCATCGCCATCGCGTCGATAAGCAGCAATCGCCCGACAAGCGCGTCGCCGATGCCGAGGATCAGTTTCAGTGCTTCCGTCGCTTGAATTGTCCCGACGATGCCCGGCAGCACTCCGAGTACCCCGCCTTCCGCGCAGCTCGGGACGAGGCCGGGCGGAGGAGGATTCGGGAACAGGCAGCGATAGCACGGACCGTCCGGCATGGCGAAGATCGACGCCTGGCCCTCGAAGCGGAAGATCGAACCGTACACGTTCGGCTTGCCGAGGAGCACGCACGCATCGTTGGTGAGATAGCGCGTGGCGAAGTTGTCGGTGCCGTCGACGATCACGTCGTACTCGCGCATGATCTCGAGTGCGTTGGCCGACGTGAGCCGCGTTTCGTGCGTCTCGACCTGCACATTCGGGTTGAGGTCGGCAATCCGGCCGCGCGCCGACTCGAGCTTTGAATGCCCGACGTCGCTCGTGCCGTGGAGCACCTGACGCTGCAGGTTGGTGACGTCGACGACGTCGAAATCGACGAGGCCGAGCGTCCCGACCCCCGCCGCCGCGAGATACAGCGCCGCCGGCGACCCCAGACCACCCGCGCCGATGAGCAGCACCCGCGCCGCCTTGATCCGCTTCTGGCCGTCGAGGGCGACGTCCGGGAGGATCAGGTGGCGACTATATCGGGACAGCTCCTCGCGCGTCAGATCCATTCTGGAAACCTACAGTGGGGTTTGTCGTAGGGTCGCGTTGACGGTGGCCTAATCGGGCGGCAAGTTGCGCTCGGCCGTCTTGGTCTCAGGTCTCTGGTCTGAGGTCTCAGGTGAAACGGCGCGTAGTTACACCTGAGACCAGGGACCAGAGACCTGAGACCTAGAGTCCCTCCCACCCCACCCTCCCGATTAGTCCAAGTTGTCGCTGATCAGCACGAAAGACCTCACCAAGTCATTCTCCGACAGCGTCGTCGCGCTCGACAATCTCAGCTTCGACGTGGAACCCGGCATCATCGGATTCGTCGGCGCGAATGGCGCCGGGAAGACGACGTTCATCCGCATCCTTCTCGGGCTGCTCGCGCCAACGAGCGGTAGCGCGTCGGTGCTCGACATGGATGTGGGCGGCGACCGCATGGCGATTCGGCGGGTGGTCGGGTACATGCCCGAGCACGACTGTCTCCCCATCGACGTGAGCGGTGCCGACTTTGTCGCGCACATGGGGCGGATGTCGGGGCTGCCGTTTCAAGCCGCGCGCGAGCGCGCCGCCGAGATGTTGCGGCACGTTGGATTGCACGAGGAGCGGTACCGGTTGATCGGCGGCTACTCCACGGGCATGAAGCAGCGTGTGAAACTGGCGCAGGCGCTCGTCCACGATCCCAAGTTGCTCCTGCTCGACGAGCCGACGAACGGACTCGATCCCGCCGGCAGGGAAGACATGCTCGGCCTGATCGCGCGCACGGGAACGGAGTTCGGCATCTCGGTGCTGGTCACCTCGCATTTACTCGGCGAGATCGAGCGGGTGTGCGAGCAGCTCATCGCGATCGACGCGGGAAAGCTGCGCTACAACGGGCCGGTCGCCGCCTTCACCGAGCTCACCGAACGACTGGTCGTCGAGCTCGACGACGAAATCCCCGAGTTGGCCACCGCCCTCCGCTCGCGAGGACTCGACGTTGACGGAAGCGCGACGTTGCTGCGCATCACGGTGCGGGACGACAGCACGTACGATCTCATTCGCGACGCGGCCGCCGAGCTCGGGGCGCCGATCGCGCGCATGCAGCTCACGCGACACAAGCTCGAAGAGCTCTTCCGCGATCAGAGCGTGGCGGGTGCGCATGGCTGAGACCCAAGCAGTCACCGCCAAAGCGGGCGCGCTCTATGATCTCGGGTATCAGCGCTACACGGGGCAGCGCCTCGACCGTGCCAACGCGGTGCGTACGCTGTTCGCCTTCTCATTGCGCACGGCGTTCGGGCTTGGACGCGGCGCGCGGTCGAAGGTGATTCCGTCGATCATTCTCGGCGTCGTATTCATCCCGGCGATCGTGTCGGTGGGCGCGGCATCGACGACCGGATTCACGGCGCTGATCAGTTACTCCAACCACCTGCAATTCACCTCGTTCCTGATCGCGCTGTTCGCGGCGGCGCAGGCGCCGGAGCTGATCGTCACCGACCGACAATACGGCGTGTTGACGCTGTATCTCGCGCGGCCGCTCACGGGCGTGCTCTACGCACTCGCCAAATTGGCGGCGCTCGTCGCCGCGATGATGGTGCTCACTTTTGGCCCGCAGTTGGTGCTCTTCCTCGGCAAGGTCTTCATCTCCCCGTCGCCGTGGGCGGCGTTCAAGGACGAGTGGACAGTCCTCGGACCGCTCATCATCGGCACGCTGACCGTCTCGTACTTCATCGGGTCGGTGGCGCTCGCCATCGCGTCGTTCGCCGGACGGCGCGCCTACGCCAGTGCGAGCGTGATCGGCTTTTTTCTGCTGGTGCCGGCGGCAGCGACGGTGCTCCGCAACCTGGCCACCGGTGAGACCAAGCGCTACCTCATCCTCGCGCATCCGATTCAGGTGATCATCGGATTCGGTAACTGGATCTTCCACATCCAGGCGAAGCTGCGAACGCAAGTCGGCCGCGCCGAGCTTCCGGGATCGTATTACTTCGCCGTGATGCTGGCGGTGATCGCCGTCGCGACGACGGTACTGCTGCTGCGCTACCGGCGGAACGAAGCATGACGGCAATCGAGCTTCGCAACGCGTCGCGGTGGTACGGCAACGTCGTCGCGGTCAACGACGTCTCGTGCATGCTCGGAGCGGGAATCACCGGGCTGCTCGGACCGAACGGCGCCGGTAAGACGACCGTGCTGCACATGATGGCCGGCCTCCTCCAGCCGTCGGCGGGCGAGGTGTTGATCGACGGTGTGGCCGCGGCCGACGATTCCTCGATTTACCGGCGTCTGACCCTTGTCCCGGAACGAGAGTCGACCTACGGGTTTCTCACCGGTCGCGAGTTTGTTCGCATGAGCGCGCGACTTCAGCAACTCGCCGACGCCGAGGACGCGGCGACGCGCGCGATCCGGCTCGTGGAGCTCGAGGACGCGCAGCACCGGAAGATCGCGACGTACTCGAAAGGTATGCGGCAACGCATCAAGGTCGCGGCGGCGCTCGTGCATGACCCCGACGTCGTGCTGCTCGATGAACCGTTCAACGGGATGGATCCGCGGCAACGGCTGCACATGATGGCCGTCCTGCGCGCCGAAGCGGCACGCGGACGCGTCATCGTCATCAGCTCGCACATTCTCGAAGAGCTCAACGATCTCGCCGACAACGTGCTCGTGATGGTTGCCGGCCGGCTCGCCGCGTCGGGGCACTACCGCGCGATCAGGCGGCTGATGACCGATCGTCCGCACACCTTCATGATTCGGTCGTCGGATGACCGGCGTCTGGCCGCGGCGCTTCTCTCCGATGCGTCGGTGTTCGGGGTCGAGCTGAGCACGAACAACGGCAGTGGGGCGGAGGGGGGAGGGGGAGGCATCATCGTCCGCACGTCGGAACGCAGCACGCTGACGCACCATCTGCCGCGCGCGGCGCGCGACGCCGGCATCCGGTTGCTCGAGATCCGGCCGACGGACGAATCGCTGGAAAGCGTCTTCTCGTACCTGGTGGAGCGATGAGCGGAGCATTCACCGTCGATCGCACGCTCGTGTGGTTGAGCGCGCGCCAGCTTTTCGCCAAGCGTCGGGCCGTGCTCGCGCTTGGACTGGCGCTCATCCCGCTGGTCGTCGCGCTGGTATTCCGATTGCTCGTTTCAGACTCCAGCGGCTCGAGCGGTGACTTTCTCATCGGCCTGGCGCGGGATCTCGTGATCGGCGCGTTGCTTCCGCTGACGGCCGTGTTGTTCGGTACGACGGCCTTCGGGAGCGACATCGAGGACGGAACGCTGCTTTACCTGCTGCTCAAACCGGTCGCCCGCTGGCGCGTGGTGCTCTGGAAGTATCTCGTCGCCGTCGTGTCCACGGCGGCAGTCATGGTCCCGGCGGTGCTTCTACCTTGGCTCGTCGTACGTGGACCGGACTTGCCGATTCAGGTTCCGCTGTCGCTGCTCGCGGGACTCGGCGTGGGATCGGTGTTCTACTGCGCCGGCTTTCTCGCGCTCGGTGCGTGGTCGCGACGCGCGCTTGTGTTTGGACTGCTGTACGTCGTCGCGATCGAGATGGTGCTCTCGCGCAATCTCACCGGGGTGAAGGCAATCAGCGCGCGCGAGTTTTCGCTGGCCATCTCGCAGAAACTGCTCGGCAACAGCGCGGCGCTCGTCGACAAGCCGGTGACCATCGCCACTATCTGGACGATGGGGACGCTGATGCTGGTGGTCGGGGTCGGACTGACCCTTTGGAAGGTGCGGGGCTACGAGGCGGCGGAGCGCTTGTGACCTTGTAGCGCACGAGCAGCTGCGTATTGCCGACTCGCTCGGTCGTCCAGATGCGCGATCCGTCCGCGTCGTGCACGAGCGTGTTGTTCTCGAAGGTCACGGTGCCACGCGGTTGACCTGACGGGTCCAATGTGAGCCACGTTCGGTCGCCAGTTCTGGTGCGCAGCTGAAGCCACACCGAGCCGTCACGCCCGACGCGCGCCGCGGCGACCGGGTCGGTGAACAACATCGGGCGTGAATAGAGTGTGTCGCCCTGGGCGTTGATGAGCGTGAGCACGTGGTTGCTGTCGCCGGCCACCGTCGACGGGATCCCGAAGAGAATGCGGCTTCCGTCGGAATTCGCATTCCAAAACGCGAAATTGCGCGGCGACACCTGCTTGCCCTTTTCCGCCGGAACGCCGCGCGGCGCATTCGGAAGCCAGGGAACCTTCGCGATCGTTCGCTGAATCGAGCCGCTTTCGGTAATGCGCACGATGTACGTCTTCGTCTTGTCGTAGTCGGGTGTATCGACGAGCGACTTGGGATTCGTTGGGCCGACGAGCCACGAGCCGTCCGGATAGAGCGCGAGCGGATTCATTCGCCCGAACACCGGATATTTCCGCCGGTCCGCCCATGTGGGACGGATCCAAGTCGGAATCTCGAGGCTCTTCGTGACCTTGAGCTGCTGATCGACGAGAGCGATTTGGCTCGATGGTGGGTCCCACACCCACATCGTTTTCCCGAACCAACCGAACCGCTCGGCGTAGCGAATCTCGGGATCGGTCGGGCCGCCGATCGTCTGCTTGTAGGGCAGCTGCTTGCCGGTCGAGTCGAACGCCACCATCTCGCCGCCCCAGAGGGGGATGGAGATCATGCGGCCGTCGGCGCCGACGAGGAGCGCCGATCCGCGCTGCGCCCGCGCGTCGGGGAGAGGAACGCGCAGCTCTTCGACGATGCCGAGCGTCGGTGGCGACTTTGCTTTCGACGCGGCTTGTCCGAACGCCGCGGCGGGAACCAAGAGCGCAAGCGCGGCGTGCAGCGCCTTTCTCCGAATGCACGCCATCTCAGCCACCACTCACCGCGGCGACGATCATGATCGTGTCGCCATCGTCGACCGGCGTCGCCAGCCCGTCGACGAATCGAATGCTGTCTTCGCCGACGAACACGTTGACGTGCTCGCGCACCGTTCCCTGTTCCGTCATCACGCGGTCGAGTACTCCAGGCCAGTGTTTGCCGACCGCCGAGAGGGCGTCCTGCACCGTCGAGCAAGGGTCGTCGATGACGAGCGTGCTGCTGCCGCGCGCGTAGGGATAGAGCGCTCGCGGCAGGACGACGGCGATGGACATGGTTGGCTGCTCGGCTTCTCGGCTTCTCGGCGGCTCGGCTCTATCTACGCGGCGTTAGGTGCGGAGGTTCCAGCGCCGACCACAGCAGCGCGGACGCAGACGACGGGAGGCAGCGCGTTGGCGATGTTCTGCCAGCTGTCGCCCGCGTTCGCCGACCCGTAAACCTTGCCGCTCCGCGTGCCGAAATAGATGCCTGCCGACTTTTGTGAATCGGCGGACATCGCGTCGCGGAGCACGGTTTCGTAGGCATCCTCCTGTGGCAGTCCGTTGGTCAGCGGCTCCCACGACTCGCCGGCGTTCTTCGTTCGGTACACGCGCAACTTCGCTTCCGGCGTGCAGCGGAATTCGTCGGACTGGAGTGGCACGATGTAGACGGTGTCTGGATCGTGCGGATGCGTCTGCATGGCGAACCCGAAGTCGGACGGGACGCCGTTGGCGATGTCGGTCCAATTGTCGCCCCAGTCGTCGCTCCGATAGAGCCCCCAGTGATTCTGCAGGAAGAGGCGGCCGTTCCGCGCGGGATTGTGGACGATCTTGTGGACGCACTGACCGAACTCGGGATACTTGTTCGGCAGAAACTGCGCGCGCACGCCGACATTCCGCGCGCGCCAGCTCGCGCCGCCATCGTCGGTGCGATAGCAGCCGCCGGTCGACATCGCGATCACCATCCGGTCCTTATTCGATGGGTCGGGGACGATGGTGTGGAGACACAAGCCACCACCACCCGGAGTCCACTGCGGGCGATGTGGATGCTTGAGCAAACCGTCAACGGCACTCCACGTCTCGCCGGCGTCGCGGGACTGAAAGAGCGCCGTGGGCTCGACTCCCGCCCACATGACATCGGGCTCGTCGCGTGGACCGGGCACGATCTGCCACACCTGGACGAGTGAGAGATCAGAGCCGTCGGGAAAACGCACGGCCTGCCGGTCTTGCGCCGACCACGTTTCACCGAAGTCGTCGCTGCGGCGGATGTTGCTGCCCCAATGAAAGCTCCGCGTCGCCGCGAACGTTCTCTTCCTTCCGCCGCGCTCGTCGTAGGCGAGCGAGTACACGGATTCGCCGGCGAAATAGGGACCGTGTTTCGTCCACTGTTGCCGCTCGGCATTCGAGCTGAAGAAGAATGCGCCCTTCATCGTGCCGACGAAGAGCAGGGTGTCGCCGTTCTGAGGGTTGGGATGAGTCATGCTCGATGGATCTCAGATTTTGATCCCGACCACGCCAGCATTCGAGACCGTGGACGCTTGGTACAATCTTGATACGGGACAAACGACAGGATTGAACGGAAGAACTACAGGAAGAACTGCTTTTGAATGGGGATTTGGCGAGAAGGACTCTCTCGCAAGCCCACCTTCAATGGCAGTTTTTCCTGTAGGTGATCCGTTCATTCCCGTCGTTTTGTCCCGTATCTAATTGTACCAAATGTCCACGGGTCTCCAACGCCAAAATGGTCGCGATCTGAAAAAGAACACAACTCGGCGAGCGAAACTATTTCGCCAAATCTCTGACAGCCGCCGCCAACATTCTCACCTTGGCTCCGTCCCGCGAGCCTGAAACGTCACCGTCGATTTGCGAAGCGAGTTTGGTGAGACCGTCGCGACGCGATCCGCCGGATGCGCTTTCGGCCGAGCTGAGCGAAGAGCGGATCGACGAAACCTGGCTCGACGACAACCCCCCCGACCGCTCGAGCTGATCGACGTAAGCGCGAGCGAGCGAGAACGAGGGCGGCCAGACGAACTTGGGCTGCCCCTGCGTGTTCAGATAATCGAGATGAACCGTCTTGGCGGCGTCGATCTCGTTCTGCGACAGAAGCGCGCTCGGCGTGAGCTCGAGAATGTCGAGGCCGCGGGCGATCTCGGAGCTGACGATCTCACCATTGTACCAATAGACCGACCATGAACCGGCCATCTGCATGCGATTGGGATCGAGCGGGCCGCGGTCGAAGAATGCGATCTCCTTGGCGTGTGCCGGGTCCGTCCAGTCGAACACCGAGAGGCCGCCCTGATACCATGCCTGCACCATCACATCCCGACCGGGGATGGGGATCAGCGAGCCGTTGTGCGCGACGCAATTCTCTTCCGGCGTCTGCGCCGCGGGGAGCTTGTAATAGCCCTGGAAGTGCATTTGCCGATTCGCATCGATCGTGAACAGCGCGTCGGCACCCCACTGTTTCGGATCGCTGGCGCGGCACTTTGGCGCGCCGCCGCCGCCCCACTCGTCCGAGAAGAGAATCTTCGTCCCGTCGTTGTTGAACGTCGCCGAGTGCCAGTATGAGAAGTTTGAATCGGCCACGGCGCCGATGCGGACCGGGTGCGCGGGATCCTTGATGTCGAGCAACAGCCCGTAACCTTCGCACGCGCCGCCGGCCAGGCCGATTGCCGGGAAGACGGTGATGTCGTGGCACGACGTCGGCCCGTGATTCCCGCCCTCGTCCATGCCGACCATCTTCTTGATCATGTCGGGGATGGCGGCGCGGAGCGCGGAGCTGTCCGCGCCGTTTGCGGTGGTCCGACCGTGCGCCTTCGCGACGCTGTCGAGCATCGGCTTGGTGAATTGCGGCGGCAATACGATCGCCATGCCCATGATCTCGGCGACGAACTCACCGCGCGCCTTGGCGGCGTTGATCATCGCGACGTCTTCCGGCGCGGAGCCGTGCGTCTTGGGCTGCGTCAGGTCGTTGAAGATGCGCGGCGAGCTGACGATCGCCGCCTGTTCCGGATGGGCGAGCGGGATCTTGATGACCTCGATTCGGAACAGTGCCGAGTTGGGGTTCTGCTCCGGCATCGCGCTGACGCAGCCCGACATCTCGGTCGGCGACCGCGGCGGCGAGGAGCCCGAGATGTAGACGTAGATGTTGTCCTTGTCGTTCGGGTCGACGAGCACGGTGTGGGTGTGCGATCCTCGGCAGGTCTGGACATTCCCGATGTACTTGGGATTCGCGATGTCGGTGACGTCGAAGATGCGAATGCCGCGGATGCGCTCTTTGCTGACCGTGTCCTGGACGCCCTGT
This sequence comes from Gemmatimonadaceae bacterium, assembly GCA_035554995.1. Classification (GTDB taxonomy): domain Bacteria; phylum Gemmatimonadota; class Gemmatimonadetes; order Gemmatimonadales; family Gemmatimonadaceae; genus JAQBQB01. The sequence goes on from DATMHK010000138.1 coordinate 10,196, forward strand.
CCGCCGCAGTCCAGTCGCGCCGTCGGCGCCTCGGCCGAGACGATGAGCAAGTTCTTATAGACGGAGACGTCGCTCTGCGACGCGGGGCAGTAGAACGCCGTCTTGATCGACGGCGCGGCCGGATTGGTGATGTCCCAGACCTGATAGCCGTTGAAGCTTCCCTGGATGGCGTATTTCCCGAGGAAGGTGAGGTCGGAGTTGACGCCATTCACGAACTTCTCGGGCGGACGCGTCGCCGAGACGAGCTTCATGTTCCACGCCGCCTGGCCGGCGTCCCACTGGCCGGCCTTGAGGCCGATGCGCGGATCGGGGCTCGGCGGCGACGTCGTCATGCTGGGTGACGCGGACGAAGGCGCCGGAGCGGTCGAGACGGCGGTGGACGTCGAGCTTCCGCACGCCGCGGCGGCGAGTAAGAGGAGTGGACCAGTGAGTCGCAAAGTGAGAGTGGTCACGGCAACCGTCCCTGGATAGTGAGTAGAGCCAGCATTTGCTGCATGCGAGTGATCTCGGTGGTCTGATCGACGTTGACGTCGGCGGCCAGCTTCCAGACGGTTTCGTCGTTCGCGGCCCCCGGCGTGTCGAGAAGCTCCTTCACCATCTGCACGGCGCCGCGATGGTGTTGGATCATGAAGTTCAGGAAAAGGCGATCGAAATCGGTGCCGCGGGCCGCGTCGAGCTGCTTCATCTGCTCTTCGGTGAGCATGCCGGGCATGGTCATGTAATGCGTCATGCCGCCCATGTCCATTTTCATTCCCCGCGGGTCGGCTTCGGGGACCGGCTGGTGGCGATCACGCAGCCAGTTCTGCATCAGGGTGATCTCGTCGCGCTGGGCGTTGATGATTCGGCCGGCGAGCGTGCGGATCGTCGCGCTGGCACCGTGGCTCTCCGCCCACTGCGACATCGCGATCGCCTGCGCGTGATGGCCGATCATGCCGGACACGAAATGAATGTCCGCCGCCGTGTAGGGACGACGCGTGCTATCCGTACGCGCCCTGGCCGCGGCGGCCCGGTCGGACTCGGCCCGGGTAACGGGCTGAGCCGCCGACGAAGATGTCGTGGGAGTCGACTTGGCGCTGGCGCATGCAGCCGTCAGGACGAGCGCGATCAGACGAATCGGGTTCAGGACACTCCCTCCATTTCACCTCCGGCCATATATAGTACTATCCGGCTTGTGGCACGGCGTGTAGGGCCTGAATGCGTTGTGTAAGGGCCTCGCATTCCCAAGCGCGCCGGAGAGCGCTATTATCGCCCCGCCCCTTCTCAATTGGGAGCCCGTCATGGCCGTCTCTCGCCGTTCCTTCGTAGCCACCCTCGGCGCCGGCGCATCAGGCTTGATCGCCTCGCCTCTCATCTCCTGGCGCGGACACGAAGCGCTGTTCGCGTTCCAGGGCACCGCGGAGCGGCGCGCCGATCGCCTGCTCGCGTCGCAGCCCGGCATGGTCCGGATCGACAGCAACGAGAATCCGAACGGACCCGGACAGCACGTGTTCGACGCGATCATGAAGCACTTCGTCGACGCGAATCGCTATCCGACGAAGTCCGAGGACGATCTGATTCAAGTTTTGGCGAAGGTGCACGGTCTCAAGCCGGAGAACTTCATCCTCGGCTGTGGATCGGGCGAGCTGCTTCGCTCAGCGGTGCAGGCGTTCACGTCGTCATCGAAAGCGCTCGTCGCGCCGGAACCGACCTTCGAGGCTCCCGGCAACTTCGCGCGCTTCCTGAATCATCCGGTCAACGCACCGAAGGTCGACGCGAAGCTCGCGCTCGACCTCGACGCGATGGTGGATGCGTCGAAGAACGCGGGGCTCGTCTACTTCTGCAATCCGAACAATCCCACGGCGACGGTGCACAGCCACTCGGACGTCGAGGCGTACATCGATCACGTGATGAAAGCGTCGCCCGAGGCGGTGGTGCTGGTCGACGAAGCCTACCACGAGTACGTCGCCAATCCGGCATACGCGACGGTGATCCCGTTGGCGATCGCCAATCCCCGCGTCGTCGTGACGCGAACCTTCTCGAAAGTGTTCGGGATGGCGGGCATGCGCGCCGGCTATGCGGTCGGCCAGCCCGACACGCTCAAGAAGATGCAGTCGTGGAACCTCGGCTCGAACGTCAATCAACTCGCGCTCGCCGCCGCGACGACGACGGTCGCCGACAAGGCGCACATCGCGCAGGAAGTTCGCAAGAATACCGAAGCGCGCGCCTTCACGCGCAAGTTCTTCGAGACCGCGGGATACACGGTGCACGCGGCGGAAGCCAACTTCTTCATGGTCGACATCCATCGCGACGCGAAGGCGTTCAAGATGGAGTGCGTGAAGCAGAAGGTCGCGATCGGCCGATCTTTCCCTGCCGTCCCGACGCACGCGCGCATCTCCGTCGGCACGATGCCGGAGATGAAAAAGGCGGTCGCGGTGTTCCACTCGGTTCTGACGAACCAGGTGTCGACGTCGAGCGGAGGAAAGCACTAGATGTTCTTCCAGGCGCCGGCGGCTACGCCCGCTCCCGTCCCGGAGATTCAGTTCGAGGCTTCGGCTGATTTTCTGAAGCTGCCGGCAGGAATGAATTTTGGCGAAGTCGCCGGGATCGCCGTCGACGGACGCAAGCACTTCTACGCGTTCGTGCGCACCGGCGAGCGCAGCACGGTGCACGGGGGCGTGGCGTCGCAGCTGTTCGAGTTCGGGCCGGACGGCACCTTCCTCAAGGAGATCGGAAAGGATCTCTATGGGTTCGCCTTCGCCCATACCGTCCGTATCGACGCCGATGGCAATCTGTGGGCGACGGACGAAGGGACGAACATGGTGATGAAGTTCAGTCCCGCGGGAAAGGTTCTGATGGCGCTGGGCCGCCGCGCCGAAGCCGTTGAAGCGCCGCCGGCAACGCCGGCCGGCGCGACGCCGCGGCCACAATGGGGCGGTTTCAATCGCCCGACTGACGTCACGTGGGACAAGGCCGGCAACATCTTCATCGCCGACGGCTACAACAACTCGCGCGTGGTGAAGGTGGACAAGAACGGCCGCTGGGTGAAGACGTGGGGCGAGCGCGGTACCGGGCAGAGCCAGTTCAACATCCTGCATTCGATCGCGGCCGACGCGAATGGAAACATCTACGTCGCGGACCGCACCAATCGTCGCATCCAGGTTTTCGATTCCGACGGAAATTTCCTGCGGCAGTTCACCATCGACGTCCCGTTCAACAAACCGGTGAACGTGATGCTCGGTGCGCAGCCAAACGGCGAGAACAACGGACTCGGCGTATCAGGCGCGCCGTGGGCAATTTGTATTACGCCAGGCCCACGCCAATTCTTGTACAGCGCGGACGCCGTCCCCGGGCGGATCTACAAGCTCACGCTCGACGGGAAGGTCGTCGGTGTGCTCGGCGAAGCAGGTAAGGAGCTCAAGCAGTTCGGCTGGATCCACGAGATCGCCTGTCCGTCCGAGAACGAGCTCTATGTCGCTGAGCTCCTCAACTGGCGCGTGCAGCGACTGAAGCTGCACCCATAGCCCGACGCCAAAGCAGACGGAATCGCCCGCGAAGCAACTTGCGGGGTTCATCGCCAAGTTCGACGCGAACAACGCCAAACTGATTCGCGCCACCCGCGCCGCGATGCGCAAGCGATATCCGACGGCGACGGAGATCGTGTACGACAATTACAACTTCTTCGTCATCGGCTATTCGCCGACGGCGCGCCCATCCGACTCCATCTTCTCGATCGCGGCGGCGGCGAACGGAGTCGGGCTCGCATTTCTGCGCGGGTCGTCGCTCGAGGATCCGGACGGGATTCTTCAGGGCGAGGGGAAACTGAATCGCTTCGTTCGCCTGAAAAGCGCGGCGACGCTGTCCGAGGCGGGCGTCGATGCCCTAATGCGCGCTGCGGTCGCGCAATCGAAAGTTCAGTTTCCGGCGACGGGGCAAGGACCGACGATCATCAAATCGATCTCCGCCAAACAGAGACCGAGGCGACGCGGTTAGTCGGCAGCGGACGAAGGATTAGTGTCTCGTGGGTGTTCCCGTCCCGTGCGCTGCGTCAGGCCACACCGACGAAGGGATACGGATTCTGGGGATTGGTGGGATGATGAGATCGTTCCTCTTCAGCTCACGACTCCTTGTTCCAAGAGCCTGATTGATTAGTGAACGGCCTCGGGAGGCTACGGTAGAGAAGCGTCCTGAGGCCGTTCACAAAACATTCCTGGCTCTGGAGCGCGGAGTCATGAATGCACTGGGGACGATCGAATACATCCCACCAATCCTCAGAATCCGTTCACCCTTCGTCCGTGTGGCCAGTCAATGCGCTCGGAGCCGACACGAAACACGGAGGATGGGCCGTAACGCGCTACGGAACCGATGCCCAGTGCGCAGCGCTCGACCAAGTTCGCGGATCGAACAGATCGTCGCTCAACGCAACGTTCGTTCGCAGATTCGAAAACTGCTCGAGGATCCGCCGCTTCCCGTTCACCAGCTGGACGATCTCCGTCGCGACCCAACCACCGCCAGTCTGGACGTAGTTCGTGAGCCGCGTGTCGGTGCGGCCCTGTCGTCCGCTTCCGATGATGCGAATGACGACGAGGCGGTCGCTGTCGAGCCAGAACTGGTCCGACGTCGTGTCGCCGCGCACCGCGCCAATCACGTACACGGGCCGGCCCTGCCACGTCCCTTCATGAAACTTTGATAGATCGTAGCCGAGCCGGCGGAGCTCCGCCTGCGTACGCGACGCCGGTTGCGTGTAGGCGTCGAAGGCGAGGACGAGCAGATCGTACAACCGGTTGTCGGCACTCGTGCGCTTGCCGGAGGCGAAGGTGAACACCGAGTCGCCGACGTACAGCACGCCGCTGCGTGACTTGCGGTCGGTGTCCACGCGCCAGCGGCCGGGAACCTCCAGAGCGTTGTACCACGTCTGACCCAGTTCGCCGCCGCTCGGCAAATAGAGCGTCGTCTTCTGCACGAACGTGAGCGTCTTGAACCAC
>DATMHK010000139.1:0-31513 GCA_035554995.1 Gemmatimonadaceae bacterium
TCCAGGACTCGTTTGCCCAGCCGACACAGAACGGGAAATTCGGGCGACCGGACGCGCGCATTTCGTCCAGTGGCCGGTTCAACAGCCGCTTGCCGTCGAACCAGTAGTGCCAGTAGCAAAACCCTTCGATCCCGTATTGCCGCGCGAGCTCGGCTTGTTGTTCCCGGACTTCCGGGACCCGCAAGTCGTAGAAGCCGAGATCCGCCGGCAGCTTGGGCTGTTCATGACGGCGAAAGAGCGGGCGCGCTTTGGTGACGTTCGTCCATTCGGTAAAGCCCTTACCCCACCACGCGTCGTTCTCCGGTATCGGATGGAACTGTGGCAGATAATAGGCGATCACTCGGACGGCGGAATCGGGCATCGCGGGTTCTGGGCGTTCGGCGTCGGCGCAGGCGCGCGGCAACTCAAGTATAGACGACTTCGAGACCTGGCCGTTGCGGCGCAGGTCTCGAGTCACGGGCGAAAAAAGAGCCCGGCATTTCTGCCGGGCTCCTTCTTTTACGGCGCTAAGCCTACAGCCCTATCAGTTCGCAGTGAAGAAGTCCGGACCCGGGCAGCTCTCGATGCCGGAGCCGATCGGCGTTCCGAAGAAGAAGTTGCTGAGATAGTCCGCAACGCTGTTCGTGGCCGGGCCACCGTAGATCTGCGGATTCTCAATGACCTGCTGGAGCGTCGGGTTGCTGCCTGCGCCGGAGGTGGGGGCTTTGTTGCCCAACGGAGCCCTCCAGCTCCCGATGCTGCTGTACAAGACGCTGAGCTTACTGGTCCACAGCTCCTCGTGGTTCTTCCAGAAGCCAGGCGAGCACCACGTGGTGACCGGGTTGACCCAGCTGACCGTACCAACGAAGTCGAGACCCGTCGGGTTCAAGCAGGTAACGGCGTAGGCCGCCGGGTTCGCCACGTACGCGGCGCGCTGCGGCGTGGGAACATTGAATGGCGTTCCGAAGCCGGCCTCACCGAACGTCTGCGGACCTTCCGCCAAGCAATTATCGGTGCCACCCGGGAAGCCCGGAGTACCGTATTTGATTCGCGTGTTGGTCAAATAAACCGTGAGGGTGTTGCTGCCAATGACGGGAATGCCCGACACCACGAAGGGGGTTTGCCAGTTACAGGAGCCCGCGGTTATGCAATCCGCGACGGGCTGTTGACCCAGCAGGACACCGTTCAGATACACGGCAACTAGGTTGTCAGAAAGCGTCGAGACATTCAGAACCGGCGACGTTACACCAGCGTCAACCGTGAACGTGGTGTTGAACTTGTACGTTCCTACAGCGGCCAGATACTGGTTGTCAGTTGCCGCATGTCCAATCCAGCTCGACTGTTGCGAGTTCGGGGCCGCAGTCGTGAGCGGTGCGCTCCAACCGGGGTTATACACCGCGAGAGCTGCCATCAAGTCGGTGGCCGCTACACAGCCCGCATCCGCAAACGTCGCATTGAGCGCGGCGTTATAGCCGCAGTACTGCGTGGTGCTAGAGCTCTTCAGGAAGAGCTGGACCGGTCCAACGTTGGCCGTGGGTCCGACCGTAAACGAAGGACCCGACAACGACGGCCGGAGGGCCGAGGGTGTCGTGGTGCCATCCGAGCAAGCTGCGAGCGCCAGCACGCCCATGGCAGCAGCCAAGGATAGAACAGGTGAGAAGGTACGGCGCATAGACACTCCAGTGGGGGAAAGTTGATCCGCGGCAGTCCGCTCAAGGCGGGTCCTGACCTTTTACGAATCTGGACGGGACTGCAAAACTTCGTCCGCGCTACGGGCGTCCGGAGGCCACTGGTTTTCAGGTTTGCAATTTGTTTATCGCCAATCCATTACGCCGCTGCGGACAATTATCTGATATCGCGAATATTCGCGCACGCACGCGGAAGATGTTGCGCCTGGTCCACATGTGCGTACTCCGGACGCATCACCATGGCTATTTGAGGCTGTTCGACGGTTGTATAAAGAATCAGATTGAGGCAAATACGATGATCAGAATCGACGTCACAACCCACTGTAACGATCTGACAATCGCGAGCAATCAATCGCCCAGGCTCGGTCGGGCGCGCTGTGGCGCCAGCGCCTCAGGTAACCGGCTTGGAACGTACGAGATTCTGCAAACCGAACATCGACGGAAAGCGGCGGACGAGCCGACGGAGCACACTCGTCCGATACCGCCCCGGAATCAGCGTCCACGGAAATCTGGCATACGCCGGATGCCAGTTCCCAAGCGTGCCGAGGGTATCCTCGACCGCGAAGCCGCACGACTCGAGCATACGACGCAGCGAGGCCAGCGTGAACCACCGGAGGTGCGTCGCGTCCATGAGGCCCGTCGGCTCGTAGTCGAAACGTCCGCGCAAGAGTGACGCGCGAATCGTCCAATGGGCGGCGTTCGGCACCGACACGAGCAGGTGCCCAGTGGGTTTTAGCAGCCGGCGCGCCGTCGCAATGATAGGCCCGGGATACGGCAGATGCTCGATGACGTCCGCCAGGACTGCGACATCGAATGGCTCCGGCGATGTTGCCGCGAAGGTGTCCAAATCGGTCACATGGACGGTCAGTCCGCGCGCACGTGCCAACTCGGCCCGGTCGGAGTCCGGCTCGACACATACCACGGTCGCCCCTTTCCGGTCACGAAGCGTCACCGCCAGCGTGCCCGTACCGGCGCCGATGTCCAGAACCCTGGCCCCGGCCGGCACCCAGCTCGTCAGCAGCGGATGCGGGTCCTGGGGGTCGTCTCCGGGGAAATCATACCGAAACGGCGGCGGGGGCTCAGGCAGAAGGCCGGTGAACTCGTTGACCACGCTCGCCTCAGTCGCCCGCGTCACGCCGCCCCATATTGGCGCTCGATCCAGCGCCGGTAGCTCCCGTCCATCACTCCCCGCCACCAGCTCTCGCGCTCGAGATACCAATCGACCGTTCGCGCCAAGCCGGTGCGCAGCGTCTCGCGGGGCTCGAATCCGAGCCGCGTCGCGATCTCGGTCGGATCGATCGCATACCGACGGTCGTGCCCGGGACGGTCGCGGACGTGCGTAACCAGCTCGCGGCAGCTCCCGCCGCGCGAAGCGGGGCAGTCGGGAAAGCGCGCGTGCAGCGACGCATCCTTCGTAAAAGCGTCGTCGACGAGCGCGCACAGCTGCTCGACGATGTAGATGTTCTCGTGCTCGGCGCGCCCGCCCACGTTGAAGGTGCGCCCGACCACGTCGGCCCCGAGAATCTTCTCGATTGCGATGCAGTGGTCCTCGACGAACAACCAGTCGCGAACCTGCCGTCCGTCGCCGTACACCGGAAGCGGCTTGCCGCCGAGCGCGTTCACGATCATCAGGGGGATCAGCTTCTCCGGAAACTGATACGGTCCGTAGTTGTTCGAGCAGTTGCTGATCGTCGTGGGCAGTCCATAGGTGTGGTGGTAGGCGCGAACCAGGTGATCGGACGCCGCCTTGCTCGCCGCGTAGGGTGAGTTTGGTGAGTACGGCGTTCGCTCGCTGAAGGGCGGGTCGGTGGGCGAGAGGGACCCGTACACCTCGTCTGTCGAAACGTGATGGAACCTCACCCCGTCTCGCCAGCGCGTGTCGGTCCGCCACGCTGCCCGCGCCGCATCGAGCAGCACCTGCGTCCCGACGACGTTCGTTCGCACGAATGCGCCGGGCTCGACGATCGATCGATCCACGTGCGACTCGGCGGCGAAATGCACGATCGTGTCGACGCCATCATCGGACAGTGTGCGCGCGACGACGTCGGCGTCCGCCACGTCGCCTCGGACAAAATGCATGCGCGAGTCGCCCTCGAAGCCCGCCAGGGTCTCGAGGTTGCCGGCGTACGTCAGGGCGTCGAGAACGACCAGAGCATCCCGCGGGTGCTCGCGCAGCCAATAGTGCACGAAGTTCCCGCCGATGAACCCGGCACCGCCGGTGATGAGTAGCTTAGCCATTCAATAACTCTGATGTTGACCGAACGACGCCTTCGCGCCAGTGCGGCGGGAGGTAGCCGATGGCGCGCCACGAATCGTGCTTGTCGAGGACCGAATATGCGGGCCGGCGTGCCGGTGTAGGATATTCGCTCGACGGAATCGCGATGACGTCCGCGCCTTCAGGCAGACGCCCGTCGGCGCGACACGTTTCGAGGACGGCGACGGCGACATCAAACCACGATGCGACTCCCGCATCGGTGACGTGCAGCGTCCCCGTAATCCGGGATTGTTCGGCTACCTTCCAGAGAGCAGTCGCCAGGTGCTCGGCCCGCGTCGGGGTGCCAATCTGATCGTCGACCACGCGCATCGCACGGCCGGCGCAGAGAAGGCGCACGGTGGTGCGAACGAAGTTGGCGCCGCCGCCCGAGTGCACCCAGGCCGTGCGCACGATTACGCTGGACGGATCCACCCGCCTGACCAGGTTTTCGCCGTCCAGCTTCGTTTGTCCGTACACGCTGCGGGGACCCGTCGGCGCGTCGGTGCGGTAGGGGGTGTGCGCCTCCCCGTCGAAGACATAGTCGGTCGAAATGTGAATGAAGCGCGCGCCGGCCCGAGCGGCGGCGGCGGCGATGATGCCAGGCGCGACGGCGTTCACTTGGTGCGCTTCGTCGGGCTGGCTTTCGGCGCGGTCGACGTTCGTGAACGCCGCGCAATTGATGATGGTGTCCGGCCGAACGCCGCCGATCGTGGCCGCGACGGCGCGCTCGTCACGAATGTCCGTCTCGCCGACGTCGTGCGCGGTAACGGCCCACGAGTCCGGCGTCGTGCGTTGCAGCGCCGTGCCGACTTGTCCCGACGCGCCGAACAACAAGAGCCGGCGCGTCATACGAAGACACGCGCGGCGGAGAGAAGCGGCGCGGCGGCATCGGCCGCCGAGAGAATGGGTGCGACGTTTTTTTCGATCGGCCAAGCGATACCGATCGCCGGATCATCCCAGCGCAGACTGCAGTTCGACTTCGCGTCATACACGGTCGTGCACTTGTAGGTGACGTCGGCGCTCTCGCTGAGCACAAGGAAGCCGTGCGCGAAGCCGGGCGGGATCCAAAGCTGACGGCCGTCGCCGGCGACCAATGTGACGCCGGTCCATTTGGCGAACGTTGGTGAGGAGCGGCGGATGTCGACGGCGACGTCGAAGACCGTGCCGGTGACGGGACGAACGAGCTTGCCTTGCGGGTTGTGAAGCTGAAAGTGCAGGCCCCGAAGCACATGCCGCGCTGACCGGCTGTGGTTGTCCTGCGGAAACTGCACCGGCAGTCCCATCTCGGCGAACCGCTCAGCGTGAAAAACCTCCGTGAAATACCCGCGGCTGTCGCCATACACTGGCGACTCTACGACGACGACACCGGGGAGATCGGTCGCTTCAACCTTCACGAAACAGCATCCTCGTCGGCGAGCGTCCGGAGGTAGGCGCCGTACTCGCTCTTGCCGAGGCCCTTGGCAAGACTGCGCAACTGCTCGCGGTCGATGAAACCCATGCGATACGCCACTTCTTCCGGCGCCGCGATCTTCAACCCTTGGCGCTGCTCGACCGTCTGGACGAAATGCGTTGCCTGGACGAGTGAGTCGTGAGTGCCGGTATCGAGCCAGGCGCTTCCCCGTCCCATGACCTCAACACTGAGTTTCCCGCGTTCGAGATACGTGCGGTTCACGTCGGTGATTTCCAGTTCGCCGCGCGGCGATGGCTTGAGATTCGCCGCGATCGAGCAGACGTCTTCGTCGTAAAAATACAAGCCGGTCACCGCGAAATTTGATTTGGGTTGTCGCGGCTTTTCCTCGATGGAGATCGCCCGTCCGCCGTCGTCGAATTCCACTACGCCGTATGCGTCCGGATTGGCGACGCGATACGCGAACACTGTTGCGCCGTCGTTGCGCGCCGCGGCCGACTGCACCGACTTGGCGAGATCGTGCCCGTAGAACAGGTTGTCGCCGAGAATGAGCGCCGAGGGTTCGCCGGCAACGAACTCGCGGCCAATGATGAACGCTTCGGCGAGCCCGTTGGGGTTGGGCTGGACCGCGTATGAAACACTGAGCCCCCAGCCGGTCCCGTCGCCGAGCAGATCCTGGAATGCCTGTCGGTCCCGGGGTGTCGTGATGATCAGCAGGTCCCGCACGCCGGCGAGCATCAGCGTGGTGAGCGGGTAGTAGATCATCGGCTTGTCGTACACCGGGAGCAGTTGCTTGCTAACGGATCGTGTGATCGGATAGAGCCGCGTGCCCGATCCACCGGCCAGGATGATTCCGCGGCGAGTCACGCGCTTTGTCGCTCCGCTTTCGAGTCGGCAGACGGGGGAACAGCCGCGAGCTTGGGCGCCAGCCACCGCGAGTTCAATTGCACTTCGCAATAGAACGGAAGGCGCTCGAGCACTTCGATGGGCAAGGAGGGTCCAGTGAGTATCGTCTCATTCGAAATGGCGTTCCAGATCACCGGCTCGACGGTGTAGCGGCCTGGCTGAACGTTCATCTGTAGCGTCAGGTGGTATTCGAACTCGCCGGTGACGGGAAGCGGAATGCCCCGCTGCAAACCTGTAACGGAGTGAACCTGCGTCGCAGTCGCCGTGTCGCGGATCCGGAACGCGGGGCTCCAGCCTTCCGGCGCCGCCTCGAGATCGGCGGTTCCAGTTACGATGATCGTGATCTCTTGTCCGGACGCGACCGCCTGGCCATTCGGCCCAAACACACGGTCGAACCGTATCTTCACCCCGGAATCCGTGGCGGGAGTGGTTCGGGCGATGCCGTGGAGGTACGCGTTGATGCAATCCAACGGTGCCCCTTCGACGCGGGTCGCACCGTGGTCGAGGACAATCGCCTTGGTGCACAGTTCGGCGATACGATCGAGCTGATGCGAGACGAGAACGACCGGCGCGCCACCCGTGGCCATCTGCTTGATTCGGCCAAACGCTTTCTGTTGAAATGCCGCGTCGCCGACGGCGAGTACTTCGTCGATGATGAGGATGTCCGGCTCGAGGTGCGCGGCGATCGAGAAGCCGAGGCGCGCATTCATCCCGCTCGAATAGCGTTTGACCGGCGTATCCAGAAAGTCATCGATCCCGGCGAAGGCGACGATCTCGTCGAACTTCCGCTCGACCTCGGCCTTTCGCATTCCCATTATCGCGCCCTGCAGAAAGATGTTCTGCCGGCCGGTGAGGTCCTGATGGAACCCCGCGGACACCTCGATAAGGGCCCCGATCCTTCCCTCCGTGCGTACCGTGCCCGCGGTGGGATCCATGATCCTGTTGAGGATCTTGAGCGTCGTAGACTTGCCGGCGCCGTTCGAACCGATGATCCCCAACACCTCTCCGGGCTTTACCTCGAACGACAGGTCCCGCAGTGCCCAGAAGGTTCGCGACGACCCCTTGTGTTCGACGTGAGGCCGTCCGATCAAGCGGCGAGCCATCGCCGGAACGAGATCGCGCAGCGAATCATGCGTCTGGCCACGCTTGAACTTTTTCCAAACGCGCTCGAAGGCGAGATAGGGCGTCACTTACGCCATCTCCGCGAATTTGCCGGACGTCCGACGGAAGATGATCATTCCAGCCGATGCGAGAATTGTCGACAGAATGACGGCGTAGCCGAGCATCCAGGGCTCCCAGACGACAACGGGGCCTTTCGGGCTATGAAGCACGAGCGGCTCGAGAAGGCTCTTGCCGCGGACGACCGCGACATCCATCGCCTGGATGAACGGGGAGAGCGGCAGGGCCAGCATGATCGCGGCCCCCTTTTTCCCGAGCATTTGGGGCTCGAAGAACACCGGGGTCGCAAAGACGCCGAAGTTGAGCGCGACCTGAAGGATATATTTCACATCTCTAAAAAACAGATTCGCGCAGCTCAGGACCAACGCCCAACCGATCGTGAAGATCACGAGGAGAAGGAGGACGGCAACCCCCCAGAGCGCCGTGAGATGCAACGACACGCCGACGATCGGTACGATGATCAGCACGACGACGAGGCTGACGACAAGATCGGGGAGCTGAGCAAAGACCGACGCGATGGGAATCGACTCGCGCGGAAAGTAGACTTTTCCGATCAGGTTCGAATGGGCGAGAAGGCTCTGCGTCGCCGTGGTAAGACCACCGGAAAAGAACACCCACGGCACCGCCTTGGCTGCCAGTCCGGCGATGCCGGCGCTCTCGATCGGACTGTTCGAGAGAGTCGACAAGACCACTCTGAAGACCAGCCCAGCGCCGACGATGAGTAGCGGCATCACCAGCGCCCAGGCGAATCCCATCACGGCCTGGGCGTACCGGATCGTGATGTCGCGACGCATGAACTGGACGACGAGATCGCGTGAATCCCACAGCTCGGCGATGATCTTGGCGAGCGACGTCTTGCGTCGCACCACGTTCAGAGTCGGAGGAGGGGCGATGGGGTCCATGGACGGCGATGTGCTGATCAGAACTCGTGACACTACGGCGCCTCAGGGCTGGGTAGGGGGACACGCATCGATCGGCGCGACCGAACGAAAGGTGACGGCGAAGTCGGGGGCAAAGTAGCGTTCCGGTTTCGCTGCCAATACCCGGACTTCGGCGGTTCGGGGGCGCCCTGCGCTATCAGCCGTGAAACCCCTTTGCATGAACTCGGCGAAATGTCTTCGCGTCTCGATCACCGGCGAAATCAAGAAAGGAACAGTCGTCATTGCCGGTATCAGGGCCCTATCGCCTGGTCCCGGTGAGAGACGAAGGACGACGCTCGGCCCTTTCCAGAGCAGAGTCTTAAGTCGGTACAACAACGTCGGCCGCAGCCCGAATTCAGCCATCACGCCGCCGCAGGCCACATCCGGCACCTGAAATGGAGTCCCTATCGTCGCGGTGATCCCCGGCAGCGGACGTGGATCGGCGGTCGGGTGGCCATTGATCCTTCGACGAAGCCAAAGAAACCCTCCCGTGTCGCCGGCGAACGAGTAGTGCCGCCAGATTTCCGGCCAAGACGACCCGTCCTCCATTGCCGAGAAGCGAAGATCGATGGGTCCAATGTCGAAGAGAATGTTCTCCGGCGCATTTCTGCCCCGCAAATGCGCCGCATTCAGTTCGGCGAGTTGTGGCGTGTAGGCGGTATAGCTCTGGGGAACCGGGCGGGGTGCGTACGCGAATGCATGCGACAACACGACAGCCAGGTCATCGGGGTAGACGTCGACCGTTCCGTCGATTTTCGGCAGAGGATCATGGGCGACCGCTTCTCGACGCATCGCATCAAAGCTCGTCGCCTCCTGCCGCAATGCGTCCCGGGGCATGATCATCGTACGGAGCGACCGATACAGTCTTGCGGGAACCGCAACAGCGGTCGAGGCCAATCCAGGGCGTTCCGCGTCTCGCAGAGCGAGCTCTGTTGCGACGCAGCAGACGGCGAACCCGAAGCCCACGATCGCCATCGTCGCGGCGCTCGCATCGAACGCAGCGATCGCCGTCCACAACACCGGAAGGGCCGTCACCGCCCAGAGTGGCGCGATCAGCTGGTGTCCGGAATCGAATCGAACGAAGGACGCCTTTGCAACTAGAAGCCACGTCGCGAAAAAAACGGTGATGACCATTCCCAGGCCAATTGTTCGGCGCCTTATCGCGATCACCACCGATGCCGCAACCACGAGCGCGACCGCCGCGGCAACGGCGAGCAGCACTCGGCGATCGCCCATGTCCAGGGACATTGCGGCGGTATACCCACCGGATACCTGCATGGATGTTCTCATGAACTCGGCGAATGCGCCGAGAGGCTGTCCGCAGGCGAGCCACATGATCAGGACGGCCGCGCCGTACGCCAGACCAACAAGCGGCCGGCGGCGTCTCATGATGTCCCAGACCGTCATCATGGCAACGGTCGCGACGCCGCCCGCAAGGAACGAGAACTTTACAAGCGATCCGGCAGCGAGAAGCACCGATATAGCAAGAAGATCCCACGGCGCGCCGTCACGGTCGGCTGCCGTGACCGCAATCGCCGCAGCAAGAACGGGAATCGACAGGAAGAAAGCATCGCAGGAAACCACGGCACAGATCACCGTCACAGCGAACAACACGACGCGAGCGACCGGATGCGGTAGCGATCGGGAGAGCTGTCGCCAGAGCACGGCGGACCAGGTCACCGCGATTGCGCTCCAGCCGATCCAGAGGGCCGGCCCCGTCGCGGGGATGTACCCTCTCGGTCCCAGAAAGCCGAGCGGCCCAGCCGTGAAAATGAAATCCCGGCCGAAGACCCTTCCGTGTCTGAATGCTTCGCTCAACGCCCAGATCCACGAGAAATCGCGGTACCCCAGCTGATGCGGCGTCCATTCCGGTTGCCAAGGGACGATCATCAGCAACCCGAAGACCGCCGCCGCAACGGTCGCGGCGATCGACGAACGTCCACCGCTTCGACTTGTCGTGGCCATCGGTGGCGAAGAGTACCTCGCGTCGGCGACGGCGGCTGGTTGCAAGGTCATTGCTTTTCCGCGACGACGAGGAACTGACGGCCGAACACCTTCCAGGCGACTGGCAGCGACAGGTATGCACGAAGAGTGAACAACGGGTATCGCGGCGCGTCGACGAGCGTGAACGGAAGGAAGCGAGCGACGCTCCGCGTGACGGCGAACCCGGTGATACGCAACGCCTCGGAAAGTGAACGCTCGCTGAGCGCGACGTGGTGGTCGAAAAAATCCCAGTACTGGCCGGGAAGTGCTCTGACGTTCGGTCCCATCGCGATCAGCTTACCTCCGTGTCGGAGGCACCGGTGCGCTTGGTAGAGCGTGCGCGACAAGGCGCGCTTGTCCGGCAGGTGCTCGAAGAAGTTGCTGGTAAATACGACGTCGAGCGAGTCGTCCTGCAGCCCCCACGGAGCGGAACAGTCTTGCGCCAGCAGGCGGACGTCGCGTGAGAGATAGCGTGCAGCATCGGGATTCAGGTCCATCCCGTATTTCGCGGCACCCTCAATGTTATTGATGAACTCTCCGTAGCCGCAGCCCAGGTCCAGGACGGCGGCATTCGGTGGAACGAGCTTTTGAAAAAAAACTGCCGTTAGAACTTTCCAGACTTCGTTCCGGTACGCGTGCGTCGACGCGAACCGCGCTTCGTAGATGTTTTGCAGTTCCGCGGTCAGCTCGGCCTGGGTATCCGACATGATCGCCTAGGTTTTGTTCGCCGGCTGCCCGACGACGCTGGACGGTGTCGGGGGGGGGATTCGCGGCGCCGCCACCGGAGGGACTACCGAACCGGTTGCCGAGTCGTGGTGCCGGTAGTCGCCCATGCTGAAATACTTCTCGAGCCAGACGTAGGCGCAGATGAACAGGTAGCGGCTGCCCATCTCCTTGATCTTGAGCTTCGGCAGTCCGGTACGGCGGTTCCTCCACGTGATCGGAATCGTCGTCCAAGAAAAGCCGCGGACGATCGCCTTGAGCGGAAGCTCGACGGTGAGGTTGAAGTGCGGCGAAATGAACGGACGGCAACCCTGGATCACGCTGCCTCGATACGCCTTGAACGCGTTCGTCGTGTCGTTGAGCCGAATGCGAAACAACAGGCGAATGAACAGGTTCGCCATGCGGTTGACCGCGAGCTTGACGCGCGGATAATCGATGACGCCGCCGCCACGCATGAAACGGCTGCCAAAGACACAATCCCAGCCCTCGTTCAGCGCTTCCCAATACCGAACCACGTCGCGGCAGTCATCCGACTCATCGGCCATCATGATGACGACGGCATCGCCGCGCATAGCGTCGAGCCCGCGAATGATCGCGCGGCCGAATCCGTGCTCGCCGGTATTCTGCACCGGGCGAACGTTGCGGCTCCGCGCGGCGATGGACTGGAGGACGTCCCACGTTTCGTCCGTGCTGCCGTCGTCCACGACGATTATCTCGTGCGGCACGTGATGCAGCGACAGCTCGAGGTGCAGGTGTTGCACGGTCGAGGCGATGCAGCCGGCTTCGTCGCGCGCCGGGATCACGACCGACAACAGCTCAAGAGATTCGTTGGCGGCGGGAGGGTTCATCAGGCGGCCCCCGACACGTGCAGCCACTCCGGATG
Organism: Gemmatimonadaceae bacterium; assembly: GCA_035554995.1. Classification (GTDB taxonomy): domain Bacteria; phylum Gemmatimonadota; class Gemmatimonadetes; order Gemmatimonadales; family Gemmatimonadaceae; genus JAQBQB01. The sequence goes on from DATMHK010000139.1 coordinate 11,924, forward strand.
CGCCTCGGCGTGCGCGGCGATCTCTTCGAGAATCGCCGGCAGCCCAAAACACGGGCGCCACTGCCAGGTGCGCGACGCAAGCGCCGAGTCCAGCACCATCCACGGAACGTCGAATCGACGTGGGCGCGGGTCGCTGGCGACCGCGTGCGCACCGAATCGTTGGTCGCACCACTCTGTCAGCTGTCGGAGCGACATGCTGTTCTCCACGCCGCCGGATACGTTGACGACGTTCGGGCGTGCACCCGGCGCGCCGGCGTCCAGTTGCTTCAGGACGATGGCGCCGAGATCGGCGGGGTGCAAGCAGTCGCGAACCTGTAAGCCGCTTCCTTGGAACCCGATATACGAGAGCGGTCGCCGGCGCAGGTGCGCGTTGATCCAAAACGAGAAGATGCCCTGTGTGGCATGCCCGAACTGTCCCGCGCCGGCAAGAACGCCGCATCTGTTGATCCAGACCGGAAGATCGAACGTGTGGCCGTACTCGAGCGCGATCGCCTCGGACGCGAGCTTGCTCACTCCGTACAAGGACAGCGGCGGACTCGTCGAGAACTCCTCCGAGATTCCCGCCGCGCTCAACCCGCGGATCGAGGTGGAAAGATCAAGATGAAACGCCCCCGACTCGGCGCGCACGGGCATCGCGGCGAGCGGCGGAATCGAATACACCCGACTCGTGCTGAGGAGCACGAGGCCCGCGCCGACCGACTTGCAATGCTCGACCAGGTTGATCGTGCCGGTCAAATTGTTGTCGACGAGTTGGCGAGTGCTCGTTCGGCCGTCTACACCGGCAAGGACGCTGGGATTCGCCGCCGCGTCGATGATCCAGTCGATTTCGCCGCACGCCTCGAGGTCGGTCGCAAGGCGCACGTCGCCGTGCAACACGGTGATCCCGAGTCCGCCAAGCGCGTGCCGGTTCGTCTCGCTCCCGAGTCGCGACAAGTTATCGAGCCCGAGGATCTGCAGTGAGGAAGCGTCTCGCTGTCCACGGAGGTAGCGCGCCAGGGCGCTTCCTACGAACCCGCAGATGCCGGTGATCAGGACCTTCACACGCGGGCGTGCCTCGAAACCGCCGCCTCGTAGATCTCGGTGAAGATGTCATCCAGCGACTTCGTGATGTCCCACGAAGGGTAATGCGCGCGCATCTTGCTCAGGTCGCTGATGTAGCAGATATGATCGCCGACGCGATTCTGTTCGACGTAATCGAATTCGGCTGGTCGTCCACTCAGCGCCTCCACTCGCTCGAACGCGTCGAGGATCGAGCAGCTGTTTCCACGCCCGCCGCCGATGTTGTAGACCTCGGCAGTTCGTGGGTTCATTGCAAACGCGTGGATGAACTTCGCGACGTCCAACGAATGAATGTTGTCCCGGACTTGCTTCCCCTTGTAGCCGAATACTGAGTAGCGCTTGCCGTCGACGTGATTCTTGATGAGGTAGCTCAAAAAACCATGGAGCTTCACGCCGCTGTGGTTCGGGCCTGTCAGGCAGCCGCCGCGGAGACAGCAGGTCGGCATCTTGAAATACCTGCCGTACTCCTGAACCATGACGTCCGCGGCAACCTTGGACGCGCCGAACAGGCTATGCGTGCTCTGATCGATTGCGAAAGACTCGGCGATGCCGTTCGTGTATGCCGCGTCGTCGTACTCCCAACGTGTCTCGAGCTCCTTCAGGCGAATCCGATTCGGCGCATCGCCATAGACCTTGTTCGTGCTCATATACGCGAACGGCGACTCCGGTACGACGCGCCGCGCCGCCTCGAGTAGATTCAGCGTACCGACGGCATTGACGTCGAAGTCGTCGAACGGACGAGATGCCGCCAGATCATGACTCGGTTGCGCCGCAGCGTGAACGATGAGATCGGGGCGAATCGCCGCGATGCACTCGAGCACTTCGGCGCGATTTCGAATGTCCAGGTCGTGGTGCTGGAACCGATCGTAGGTCTCGAGCAAACGGCGCTGATTCCAGCGAGTGTCGCCCTCCGGCCCGAAAAAATCGGCGCGCATGTTGTTGTCGACGCCATGCACGTGGAAACCCTGGGTCGCGAAGTACCCGACAACCTCCGATCCAATCAAACCGGACGAGCCGGTTACAAGAAGCGTTTTCATGAATGCGACGTCAGATGTGACGATACGAATGACAGGAGATTGGAACTTCGTCAGACGCTTCCGACCGGCGCAAGCGAACTCGCACGTTTCGTTTACTACGGACGCGTCAGCGTGACGGAAGTAATGTTCAAATTGAGACTTGCCCGTTTCGGCCGACCGTCACGCCGATTCGGAAGATGCGCAGCCGGACGCGCGGCAGGCCGACGACCGTGGCGGCCTTCCATGCCCTGGGATCCGGTCGGCAAGGCCGTTAGGATTCCACGGCGAATGCTCCGAACATGCTATCCTCTGCTGGCCATTTGCGTTCTGACACTTGCCGGCTCGGCGCGTGCCATCGGCGCCCAGGCGAAGACGGTGTCCTCGCCCTCTTCCGGGGCGTCCGCGCCAGGCCCGACCCGCCAAGCGGTCCTGATTGCCCAGCCGGATCCGCTCCACCAGCAGGGCCAAAATGTGACCATCTCGCTGCTCACGATGGGCAACGGCGAGCAGGTCTGGGAGCTGTTCGGGCACAACGCATTGTGGATCCACGACAACGTCACGAACCGAGACACCGTCTTCAACTGGGGCGTGTTCAGCTTCCATCAAGAGCACTTCATCCCGCATTTCCTTCAGGGAAGGATGCTCTACTCGATGGGCGGTAACTCGATGGACGACGTGATGACCGCGTATCGGTACTGGAATCGCAGCGTGCTGTCGCAGGAGCTCGATCTGACGCCGGCGCAGAAAGACTCGATTCTCGTGACGATTCAACGGAACGCGCTCCCCGAGAACGTCAACTATCGCTACGACTACTACCGCGACAACTGCTCGACGCGGGTTCGCGACATTCTCGATCACGCGCTCGGCGGGCCGTTGTCGGTGCAAGCCGCGGGGTTGACCGACGCGACGTATCGCTGGCACAGCCTCCGCCTCATGCAGGGGAACATGCCGATCATGCTCGGCGTCGACATCGGCCTCGGTCGGCCGTCCGACGTACGCCTGACCAAGTGGGAGGAAATGTTCCTCCCGCGGAAGTTGCACGACTTCATCGCGAAGGTTCATGTCCTCGACGCGAACGGAGCCATGAAGCCGCTCGTGAAGAGCGAGCGTGTGCTGTTTCAATCGACCCGCGAACCAGAACCAACCGCGCCACCGGATCTGGGACTCTGGCTGTTGTTCGGCGGAGTCATCGTCGCCGCGGTGATGACGTCACTCGGCTTCCTGGCGACGCCGTTGCACCCCGTGATTCGGTTCGCGGCGGCCGTGGTCGGCGCCCTGTGGTCGCTCATCATCGGATTGCTCGGTACTGTCGTCGTGCTGCTTTGGGCGGTGACAGACCACGTCTTTGCGCACTCGAACGAAAACGTTTTGCTGTTCAATCCGCTTTGGCTGGGACTCGCCGTGTTGTTGCCCGTTTACCTGTGGTCCGGGCGCGGTGAAGCGGCGACGCGACGGCTGGCGAGCGTGATCGTGGTGATGGCGCTGACCGCCCTCGGGATGCATGTGCTCGGCATCTCGCGACAGATCAACGTGCCGCTCATCGGGCTCGTGCTTCCACCGGCGTTGGGCGTCATGGCGATGACGGTTCGCTCGCGCTGGGCACCAATTCCGCGGCGAGTGCCGCCGCTGGTCCAGCCTCAAGCCTGATTCCTGCAAGCCGGCGGGCGAATCCGACATGGACGCCCGAATGACAGCCCCGGCCCCCGAACCACCACGACCGACGCCTGAACCGTTGCCTCATCCCGAGCCGGGACCCACCGGTCCGGACGAGACGCCGGTACGCATCATCGACTTACCGCCGAATCAGCCGTCACCCGGCATTCCGACCTGACGGCGGGCGGGCGCCGGATCAGCGTCTTCGGCGTCGGCGCACGCGCCGCGATGCACGACGCGATGGCTGAGAATGCGAACGTCGGCGTCCTCGTAGCGGGCGATCGGTTCGCCACACCGCATGCAGCGCGGAAAGAGCGCGTAAATCGAACGCGCCATCTCCTCGACGGCGGGGTCGTGCGGGCGTGACGCGATGTCCATGGCCCACTATGTATGAGACCATCGCGTTCCGCCAGGCTCGACATGAACGATCTGTTGCTGCGCCTTCTCTCTCACATGCGTTGGGCGGACAACGTCGTCGCCGACGCACTACTGACCGACGACAACCCCGATCCCGAAGCCGCACGATTATTCGCGCACGTCGCGGCGGTCGAGCATCTGTGGTATTCGCGAATCCTCGGACGCCCCGCGGAAGTCGCGGTCTGGCCTTCGCTCACCGTGCGCGACGCTCGTGCGTTGGCGACGCGGCATGCCGATCTGTTCGACGCGCTGATCGCCGACGCCGACGAACACGCACTCGCGCGACGCGTGGCCTATCGCAACAGCAAAGGCCGCACGTACGAGAGCTCGGTAGCGGATATCGTGATGCACGTCAGCATGCACGGCGGCTATCATCGCGGTCAGATCGCGCGCCAACTACGCGCTGCCGGACGAGAGCCGCCGTACACGGACTACATCGAGTTCACTCGCCGTGATCAGTAGCGGTGAGTCTCACCTGTGGGGCGCTACCCGATCGGCCAACGCTCTTCGCGTTCACGTCTCGTGAGCGCAGGCCGTTCTTCCGCGCGTTCAACCCTGCTTCTGGTGAGCTCGTCGAGCCCCCAGTCGGCCTCGCGGCGTTCGGCGAGCTTCTGCTCGCGGCCGCTGAAACCCTCGTCGCGGTGAAGTTGGTCGTCCACCAGCATCCTCCATCGTCGAGGTGGATAGTCGAAGGCTCGCAGACTATGTGCCTCCAACGTTTTCCACGAACGAAACAACGGTGAAAAACTACGATCGCTCGTATTTCGACCGCTGGTATCGGCACCGTGACGACCGGGTAGCGACGCGCGACAGTCTCGAGCGCAAAGTCCGCATGGCCGTTTCAGTCGCCGAGTTTCTGATCGGCCGAAAGATTCGAAGCGTGCTCGATGTGGGCTGCGGCGAAGCGCCATGGCAACCGATCGTCAAGCGTCTTCGGCCACAGGCGCGCTACATCGGCGTCGACTCGAGCGAGTACGTGCTCGAGCGATTCGGCGAGTCGCGAAATATTCGTCGCGGAACGCTCGCCACGCTCGGCGCCATGCGTCTCCCAAAGCGCGTCGACCTCGTGGTATGCGCCGACGTGCTGCAGTACGCCGCGGACGCCGAGGTCATCCGCGGGCTGCGCGCCATTCGTCAGCTGCTCGGCGGCGTGGCGTACATCGAAGCGTTCATCACCGACGACAACATGGAAGGCGACCGCATCGGCTGGCACGAGCGGACCGATTCGGAGTACAGCCGCTTCTTTCGCGACGCCGGACTCACGCAATGCGGGCCCTACACCTTCGTTTCGCTCGATGAGCTCGACTCACTCAACCGATTCGAGCACGCATAAGGGCCTAACCGGGCATCGAACCTGCCATTCGGAGCGGGCGCGCGAATCATGCGCTTACTGAAGGAGGCAATCGATGTTACAACGCAAATTTGCAGTCGCGCTCGTCGCCGCATCCCTGACGTTGGGGACGGCCTGCGCACGCTACAGTGAGGGCGCGGCCGCCGGCACGACGATCGATCCGGCTGAGGCCGCGCGGACCGCCGTGGTGAACGTGAGGAACGAAAACGACCGCGGCATGGAGCTCCGCTCCATCCAAAATGGGCAGTCGACGTTCATTGGATCGGTGGGGCCGAATGACGCCACGAGCATTTTGCTCGACGCGAACCTGCTGCCCACGAGCATTCTGTATCTAGTGGCCATTCCGGACGACGGCCGTGGGCGGGCCCTGGTCGGTCCGTTGACGGCCACGAAGGGTGACAAGATCAACTTCACGATCCGACCGACCCTGTCTCTGAGCAACGCGACAGTCAGGCGGTGATCGAACGGCGGTTGGTCGCCCCTGAGGCATCAGGGGTGACCGACCGCGACCCACCGTGGGTTTGAGGGGTAGAAGCCGCGACCTCCCAACCGTAACTTGGGAGTGAATCGGCCCCTCCACCTCGCGGTCAAATGAAGCAAGCAAGCTCATCCCAACGCAGAGTCGTGGGCTGGACGCTTGCCGTCGCGTTCGCCCCTGCGTTCGCGATTTCGGCAGCCCATGCCCAAAGCGGAACGCCCGGAACTCCACCCGCCGCCGCCGGCCTCGCGTCTCTCAAAGGGTTCTTGATCGACAGCGTGCACAACTCGTCGCTGTCGAAAGCGCTCGTCGTCATTGAAGGCGCCAACCGGTCGGGCGCCACCGACGCCGATGGCCACTTTCGGATCGACAGCATTCCGCCCGGGCCGCATCGCGTCACAGTGCTACATCCGCTGCTCGACACGCTCGGCGTTCTTATGCGAACTCCGGAGCTGACGTTCGCCGCCGGTGAGGTGCGCGATCTCGACTTGAGCATCCCGAGCCCGGAGCGATTGGCTTCGGTGTTTTGCACGTCAGCGCAACGCACGCGTGGTCCCGCGATGATGGTGGGCTTCGTACGCGATCCGGATAGCCAGGGCCCGGCGATCGGCGCGAAGGTGCAGCTCGTGTTTTACGAGACGGACATCATCGGCAGAAAGCAGCTGCGTACGCGCGAGGCGACGGTCGACTCGACCGGCGGCTACAAGATCTGCGGCATCCCGGGCGACATGACCGGCAAGGTTCAGGTGTTCCGCAACGGCGTCAGCTCGGGCGAAGTGCCGGCCGAGGTGACGAACGGGTTCCTGGCGCTGCGTGGATTCAGCATCGTGTCGCAGCACCAGGCAGTCGTCGAAGTGAAAAACGACAGCGGCAAGGTGAAGCGCGTCGCCAAGGGAACGGCGCGCGTCAGCGGACGCGTGCTCGACAAGAAGGGCCAACCGCTTCGCGACGCTCGCATCACGATTCAAGGCGGCGGCGACAAGGTGGCCTTGTCGAAGGCGAACGGTGAGTTCACGCTGGACAGTCTGCCATCCGGAACGCAGGCGATCGAAGTGCGAAAGCTCGGCTACTCCGTAACCGAGGTCGCGGTGGAGCTCTCGTCGAACAACACGACGCCAGCAACCGTCACGATGAGCGATGCCATTCCGATGCTGCAGACGATGCGCGTCGAGGCAGCGCAGGACAAAGCACTCTCCGACCTCGGCTACTTGCAGCGTAAGCAGACCGGCATGGGCCGCTTTTACGATGGCAAGCAGATCAACCACGAATCGATGTCGTTCAGCGACGTGATGCGCATCGATCCGGGGCTTCGCATCTCGCCGACGGGCGACGGTCGCACTTACGTGATCACCGACTCGCGCAACGCGAGCGGCGGATGCGTGAACGTCTATGTCGACGGCACGTACTGGGAGCCGATGCAGCCGGGCGACGTCGATTCGTACGTCCGACCGAACGAGATCGTCGCCGTCGAGGTGTACCACGGCAGCGAGACGCCACCGCAGTTCACCAAGCCGGGCCAGAGCAGCTGCGCGACGATCGTCGTGTGGACACTGGCGCGCGCGCGGCCGCGGGAAACGAACGCGAAGAAGCCGCGTTTTTAGGAGGGTGGGAACGACGCACGTGATCGATGGCGGGGACGCGAGGTGAGTCGCAAGGTTCGCGTCTTCGCCCACACCGAGATGGCGACCGACTGCGAGATCTGCGGCGTTCGGTTCGATCTCATCGCCGGCGGCGCCTGTTCCAGGTGCCGCCGCGTTTTGTGCGGCCAGCATCTCTACGGATCGTGGCTGCGTCGGCTGATGGTGGACTTCGGAATGCCGGCGGTATGCGTCGCGTGCCGGCAGCAATGATACAACACGCTCCGCGGGACCCGGACTACGCGACGCGCGTTCGCGCCAGCTTCGAGCGCCAGCTTTTCATGGCGACGCTCGGCGCCCGGCTCGTTCGGGTCGAGCCGGGCGAAGTCGATCTCGAGCTGCCGGTACGGACCGAGCTCACACAGCAGCACGGATTTCTCCATGCCGGCGCGCTCGCGTCTGTCGCGGACAGCGCGTGCGGATACGCGGCGCTGTCGCTGATGCCGCCGGGAGCGGCCGTGCTCAGCGTCGAGTTCAAGATCAATCTCCTCGCTCCCGCCGCAGGCGACCACGTGCTCGCCAAGGGTCGTGTCATCCGCGCCGGAAAGACCGTCACAGTGTGTTGGGGGGAGGTGCTCGCGTTTGACGGAACGACGGAGCGTCTCGTCGCGACGATGGTCGGGACGATGATGACCGTCGAAGGCCGTGGACTGGCGGACTGAGCCGTGCTAGGGCAGCTCGGTCTCCGTGATCTCGCCGATCTCGTCCGTTTTGTCGTAGGGCGCGCGCTCGCGTTCCCGGGTTTGCTCGGTTTCGTTCGCGCCGTACGCGAAACCTGTTTCGCGTCTTTCTTCCCCGCCTCCACCACCACCTTCGCGCTGCGGGTCTTGGTCGGGTGATCCGGGATCTTTGCGGTCGTCGTGTGCCATGGGTCGTTCCTCCTGGCCGGTTTCCTGGCAGGGTACGTGCCCTGACCCACGGGCATGGCAACCGTGATCGAGAATGGCTTGCCCGTGTCCGAACCCAGTCCGTGGCGCCAGCGATGGATCGAGATCCTCGTCGGCTTCGGGTTGGCATTTCTGGCCGGCTATGTCAGCGCGAAGCTGACCGTATCGACCGGCAACTGGAACACGGGGCTCCCGTGGGAGCGGAGTCTCATGATCTGGATCCATGGCTCGATTCCGCCGGCCATCGACCCGTTCATGCTGATCTTCCCGTGGTTCGGAACGAACATCTCACTGATCCCCGGCATCGCGCTGATCGTGTGGTGGCTGTGGAAGCGCCAGCACGCCGCGAACGACGCGATGCGGCTCGCCGTCGTGCAACTCGGCAGCTATCTGCTCAATCCGTCGCTCAAGGCGATGTTCGACCGCGCCCGTCCGGATTTGTTCGAGCGACGCGGCTGGTACGGTTGGAGCTCGTACCCGAGCGGCCATGCCATCGCCAGCATTTCCGTGCTGATCACCCTGGCGATGATTCTCCACCGTGTGAAGGGATGGAGCTGGCCGTATTACGTGTTCATTCCGATCATGCTCGCCAGCTTGTACTCGCGCATTTACCTCGGTGTCCATTGGCCAACGGACGTTTTCGCGGGAATGGCGGTCGGCGTGGTGTGGCTGCTCGTGACGATGTGGGCATTCCGCGATCGGAAGGCGCCGGCGTTAGCCGGTTCAGGAGCCGGCCAGAATCGTCGCGAGTTTGGCGGCGTCGACGTTGCCACCGCTGACGATGGCGGCAACGCGCTCGCCCTCACCCACGGGAATGGCGCCGGCGAGCAGCGCACCGACTCCGGCCGCGCCGGCGGGCTCGGCGAGCAGCTTGGCGGACGAAAGTAGCTGTCGCACGCCCTCCGCGATGACGTCGTCGTCGATGACGATCACATCGTCCACGTAGCGTTTTACGATCTCGTAGTTCAGCTCACCGGTCATCGGCGCGGCGAGACCATCGGCGATCGTTTTCATCGTCGAGAGTCGCATCGCGCGGCCGGAGTCGAGGCTCAGCCGCGTCGACGCGGCGCCCGTGGGCTCGACGCCGTAGACGCGGATCTTCGGATTGCTCTCCTTGATCGCGACCGCGATGCCGGAGATCAGGCCACCGCCGCCGATCGGCACGACGACGACATCCACGTCGCCGACCTGCTCGAGCAGCTCGAGGCCCGTGGTCCCGGCGCCGGCGCATATCCGTTCGTCGTCGAACGGGTGGACGAAGGTGAGGCCACGGTCGCGCGCCAGCTCGAGCGCGTGCGGGAACGACTCGTTTCCGCTCGCCCCATGGAGCACGACTTCGGCGCCGTAGCCGCGGCTCGCTTCGACCTTGGCGGGTGATGCCGTCTGCGGCATGACGACGACGGCACGGACGCCCGCCGAATGCGCGGCCCACGCCATGGCCTGCGCGTGATTCCCCGCCGACACGGTGACGACCCCGCGCGCACGTTCTGCGTCGCTCAGGCTCGCCAGCTTGTTCAGCGCCCCCCGAACCTTGAACGATCCCGTTTTCTGCAGGTTCTCGCACTTGAGAAAGAGGCGAACACCCGCACGCTCGCCGAGGCGCCGGGAGGAGAGCGTCGGTGTGATGTGAATTCGGTTGGAGACCCGCGCGCGCGCATCGCGGATGGCGGCGAGATCGAGCATCGGTGACAGGGGATAAGGGGGGCCGTGTTAGATTCGCTCGTCGTCAAATCTAGGAGGCGAACCAGCGTGCTCCAGCGGAATGACATCCTCGTATTCGGGATCACCGCGGCCGCGGTCGTCGCCGCCGGGGTGCTGCACTTCACCGGCGCGAACGACGTGCTTCGCTTTGTCGTCGCGGCGGCGGCGCTGTCGCTCCTCGCCGTGAACGTCTCGAGCGGAACAGAGCACGTTGGGGAGCACTTGAGCCCTGGCGCGACGGGAGTATTGCAGTCGGCGCTCGGCAACCTTCCCGAGCTGCTGGTCTGCGCGTTCAGCCTCCGGGCCGGCCTCGTACAGGTCGTTCAGGGGGCGTTGATCGGGTCGATCCTCGGGAATTCTCTTCTCGTGCTGGGCGTCGCGATCTTCGTCGGAGGTCTGAAGCACGGACGGCAGACGTTCGACGCCGAGTCGCCGCGGATGATCGTGTCGCTGATGATGCTGGCCGTGGCGGCGTTTTCGATTCCGACCCTGGCGTTCGAGCTGCATACGCCGGCGTCGGCGCACGAAGTCCCGTTGAGCGCCGCCTGCGCGGTGCTTCTGCTCGTCGTGTTCTTCGCGAGCCTTCCCTTCTCTCTCAGCGCCGATCCACAGCGCTCGCTGCGCCACGCCCCACAGGCCGACGTCGCGGGCGCGCAGCACTGGCCGCTTGGCCTCGCGGTGACCGTTCTGGTGTTGGCGTCGGCCGGCGCCGCGGTGGTGTCGGAATGGTTCGTAGAGGCGCTCGAGCCGGCGATCAAAGCACTGCACATCTCGCAGGCCTTCGCGGGAATCGTTGTCGTGGCAATCGCGGGAAACGCTGTCGAGAACGTGGCGGGGATCCGGCTGGCGGCGAAGAACAGACCGGACTACGCGATGAGCGTGATCCTCAGCAGCTCGTTGATGATCGCGCTGGTGGTCGCGCCGGCACTCGTGTTGTTGTCGTTCGTGCTCGGGGGGCCGGTGTTGACGCTGGTCGTGCCGCCGTTGCTCATCGCGGCGCTGCTGCTCACGACGCTCACGTCGGCGATCATCGTCAACGACGGCGAGACGATCTGGATCGAGGGCTTGGCACTCGTCGGTTTGTATGTGATCATCGCCGCGTCATTCTGGTGGGGGTGATATGAAAAGTCTGATTCCGTGCCTGCTGGCCGGCGCTCACGTCGCGTCGGCGCAGTGGGCACCGCAACCGAGCGGGACGACAGCCGAATTTCGTGGATTGAGCGCCGTGAGCGGTTCGGTTGTCTGGGCAAGCGGAACGCGCGGGCGCGTGGCGCATACCTCCGACGGCGGCAAGACGTGGAAGATCGACACCGTCCCGGGAGCAGCGGCGCTCGACCTCCGCGCCATCTTCGCGACGAGCGGCCGTCGCGTGTGGACGATGAGCGCCGGACTCGCCGACTCCAATCAAGCACAAATCTTTCACACGGAAGACGGGGCGAGATGGTCGCGACAATTCACGACGTTCGAGAAAGGCGTGTTCCTCGACGCGCTCGCCTTTTGGGATGACGACCATGGCATCGCGTTGAGCGATCCCGCGGACGGCAAACTGTTCGTGATCGTGACGGATAACGGCGGCAAGGTGTGGACCCGCTTCCCGGCGGATCGCATCCCGGCGATGTTGCCCGGCGAGGCGGCATTTGCGGCGAGCGGCACCTGTCTCGTCGTTCAGGGATCGTCGAACGTCTGGATCGGAACTGGTGGGGCGGCGACGGCGCGCGTCTTTCGTTCGACGGATCGCGGCCGGACGTGGAGTGTGGCAGATACGCCGGTTCATGCGGGAAGCTCGGCATCGGGCATCTTCTCGGTCGCGTTCTCGGACGCGACGCACGGTGTCGTCGTCGGCGGCGACTACACCAAGCCAAAGCAGCCGTTCGACAACGTCGCGATCACGAGCGACGGTGGCGCGACGTGGCGGATCGCGCGCGGCCCGATGCCGCTCGGCTACATGTCCGGCGTCGCGTTCGTGCCCGGAACATCGGGCCGGTCACTCGTCGCGGTCGGTCTCGGAGGGACGGCGCGCTCCGACGACGCGGGTGAGAGCTGGACGATGATCGATTCGGTCGCCTATAACACGGTGATGTTCGCGACGCGTGATGACGGTTGGGCGGTCGGCCCGCGCGGACGAATCGCCAAGTGGACGCCAACACTTCCGCCTCGGAAACCGTAGTCAGGCGGAAGCGCTTTGGTGTCGGACTTTGCCGAGGACGGGGCGATCATGCCGGGACGTACGCGCGAAAGAATCGCGCTGGTGGGAATGACATTCATTGTGGTGTCCTGCACGCGCGCAGCGGCAACGCCGGCGCCGGCGCCGGGTCCTGGAAGCACAACAGCCGCTCCGAACGCGACGGCGAACGTCCCCGCCAACGCACCGCCGCGACGCCCGCCGCCGTCACGCGACAGTCTCGCCAAGCTGCGCGCGGTATTCGTCACGCAGGTCATGCATGACATCGCGGGGCGCGAGTCGCAGCCGGCGGGCGAGGTCTTCAAGAACGTACAGGTGCTGAAGAACATCTCCGCCGGAGACCTCGTCACGAAGATGGACAAGGAGTACGGCGAGGCGATGGGGTGGAATTGCACGAACTGTCATCGGCTCGCGCCGCAGGGCAACTGGGCCAGCGACACATCGAACAACAAGGTGCGCGCGCGCTTCATGCAGGGGATGCAAGACGACATCAACAAGGTCCAGCTGCCGAAGCTTTTCCCGAAGGACACGCCGAAGATCGGCTGCGCGACGTGCCATCGCGGCTACAACGAGCCGCCGCCGCCGGCGTATCTCCTGCCCGAACGCGGAAAGCCGGGCGGCATGCCGTTCCCGCCGGCTCGCGGGAATCCGCCGCCGGGGCGCGGCGCGCAGTTCTCGCGATAGCGCCTCAAACGAGATAGGCAACGATCGCCGCGGCGATCGCGATCAGTATCGAACGGCCGACGATCCCGAGTGCTCGGCGACGGACGATCGGCCGTTCGTCTTCCGACAACGTGCTCGGTCCGGCGTCGCGCTCACGCTTCCCGAGCGTGGCAAGCGCCACTCACGTCTTTTCCTTTGCCTGAATGAGCTCGGCGGAGGCGAGACCCGCCGGAATGCCGATGAGCAAGCGGCTCCACGGGGGAGCGCCGACGACGATCAACGCGATGAGCGCCGCCGCCGCGAGCACCGCGAGAAGGATTCCGGCGCGCCGTCGGCGGCGCGCGCCACGTTCGCCGATGTTGGCGACGCGAGGACTTGCCGTCACCGGCTACCGCAAGCGGCGAGTTGTCGCCGCGGTTCGGCGGCGTTCGGAAAGAGCGCGCGGGCGGCGCGGGCATGCGGGCGAACACGGGCACAGTCGCCGCGCGATAAGTAGGCGGCGGCAACACGCGTATGGATTCGATAGCTCCCGGGATCATACGACGACGCCTGATCGAGCGACGCCAAACGCGTCGACGTACTGAACGTGGCGATCGCGGCGATTTGGAACGCCGACCTCGCGATCGCGATTCCGCCGCACACCACGACGGCAAGCATCGCCGTGACCGGGGCCCATCGTCCGAGGGTAAACCCGCGCTCGGGAGTCGGCGACAGCACGCCGGCCAATGTCCACACGAAAAACGTCGGCGCCGCGACGAGCAGCACGGCGTCGAACGCGCCGACGACCGCCGTGGCGACGAGCGTTCCGACGAGCGTGATCGCCGTCAGCACCTGCTCGGCGTTGCGGTCTTGTCGTTTGAGATCCGAGAGCGCGCGACCGAGGAGACCAACCATCGCGACGAGCAGCAACACCACGCCGGTCGCGCCGCGCTCGGAGAGATACGCGATCCAATCGCTGCTTGGCCACGGGTTCGACGTCAGCCCGTCGTCGCTCGACATGGAGGGGTCGTTGCGCGAGGCGTATTTCGGGTAGACGACCGACCAGTTCCCCGGGCCGACGCCGAGCACGGGATGTACGCGCGTCATGTGGAGCGAATTCGTGTACTGCACAATTCGCCCACGGCCGCTGCCCTCTTTATAGTTTACTAAACCTGCCGCAGAATCGAGATACGGCGAGTCGCTCTTCCACTCGAGCCGGTTCGGGAGCACCACGGCGGCGAGCGCGCCGACACCCGCCGCGACGCCGAGCACGATCAGCCGGCGTAGCGTTCGCGGCTGACACCACCGGTTCCATGTTCCAACAGCGAGCACGCCGACCGGGACGGCCAGCACGAGGACGGCCAGCCACGCCGCGCGGCTGCGCGACATGACCAGCGCCGCGGCGAGGATCGCCATCGACACGGCGCCGAAGACGCTTCCACCTCTGCGGCGAACGGTGAGGGACACGAGCGCGACGACCGGCGCACCGATCGCGCTGAGATGCGCGATGAAATTCCTGTTGCCGAATGTGCCGCCCGGCGCGCGATTGAGGCTGAAGTATTCGGTTTGAAGGCCGTATGCCTGCGCGAGCGACGTCGCCGCGGCGAGAACGATCCCCACCGCCAGGGCGACGAGCAGCGGCGCCACCAAACCGGCGCGGCGAATCGCCGACGCCGACCAGTACAGCGCGAGCCCGGAGCACGAGATGGCGAGCGCGCGCTCGGCCGACCACGAGTTCACCGCGAAGAGCGACGAGACGACGCCCGCGAACAGGAACGCCACGAGCACCATGTCGATCACCGAAAGCGTCAACCGCGGCAGGCCTCGCAACAGCAACACCGCGGCGACGACGGCGCATACGTGGAGCACGAGCTCTTTCGGGACGAAGTATCGATCGAGGTCGAAGGCCTTGTAGGGAAGCGACGCGAGCACCAGGGCGATCGATCCGGCTTGCAACACCCGTAACGCGATGCGCTCCCGGAGCTCGGGGCGGGGGCGGGACATCTCGAGCATGCCGGAATCAAACGTCGTCGTGGACGTCACGCGACCCCGATGCGGCTCCGCTCGAGGCGAGCCGGCTAGATTGAGGGCACACATCATCGATGGATTTCGGGGGTTGCTCATGCTGTCTCGTCGCGATTGGCTTCGCTCGTCCGTTCTCGGCGCCGCCGGCGTTCTCGTTTCACGTAGAATCGTCGCGGCCGAGCCGCTTCCCGTGGTCGCCGTGTACAAAGATCCCGCATGCGAGTGCTGCGCCAGATGGGTGAAGCACCTGAGCGCGAACGGATTTGTGGCAACGGTGCGCGACTCGCTCGATATGCCGTCGGTCAAGCGCACGATGGGCGTACCGGACGCGCTGCAGTCGTGTCATACGGCCGTCGTCGGCAAGTACGTCGTCGAAGGACACGTGCCGGCGGACGTCATCAAGAAGCTGCTTGCCGAAAAACCCGCGGTCATGGGTCTTGCGGTACCGGGCATGCCTGTGGGGTCGCCTGGGATGGAAGGTTCGACCAAGCAGCCTTACAACATCATTGCATTCGAACGCGACGGAAAGACGAGGGTATACGTGAAGCGGTGAGCCGCTTTGGTAGCCAGCAGCCTCGTCGGTTCGCCAACGTCTTCAGCCCGATCGTCACTATGCACTCAGTCTCGCGTTCGCTCGCCGCCGCGGTTTTCGCCGCCGCGCTCGGTTCGAGTTCTCTCATCGCTCAGGGCGCGGGCGCTTCGCAGCCGCCGCGTCCGATGAATCCCGTCCGTACGTTCGACGCGACCGGCGCGCCGGATACATCGCTCTTCGCGCCTTTGAATCTGCCGCCCGGCAACGTGTACCGGAGCGGTTCCGGCGCGCCCGGCCCGCGCTACTGGCAACAGCGGGCCGACTACGATCTTCACGGGACGCTCGATACGGCGGCGAAGACGCTGCACGGCGAGATGACACTGCGCTACACCAACAACTCGCCCGACACGCTGCGCTTCGTCTGGTTCCAGGTCGAGCAGAACGCGTTCAGGAACGGTTCGCTCAATTCCTTCGTCTTTCCGGCGGACTCGCGTTTCGGCGCGCGGAATTTCGAGGGTGGAGACGCCATCGACCGTTTCAATCAGGTGATCGCCGCGAAGAAGACGCCGCTCAAGTCACGAGTCGAAGGCACGGTGATGAAGGTGGATCTCGTATCGCCGCTCGCGCCGGGACAGGTCGCGACGTTCGACGTCGCGTGGCATTTCATGATTCCGGAGCACGGCGCGGATCGCATGGGACGAGACGGCGCCCTGTATGAGCTTGCTCAATGGTATCCGCGCGTCTGCGTTTACGACGACCTGCGCGGATGGAACACCGAGCCGTATCTCGGACAAGGCGAGTTCTATCTCGAATACGGCGACTACAATCTCTCGGTGACCGTGCCGGCGGGATACATCGTCGCGGCGACCGGTGCACTGCAGAACGCCGCGGAAGTGTTGACGGCGGCGCAGGTGTCGCGGCTCGCGCAGGCGTCGAAGTCCGATACGCCGGTGCGCATCGTCACACAGGACGACCTCAAGAACGGCAGCGCACGTCCGCGAAAGACGGGAACGATGACCTGGCGCTTCGCGGCGAAGAATGTGCGCGACGCGGTGTGGGCGGCGTCCCCCGAGTACATGTGGGATGCGTCGAGCTGGCAGGGACACATGGCGTTCGCGTACTACCGGCCGAGCGCGATCGAGACGTGGAAGGACGCGGCGGACATGTCGCGCATGTCGATCGTGGAATACTCCGAGCGCTGGTTCCCGTATCCGTATCCGCAGATCACGGCGGTCGAGGGACCGATCAGCGGCATGGAATACCCGATGGTCGCGATGGAGAACAAGAGTGCCGACAAGTACGACTTGTACAACGTCGTGACGCACGAGATCGGCCACATGTGGTTCCCGATGATCGTCGGCTCCAACGAGCGCATGCACATGTGGCAGGATGAAGGCTTCAACACCTTCATCAACTACTTCTCGGAGGCGCGTCGGTATCCTGAAAAGGGCACGTACGAGCAGCGCGTCGCCGAGAACCGCGCGATGGTCGAGAATTTCATGTCGCACAACGTCGACGAGCCGCTCGAAGTTCAGCCCGACCGCATCAACCCACAGCTGCTCGGCGAAAACGCGTACGTGAAGACGGCCGTCGGTCTGGCGCAGCTTCGCGACGAGATCCTCGGCCCGCAGGCGTTCGACGAGGCGTTCCGCGAGTACGCGCGCCGATGGGCGTTCAAGCATCCGGGCCCGGCCGATTTCTTCAAGACCATGGAAGACGTCAGCGGCAAGCGTCTGGACTGGTTCTTCCGCGAATGGTTCCTCGAGAACGAGCACTTCGACGTCGGCGTCGACACGGTTGCGCACAAGCAGTCCGGCGACATCGACTCGGTCGCGGTCCGTTTCAGGAACTATGCGAAGGGCGTGCTGCCGATCCGCGCGCGTTTCACCTTCAGCGACGGCTCGACGCAGGACGTCACGTATCCGGCCGAGGTCTGGAGCACGAATCCATTCTTCTACGACCGCGTTTACGAGTTCAAGGGCAAGAAGCTGACGAAGGTGCAGCTCGACCCGACGAACCGGATCGTGGACGTCGACAAGACGAACAACGTCTGGCCCCGCTCGACCGGTGGCTGACGGGGCGCCCGCGCAATCTGCCGCCCAAATTGCGACAGGGTCTGACCCCATTCGGCGAAATGGGGTCTGACCCCAATTAGCGGGTTTTGCGCCGATTGGGGCTTTTTTGCGCCAGGATCGTCCCGCGACAGTTGCGGGCGCCGCAGGTACAGGGATAGCGGCGTTTGGCCGCAGGGGTGTGGCGCTCCTCGAGAACGTATGCGTAGTCGTACGCGACCTCTTCGCCCGGCTCGACGTCGCGAATCGTCTCGATCCAGATGCGGCCGTCGTCGATCACCGCATCGCAGTTCGGGTCGCACGAGTGGTTGATGAACCGCGCCTCGTTGCCGCCGACCGCCGCGTCGACCACCACGTCGTCGTCGATCGCGAAGAGGAAGGTGTGGTGCCGCTCACCTTCTACGTCGGGATAGCGTGCGTCGGCTTCGGCGGGCGTGAGGCGTTCGCCGGCGTATTCGATGAGACGCGTGCCCGCGGGTATCGGGCGCGTGGCGAATGCGCCGAATCCTTGGATCGGCGACTGGCGAATCTCGAACGGGTAGCCGTCGTCCGTCAGGAGAGCGGAACCTTCAGCGGCTTCTGCTCGACTTGCGTGACGCCACCCGAGATGATGAACGCCATCACCTCGGCGGCGTCGGCGTCGATGCGCTGCACGTGATTCGATGGCACGACGAGGATGTGTCCGGCGAGCCCGTACGACTGCGGCATGTACACAGTCACGTGATCCTTGGCGCCGAGCGCGGCGAGCGAATCGGAGGTGAGGAACGCCAAAACCTTCACCGACCCGTCGGACGTGACCGACACGAGCACCGGCTTATCGAAGCGCCGCTTCTCGCCGACGAACGCGTTGAGCATGTCCTTCGCCGACGAATAGAGTAGCCGCACGAACGGCAACCGTTCGAGCGCTCGATCGACGAAACCGACCAGGCTGGTCGTGACGAGATTCGACGCGATGAATCCCACGCCGGTGATCAGCGCGAGCATGATCAGGAAGCCGACACCCGGCACGGGCAGGCGGAGCCAACTGTCGATCGTCGTGAAGATCACGACGCAGACGTAAACCGTCAGCGCGACCGGCGCGACGACGACCAGGCCACGGAGGAAATAGTTGAAGAGCGAGCGCAAACGGGATGGAGGACTGGGTCGAGTGGATGATACCCGAACCGGTTACCTCGATCCAGCCACCGGGCTCGCGGCGCGCATCGACGGGCCGGACGCTCGCTCCGGGCGCACACGCACGAACAGCGCGAAGCCGACGGGCGTGCGCGTCCCGTACGTCGGTTCGAGCGTCGTCGGCAGCACGTTCAACGTGCCCCGGGCGCCGATTCCGAACGACAGCTCGCGCGCCGTTACGAGCTCCGTCGTCGCGCCGAGTGTCAACGCGCGGACCGTAAAGAGCTGCATCAAGTCGGCGCCGTTGAATCCAAGATCGTCTGCCGACTTCTGCACCTGCTCTGCTCTACCATAGATCGACGCGCGATCGCCAAGCTCGTAGGTCGTCTCGACCAGCGTACTGGTCGCGACGTGGTAGCTCTGTGCCGGGTCGACGCCATGGTTGTGCGCGCGCGCCCCGTGATGGTGGATGTTGATTCCGCCGACGAACGCCGCCGACCACGCCCCGTCCTTCGCTCCAGGCAATACAGTCAGCAGGGACGCGCCGTATCGTTGCATGCCGGTGCCAGGGTCCAGCGGATCGTGATCGAAGATGTAGCCGCCCCACGCCGACGCGGTCACGCGGCTCGACGGCACCAGCGTGAGACGCGCCGCGTACGAGTCCAGCCGTCCTCCCTGATAGTCGAGATTGAATCGGTAGTTGTCCGGCTCACGGCCGTTGAACACCGATCCCTCGAGCCTCGCCCGGGCTCCGTACACCCCGGCGGTGATCACACCGAAGCTTTCGTGCGCCGCGTCCTGCCAGTGATGCCCGATCGGCGCGAA
>DATMHK010000140.1:0-8697 GCA_035554995.1 Gemmatimonadaceae bacterium
CGCCGCGGCCACCGCCGCCACGACCGCCGCGACCGCCCCCGGGGCCACGACCGCTGCGCGCGGAACCGCCGCCACCGGCGCCACCGCCGCCGCCGCCACCACCGCCAGCAGCACCACCACCACCGCTCTGGCGCTGTTCGCCGGCGCCGCCGGCTGTGTTCTGAGTGTCTTCCATTTTATTAGAACTCCAGTCCGCCCTCGCGGGCGCCGTCGGCGACCGCTTTCACGCGGCCATGATATTTGTAGCCCGCGCGGTCGAACACGACTTTCGTGATCCCCGCGTCCTTCGCCCGGGCAGCGATGCGCTTGCCAACCTCGAGCGACTTCTGCGTCTTCTTGCCCGTCTCGAGATCGGTGCTGGACACCGTCGCCAGCGTGCGGCGCGACACGTCGTCGACGAGCTGCGCCGTGATGTGCTTGAGCGAGCGGAAGATGACGAGACGCGGACGCTCCGACGTTCCGCTCACCTTCTTGCGTACGCGCAGATGTCGGCGCGTGCGCTTCTGTTCACGCGACTTTGCGATTCCCGGCATGGTTACTTGCCCCCCGCCTTACCGGCTTTGCGCCGGATCACCTCGCCGGCGTAGCGAATACCCTTTCCTTTATATGGCTCCGGCGGACGAAGACCGCGGAGCTCCGCCGCGACCTGTCCGACGACTGCCTTGTCGGCACCGTCGATCACGATCTGCGTCGGCTGGGGCGCCGTGAGCTTGATGCCCGCCGGCGCACGAAACTCGATCGAGTGCGAGAAGCCGAGCGCCAGCTGCAGCCCGTACGGACGAACCTCGGCCTTGTAGCCGACGCCCGTGATCTCGAGCTGCTTCTGATAACCCTTCGTCACGCCTTCCATCATGTTGTTGATGAGCGACCGCGTGAGGCCGTGGAGCGCCTTGTGGTTCGTCTCGTCCGACGCGCGCTTGACGTTGACCACATTGTCGGCCCTGTCCACGCTGATGCCGGCCGGAAGACGATGCGTCAGCTCGCCCTTCGGTCCTTTCACCTTCACCGAGTTTGCCTCGACCGTCACCGTGACCCCGCTGGGGATCGAGACGGGAAGCTTTCCAATTCGCGACATGATTTCCGTCCTCCTACCAGACCACGGCGACGAGCTCGCCGCCGGTTCGGGACTGGCGCGCTTCGCGGTCCGACATCAGCCCCTTGTTGGTGCTGAGGATCGCGATGCCAAGCCCGTTGCGAACGCGCGGGATCTCACGCGAGCCAACGTAGCGGCGCAGGCCAGGCGTGCTCACACGTTGCAACTCACGAATCACCGGCTGGCCGCCGGCGTACTTGAGCCGCACGCGCAGCACCTGACGGCCTTCGTCGGTCTCGAGCGTCGTGTAGTCCTGAATGTAGTTGTTCTCTTTCAGGATGCGGGCGATCTCGGTTTTCATCTTCGACACCGGGATGTCGACGCGGCGATGCTTCGATCCGCAAGCATTGCGAATCCGCGTCAGCATATCGGCGATGGGGTCGGTCATGCTCATGTAGTTGCCTCGGCTCCTCTCGTATCCGTAGCTGGACGTGGAGGAATTGAGTGAATTGTTAACGCAGGCACTCTAGGTCTCAGGTCTCTGGTCCCAGGTCTCAGGTGAACTGCCTCGCAGTTACAGGCTGAGACCTGGGACCAGGGACCTGAGACCTTTCTACTCTACCACGAAGCCTTTCGAACTCCCGGAATCATTCCCGAAAGCGACAGCTCGCGGAAACAGATCCGGCAGAGACCGAAGCGACGCAGGAAGGCACGTGAGCGCCCGCAGCGCGAGCAGCGATTGTGCTTTCGCACCTCGAACTTCGGCTTCCGCTTGCTCTTCTCGATCATGGCTTTACGGGCCATTGCAAACTCTCTCTATATGAAGTTCGATGTTACGCGGCTTGGCCGCGGCCTTTCTTCTCGTCCGTGCGGAACGGCATGCCGAGCTCGCGCAGCAGCGCGAACGCTTCGTCGTCGCGGTTCGTGCTCGTGACGAACGTGATGTCCATCCCGTGGATCGACTCGATCGAGTCGTAGTTGATCTCGGGGAAGATCATCTGCTCCTTCACGCCCAGCGAGTAATTCCCTCGTCCATCGAACGACTTCGTCCCGAGCCCGCGGAAGTCGCGGATTCGCGGGATCGCGATCGTGATGAAGCGATCGAGGAACTCCCACATCCGCGCGCCGCGCAGCGTGACGGCCGCGCCGATCTCCTGACCCTGGCGCAGACCGAAGTTGGCGATCGACTTCTTCGCCTTCTTACGGACCGGCTGCTGGCCGGTGATGATCGCCAGCTCCTCGACGACCGCGTCGAGCGCCTTCGGCTGCTTGATCGCTTCGCCGACGCCGACGTTGACGACGATCTTCTCGAGCTGCGGAACCTGGTGCGGGTTCTTGAAGCCGAACTGCTGCGTCAGCTTCTGTCGGACAGTGCCGTTGTAGAAGTCCTTGAGCCGCGGCGGCGGCACGGGCAGAGCGGCGCCGGCGTGCGGACCGCGCGCCTTTGCCTCACCACCTTTCTTTCCGCCTTTGCCGCCCTTCTTCTCTTTGGTTGCCATAGTCGTGTCTCATTTGTCATCCTCTGCTCGCGAAGCGAGCGGAGGATCTACTCTACCGTTGCTCGTGGCCGACTGGCCACAGGTCTTTCACATTAGATCCCCCGGCCGCTGTGCGGCCGGAGGATGACTGCTGACTGCCCTACCGCGCCGCTCGCGGAATCGCTTCGCCGCTCTTCACGGCGATGCGCTCCTTCGTGCCGTCTTCGTCGATCTGACGCCGCGTCCGCGTCGGATTGCCGCTCTTCGGATCGAGCAGCATCACGTTCGACGCATGGATCGGCGCCGGAAAATCCACGATCCCGCTCTGCTCGTCGGGCGTGCGCGCGCGGCGGTGCCGCTTCACGATGTTCACGCCCTCGATCGTCACGCGGCCCGTCTTCAAGTAAACGCGGATGATCTTCCCTTCCTTGCCCTTGTCGTCGCCCCGCATCACGCGCACGGTGTCGCCCTTCAAGACGTGCAGCCGTTGACGCTCGGCGTTGTCCGAATGGCGCTTGCGGTTGACGGCGCGCGGGCGGTCGGTCTTGCGGTACTTGTTGTTTCTCATGGATCAGATCACCTCGGGCGCCAACGACACGATCTTCATGTACCGCTTCTCGCGCAGCTCGCGCGCAACGGGTCCGAAGATACGGGTCGCCCGGGGCTCCCCTTGCTCGTTGATGATGACGACGGCGTTCTCGTCGAACCGGATGTAGCTCCCGTCCTTCCGCCGCGTCTCCTTGGCCGTGCGCACCACCACGGCGCGCGCGACGTCCGACTTCTTCACCGTGCCGTTGGGCAGCGCGTTCTTCACGGCGACGATCACGACGTCGCCGAGGCCGGCGTAGCGCCGGCGCGTTCCGCCCAACACGCGGATCACGAGCGCCGTCTTCGCGCCCGAGTTGTCCGCGACCTTGACCATCGATTCTTGTTGGATCATCGGAGCGTCTCCTGGTTAACGCGCTCGCTCGACGATCTCGACCACGCGCCAACGCTTGTCCTTCGACAGGGGACGCGTCTCCGCGATCCGCACCGTGTCGCCGGTCTTGGCCGTGTTCTCCTCGTCGTGCGCTTTTACGCGCGTGGTGCGCGTCACCATCTTCCCGTACACCGGGTGCGGCACGCGACGTTCGATCGCGACCACCACCGTCTTCTGCATTTTGTCGCTCACTACGCGGCCCGTTCGGACCTTGCGCGAGCCACGCGTCACCGCGCCATTCGTCTGTGTCATATCAGCCATTGTTCGTTCCCTGCTTGGCGAGCTGCTGCTCGCGCAGCACGGTCTTGAGGCGGGCGATGTCGCGGCGAATCACGCGGAGGCGGAGTGGGTCCTCGAGCGGCTCGGTCGCGCTGCGGAACTCGAGACGGAAACGCTCCTCCTCGAGATCATGAATGCGCGACGCGATGTCGTCGACGCCCATCTCACGGATTTCTTCGGCTCTCATCGGCTCAGGCTCCCCCTTCTTCCCGCACCACGAACTTCGTGCGCACGGGCATCTTGGCCGCGGCGAGCGCCATCGCCTTCTCGGCGATCTCACGCGTCACGCCTTCGAGCTCGAACATGACGCGGCCGGGCTTCACCACCGCGACCCACATCTCGGGCGATCCCTTGCCCTTTCCCATGCGCGTCTCGGCCGGCTTCTTGGTGATCGGTTTATCCGGGAAGACCCGGATCCATACTTTGCCGCCGCGCTTGATGTGGCGCGTGAGCGCGACACGGGCGGCTTCGATTTGGCGAGCGGTGATCCAACCCGGCTCGAGGGTCATGAGTCCGTAGGTGCCGAACGAGATCTCACTCCCTCGATGGGCGAGACCGCGGGTGCGGCCCTTGAATCGCTTGCGGAATTTGACGCGCTTCGGTGCGAGCATTGGTCAGTGCCTCCTTACATGCCGGAGGAGTAAGTCGTGCCGCGGCGATCTTCGACTTTCTCGCCCTTGAAGATCCAGACCTTCACGCCGATGGCGCCGAAGGTGGTCTTCGCCGTGGACGTCGCGTAGTCGATGTCGGCGCGGAGCGTGTGCAACGGCACACGGCCTTCGTGGTAGCCTTCGACGCGCGCGATCTCAGCGCCGCCCAATCGGCCACCGGCCTTCACCTTGATGCCCTGCGCGCCCATGCGCATCGCGCTCTGCACCGCGCGCTTCATCGCGCGCCGGAACGAGATGCGCTGCGCCAGCTGACTCGCGATGTTGTCGGCGACCAACTGCGCGTCGAGCTCGGGACGCTTGATCTCTTCGACGTTGATACCGACTTCCTTGCCGGTCAGATGCGCGAGCTCATCGCGCAGCTTGTCGACTTCGGCGCCCTTCTTCCCGATGACGACGCCCGGACGGCCGGTGTGCAGCGTGACGACAACCTTGCCCGGCTTGCGGTCGATCACGATGTCGGCGATCGCCGCGTGGCCGAGGCGCGCCTTGAGATACTTGCGCAGCAGCTCGTCTTCGCGGAGCAGCGCCGGAAGCTCGCGCCCAGCGTAGTAGCGCGACTTCCAGTCCTTCGAGATCCCGAGTCGGAAACCGACCGGGTGTGTCTTCTGTCCCATTAGCGCTTTCTCCCGGACTTGGCGGCGCGTTCGCCGAGCTCGATCTCGACGTGGCTCGTCCGCTTCTGAATCGGTGTCGCACGTCCCATCGCCGCCGGCATGAAGCGCTTGAGCTTCGGCCCTTCGTTCACGACGGCGCGCGTGATGACGAGGTTGTCGACGTCGATCGCCGAATTCCCCTCGCGCGCCGCGTGCTCGGCGTTGGCGACGGCCGAGCGCAGCGTCTTCGCGATCTGCAGCGAGGCGTGCTTTTTAGAGAACTGTAAATAGGCGAGCGCGTCGTTCACGCTCAGCCCGCGGATCTCGTCGATGACGAGCCGCATCTTGTAGGGCGACTGGCGCGTCGAGCGCTGAATCGCGCGGATCTTGGTGGCGGCCATGGCTTACTTCGCTCCTCGCGCGGCCGGCGCGGTGGCGGCCGGCGCGGCGGCCGTGCCCGCGGCGGGCGTCGGCGCCTTTTTGTCGACGGCCTTCTGCCCCGTGTGCCCACGGAACAGCCGCGTCGGCGCGAACTCGCCGAGCTTGTGGCCGACCATGTTCTCCGTCACGTACACCGGGACGAACTTGTTCCCGTTGTGTACGGCGAAGGTGTGGCCGACGAACTCCGGCAGCACCGTGCTCGCACGAGACCACGTCTTGATGACGCGCTTCTCGTTGCGGGAGTTCAACGCGTCGACTTTTTTGGTCAGCGCTTCTTGAACGAAGGGGCCCTTTTTAACGCTTCTTCCCATAATACCGGTTCTCGAGTGAGAGACTCTCTCTAGGTCTCAGGTCTCTGGTCCCTGGTCTCAGGTGGTAACGGCGCAACCGCAGTTACACCTGAGACCAGAGACCTGGGACCTGGGACCTCATGTCGACCCGAACGCGATTACTGCGTCGCCTTGCCTCTACGCCGCCCACGGACAATGAGCCGTTGGCTGCTCTTCTTCTTGTTCCTCGTCTTCACGCCTTCCTTCTTGCCCCACGGGCTGACGACGTTGCGTCCGCCGCGCGTACGGCCACCATGCGGGTGGTCGACCGGGTTCATCACTTCTCCGCGGACCTTCGGACGGCGACCCTTCCAACGGGTCTTGCCGGCCTTGCCCCACGACACCAGCTCGTGCTCTTCGTTGCCGACGACGCCGATCGTGGCGTAGCAGCGGCCGTGGATGAGACGCATCTCGGTCGACGGCATGCGCACCGTGACGTACTCGCCTTCCTTGGCGACGACCTGCGCCGACATCCCGGCCGAGCGGCAAAGCTGTCCGCCCTTACCGATCTTGAGCTCGATGTTGTGCACCGCGGTACCGAGCGGCATCTCGGCGAGAGGCAGCGCGTTCCCGGTGCGGATGTCCGAGCCCGGACCCGACGTGATCGTGTCGCCGACGGCGAGACCTTTCGGGTGCAGGATGTAGCGCTTCTCGCCGTCCGCGTACGTGACGAGCGCGATGCGCGACGAACGGTTCGGATCGTACTCGATCGACGCGACCGTCGCGGGCACGCCGTGCTTGTTGCGCTTGAAGTCGATGATGCGGTACTGGCGCTTGTGACCGCCGCCGCGTCGCCGCATGGCGATGTGGCCGTGGTTGTCGCGGCCGCCCGACTTCTTGATCGGCTCGAGCAGCGACTTCTCGGGCTCCGTCGTCGTGATGTCGGAGAAATCCGACACCGAGCGGAAGCGCGTGCCCTTCGTGACCGGCTTGAACTGTCTGATTCCCATGAGCGGTTAGCCCTCGAAGATCTCGATCGTATCGCCCTCGCGGAGCGTCACGATCGCTTTTTTCCAATTGGGACGACGGCCGACATTTCGGCCCATGCGCTTTTCCTTGCCGCGCACGTTCGACGTCCACACGCCGGTGACTTTTACGCCGAACAGCTGCTCGATCGCCGAGCGGATCTGCGGCTTCGTCGCGTCAGGATGAACCTGGAAGGCGTACTCGCCTTTCGACTGATACGCGGCCGATGTCTTTTCGGTGATGATCGGCCGCACGATGGTGCGATGGAGGGTCGGCATGGTTTACTTCTTCCCCTTCTTCTTGGCCGACTTGGCGGTTGACTTCTTCGCCGCTTTCTTCGCGGCCTTTTTGGCGGGAGCCTTCTTCGCGGCTTTCTTCGCGGCGACCTTCTTCGGCGCTGCTTTCTTCGCGACCGGTGCCGCCTTCGCGGGGGTGTTTCGCTTCGGCTTCTCGGCAGCCGCCTCGCGTTCAGCGATCGGCGCCAACGTCTGACCGAGTGCGCTCGATTCGATCAGCACGACGTCCGACCACAGAATGTGGTACGTGGAGACGTCGGAGTACGGCATCACGTGCACCGTCGGGAGATTGCGACCGCTCAGGAAGACATTCTGCTTCGAGCCGTCGGTGAGGATGAGCACTTTGTTCTCGGCGATGCCGAGCGCGTCGATCAGCGCTTTGAGGCGCGACGTCTTCGGCGCATCGAACTCGAAACGATCGATGACGACGATCGAGTTTTCGCGAGCGCGGGCGTTGAGCGCGCTCTTCCGAGCCAGTGCGCGAACCTGGCGCGGCACGTACTGCGCGTAGCTGCGCGGGATCGGCCCGAAGACCGTGCCGCCGCCGACCCAGTGCGGCGCGCGCGTCGAGCCCTGTCGGGCGCGACCGGTGCCCTTCTGCTTCCACGGCTTCTGGTTACCGCCGGTGACGTACTTGCGAATCTTGGTCGCGGCGTTGCCCTGACGCTGGTTGGCCAAGAAGGCCTTCACCGCCTGGTGCATCACCGGCATGTTCACGGTGCCGTCGAACAACGTCTCCGGCAGACGCACGCGCTCCCGCGCGGTCCCCTGCGACGTGTACGCCGCGGCCTCGAATGTCGTCGTCTCTGCCATGTCTCGAGCCTTAGGACTGCTTGCGGACGAGCACGATCCCGTTGGTCGGGCCGGCTACCGAACCGCGGATGTAGATCAGGTTGCGCTCGGCATCGACCTTCTCGATGCGGAGGTGCGTCTGCGTGTGGCGCGTGTTGCCGTACTGTCCGGGCATAGCCTTGCCCTTGATGACTCGCGACGGATCGGTTCCTGGTCCGATCGAGCCCGGCCGCCGATGCTTCGTGTTGCCGTGGGTATTCGGACCACCACCGGCCTTGTGACGCTTCACGATGCCCTGAAATCCACGCCCCTTCGACGTGCCAGTGACTTTCACCTGATCTCCGACCGCGAACACGCCGACGTTGATCGTGTCGCCAACCTTGAACGACGGGATCTCCGGGTTCTTGCCGGGCGCGTCATCGAGACGGAACGAGCGCAGCACTTTGGGTGCGAAGTCGAGACCCGCCTTCTTGGCGTGCCCGAGCTCGGCCCGCGTCGCGCGGCGACCGCGCGGCTTGCCCTCGCCCTTCTTCGACTCGCGCGCCGTGCGCTGCTGCCCGTAACCGAGCTGCACGGAAGCGAATCCTGACTTCTCCTTCGCTGTCACCCCGAGCACAGGGTTCGGCGGCGCTTCAACGACCGTCACCGGGATCTGCTGCCCCTGGTCGTTGAACACCTGGGTCATCCCGAGTTTTTTACCGATGATTCCGATCATGCCTTCCTCTGGGAGTCTCAGCCTGGACACTGCCGTGAGACAGCGAAGTCCATCGCGGCCGTTGGACTACAGCCACCAGCCATCAGCCATCATCTGCCGCCGGCTTCGGGCTACGAGCGAATCAC
>DATMHK010000141.1:0-21958 GCA_035554995.1 Gemmatimonadaceae bacterium
GGAGACCGTCTGCGTGCCCGGATCGACGTTGAGCGTCACGTCCAGCTGGCCCGCGACGTTCGACAGGTTCGCCGGGATCGAGGTGCAAGCACCGCCGACCACGCAAACCGTCTGGTTGATCTGTCCGACCGTCAACGACGCATTCACCACGGCAGCAACCTGCACGACCGCAGCGCCCGACACCGTCGGATCAGCTGCCGACTTCGCGATGATCGTCGCGGTGCCGCCGGCGACCGCCGTGACCGTACCATTGGCGTCAACCGTGGCAACCGTCGCACTCGACGTGCTCCACGTGACACCGCGATTCGTTACGCCGGCGCCGGCGTCCACGGACGCGGCAAGCGTAACCTTATCACCAACCTTCAAACTCACTGACGACGGAGTGACCGTAACACTGTGGACCACCTGGTCTGGCGGGGTGGTCTGCGTGGGCGGAACAGTGACCTTGTCGCCGCAGGCCGTAAGCCCGGCGAGGGTCAGGAGTCCCACCAAAGAAGAACGAACTACGCGTTGCATCTTACCCCCTTGGTAAGTGATGCGAGGTGGAAACAGGAACTGCTACAAACACCGACGGACTGCATCGCCACGTCGCACGTACTACGACTGCAATCGACCGCAGCTCGTTCGAAGAGGCGTGGCACCTCTCCGCTAGACAGCACAACACAATAAAGACGCGCAAAGCGTCAATGCGGCAATCGACCCAATGTAGACCTCACGGTCAACAGGGTCAAGGATACGGAGTGATAGAGGGTTACGTGCTTGGAGGTAGGAATTCAGTTTCGTCGTCCTTCGCGTACGATGATGGCAGGGTGACACAACCTATCGTGTACCGAACCACCGACCGGTGAGGAAAGTCACCCACGTTCGTAAGACTTTTCCTGTTTGACTTCTCTGACTCCACGGATCACGACGTCGTGACCCAAGCCTGAGGCGAGCGGCAACGTGAGAAGACGCGACACCGGCAACGAGGTAACACAGGTGAAATGCAGGGCGATAACCCGTTCAAGGACATTCGGTTATCCGCCTGGACGCCGCTGTTTCGGCACCCTGCGAGTGAAAAGAATCCTACCGAAATATCCCCGAAAGCGTATCTTGCTTCCCCATGGCCGATCCGTCGCTTCCGTTCCCTTCGTCGACCGCCAGCGCCCCTACCATAGATGCTCCGTC
The DNA here is from genome assembly GCA_035554995.1 of Gemmatimonadaceae bacterium. Classification (GTDB taxonomy): domain Bacteria; phylum Gemmatimonadota; class Gemmatimonadetes; order Gemmatimonadales; family Gemmatimonadaceae; genus JAQBQB01. The sequence goes on from DATMHK010000141.1 coordinate 1,168, forward strand.
AGATGCTCCGTCGACACTAGTCGTCTATCCGGCACGAGAGCGAATCGTTGCGCCGACGACGCGAGATCTTCTGGCGCAACTGAACACCGAACAAGCGGCAGCCGCCGCCCATGGCGCCGGGCCGCTCCTCGTCATCGCCGGAGCCGGCACCGGAAAGACCCGGACCCTCGTCTATCGAGTCGCGCACCTGATCGAACAGGGAGCGGCACCGGAACGGATCCTCCTCCTCACCTTCACGCGTCGCGCCGCCCAAGAGATGTTGAGCCGCGTCGAACGGCTCGTCGGCTCGGCATCAACCCGGGTCCAAGGCGGAACGTTCCACGCCACCGGCCACAAGCTGCTCCGGCGGTTCGGGCCGGAGGCCGGGCTCGCCCGCGACTTCTCCATCATGGACCAGGGCGACGCCGAAGACCTCATGCAGCTCGCCCGCGCGAACCTCGGCTACGGTAAACAGGAAAAGCGCTTCCCCAAGAAGGAAACGCTGCACCACGTCTACTCGACGCACCTCAACACCGAGACGCCGGTCGAAGAGATCATCGAGCGCGAGTACCCGCAGTTCATAGAGTTCTCGCGCGACATGGTGCGGATCTACGCGGAGTACACCAGTCGCAAGCACGAGCGGAACCTCGTGGACTACGACGACCTCCTGCTCTTCTGGGCGCTGATGCTCGAGCAGTCGGAGGATCTCGCAAGCCGAATCGCGGGCCTCTACGACTACATCCTGGTCGATGAATATCAGGACACGAATCTGCTTCAGGCACGCGTGCTTCGAGGGATGTGCCGCGGCCATCGCAACATCACCGTCGTCGGCGACGACGCGCAGAGCATCTACTCGTTTCGCGGCGCCAGCTTCAGGAACATCCTCGACTTCCCGCGTCAGTTTAATGGATCCGCCATCGTTGCCTTGGAGCAGAACTACCGCTCGACTCAACCAATCCTGGACGTTACGAATACATTGATCTCGCGCGCGCTGGAGCGCTTCACCAAGCAGCTCTGGACGACGCGCGCCGCCGGCGAGCGGCCGTGGCTCGTCACGGCCCGCGACGAACAGGCGCAAACGCGGTTCGTCGTCGATCGCATTCTCGAGCTGCACGAGGCGGGCACGCCATTGCGCGAGATCGCGGTCCTCGTCCGCGCCGGCTACATGTCGGCCGATCTCGAGATCGAGCTGACGAATCGGAACCTTCCGTTCGAGAAGTGGGGTGGTCTCAAATTCCTCGAGGCCGCGCACGTAAAGGACGTGCTTGCGTTCCTACGCGTCGTCGAGAATCCGCGCGACGAAGTGAGCTGGTACCGGATCCTCATGCTCATGCCCGGCATCGGCGACGTCACGGCGCGAGCGATGATGGAATCACTCGCCGAGCGAGCGTGGGATCCGGACGCCTTTGCGAGCTTCACTCCGCCGGCGCGCGCGCGCGATGCGCACCGTGACCTCGCCACCCTCGTGCGGAACCTCCGCACACGCCGCGACACCGAGGGCGGCGTTGGCGAGGACATCGATGAAATTCGGACTCTCTACGATTCAATCCTCGCCGAACGGTACGACAACGCCCAGCCGCGGCTCGCCGACCTCGATCAACTCCGCGTGATTGCCGGCGGCTACCCGAGCCGCAGCGCCTTCCTCGCCGCGCTTGCCCTGGAACCACCGCAAAACACCCAAGATCTCGCGTCGGGCAGCGACGGCGATGACGACGCGCTGGTCATCAGCACGGTGCACAGCGCCAAGGGAAAGGAGTGGGACGCGGTGTTCGTGATCTGGGCGGTCGACGGCTGGTTCCCGTCGTCGCGATCGACGGAAGACGAGGAGCAACTCGAGGAGGAGCGGCGACTGATGTACGTCGCGTTGACTCGGGCGCGGACGCACCTGGCGGTGACCTACCCTTTGAATGTCTACGCAACGCGGCGCGGGCAGGATTACTCGATCGACCAGTTGTCGCGGTTTATCGATCGAGGAGTGAGGGAGAAGATGCAGCGGGTGGTGCCGCAGGAGTCAGCTTCTGTCGAAGCGGCGCCTGAAACGGCGGGACCGAAGCTCGACTTACGGGCGCTCCTTCGTGGGCGGTTCGGCGGCTGAACGGCGCAACGTCGCTGGCGGCTATGGTCGGCGGCGGCGGCTGTCGGCTGGCTCGCGGCTAGCGGCGGTGCGCACGGCTCGCGGCTTTTGGGCTAGCGGTCGTCGGCCTGCGGCGTTGCGCACGGCTAGCGGCTGCTCAACGTCGCTGTCGTCATCCTGAGCGAAGCGAAGGATGAATCATCGCTCTCCGGTTCCTAACTCCGGACGATAGATCCTTCGGTCGCTGCGCTCCCTCAGGATGACAAGCGGGGTTTGGCCGACCGCCGAGCGCACCGCCGCTAGCCGCAGCCGATAGCCTCAGAGCCGCAAGCCGGGCGCACCGCCGCGAGCCGAAAGCCAGCCGACCGCCGCCGCCGCCGACCATAGCCGACAGCGACGTTGCGCCTTTTCAAATCACCTTCTCCTTGCCCGCTTAGGAGTCCTCCACTACCTTCCCCTAAGCACCATAGGAGACGAAAATGGCCGACCAGGCCGGCCTGCTTCCCGGCACCCTCGATCTGCTCATCCTCAAAGCCGTCTCACTCGGCAAGCTGCACGGCTACGGCGTGCTCCTCCGCATCGAGCAGATTTCCGGCGGCGCGTTGTTGGTCCAGCAGGGCGCGCTGTACCCCGCGCTGTACCGCCTGGAGCATCAGGGCTTGATCGGCAGCGATTGGGGCGTCTCCGAGAACAACCGCAAGGCCAAGTACTACCACCTCACTGCCGCGGGCAGGAAGCGGTTCGGTGAGGAGACGGCGAGTTGGAATCGCTTGGCGCGGGCCATCGCGTTGTCACTCTCCGCGACGCCACAAGAGGTCTGACCCGCGCTCTTACCGCGGCGCCGCGTAGCGCGTGAGCCAGTCGCGGATCCCGACGAACGGTTCCTTCGGCTTGAGCTTCGCCAAGTCGATCACGAGCTTGATCGTCCGTCGAAGGTCTCCGTTCTCACGCGCCCACACTTGGTCGAATAGATCGAGGTCGGTGTTGTAGAGCCGATGCGCCAGCAACGCGGCGTTGTCGAGTCGAACGCGCGCGAGCGCTGTCGCGGGAATCGTCCGCAGCTGGGGCCCGACGCTGTCGACGAGCTGACGCCGAGCACGCGAGTACAGCATGTCGCGCGCGGCGAGGCGTGCCAATGAATCGGTTGGATGCGCCTTGAACGCGGAATCGACGACATGGTAGAGCTGCGCCCAGAAGCGCGCTAACACCTTGTCGTCCAACCAACGCGCGTCGGCCAGGTCCGCCGCGGCGGGCGAGCCGCGCGCGCGAAAAAACCAGGCGGAGCCCCTCGCGCCGACGAAATTGGCGAACGATTCGTTGAAGACCGCCTGCCCCGACGCATAGAAGGTGTTGTGCGTCAGCTCGTGGATCACCGTGTTCGCGAGATCCAGCGTGTCGGCGCTCAGCGCGGTGGAGAGCACCGGATCGTTGAAGAAACCGAGCGTGCTGAAGGCCGGCGACGGCCGCAAATACACGTCGAATCCCGACGCGCCGAGCTTGCGAGCCGCGTCGCGCGCGGCGTCGAAGTCGAAGTACCCCTTGTACGGCACCCGTCCGACGATCGGAAACCACCACGTGTACGATTTGAGCCGATCGCGATACGCACCGGAGAGCACGAGGACGAGTGTGTCACGCTGGAGCTGGCTGTACGTCGTGAAGCTCTCTCGCGCCGCCAACTGAATCGAATCCACCGCGAAGGCGCGCGCGTCGAGTACCAGTCGAAGGCGGCGCGCCACCGCCGGCTTGGTCGCCGAATCGCTCACGATCTCGAGAATCGGCCGCCTGCGCCGAAGAATCCCCGCTTCGGCCCACGCGGCGCGAAGGAGATACCGGCCCGTCGGCGCAATCACGAGATAGGCGACGACGATTGCCGCGAGGGCGCCGACGACGCGGCGGATCAGCTTCCACGTAATACGTTGTACTAGCGGCACTTATGAGAGATAGAAATGTGTCGTTTTCTTTGACAGTGCCGCGCTCGGCCCGCTATCTTGACCAAGATGTCTTTCGTTCATCTGCATTGCCACTCGGAGTACTCGCTCCTCGACGGCGCGAACCGGATCGACGACCTGATCCGGCGGGCGCAAGAGTTCGAGCAGCCCGGGTTGGCGATAACCGATCATGGAAATCTTCACGCCGCCTGGGAGTTTCAGGAGAAGGCGAAGAAGGCCGGCATTAAACCGATCATCGGCATGGAGGCGTACGTCGCCCCGGCCGACCGCAGAACGAAAGCGAAAGCAACCAACGGTGCCAAGCCGTACTTCCATTTAGTTCTGCTGGCCCGCGACATGACCGGCTATCGCAACCTGGTCAAGCTTTCGTCGCTCGCCTACACCGAAGGGTTCTATACCAAGCCACGCGTCGACCGCGAGCTGCTCGCCAAATACTCGGAGGGGATCATCGTCTCCTCCGCCTGCCTGGCCGGTGAAATCGCGACGCGTTTGATGGCCGACGATCTGGCCGGAGCGCGCGAGGCCGCCAACTGGTACGCGGACGTCTTCAAGGATCGCTACTACCTCGAGGTGCAGGCGCACGAGTCGGAGGGCCAGTCGGTCCTCAACGAGCGCGTCTTCGCGCTCGCCGACGAGCTGAATCTCCCGGTCATCGCCACGAACGACGCGCATTTCCTCCGCGCCGAAGACCACGACTCGCACGACGTGTTGCTGTGCATCGGCCTCGGCAAGGATCGCAGCGACGCCGATCGGATGCGCTACGACCGTGGGCTGTACTTCAAGAGCGCACCGGAGATCGCTGCCCGTTTCAGTAGCCGGCCCGACGTTCTCTCGAATACGCTCCGCATCGCCGACCAGGTCGGCGTCGAGTTCGGAAAGAAGTATCACCTGCCCGCCTTTCCGCTGCCTGCGTCGGTCAAGAGCGAGAATGAGCTGCTCACGACGTTGGCGGAAGCAGGTGCGCGCGAACGATATGGTGATCCACTTCCGGCCGATGTCCGCGAGCGTCTGGACTACGAGCTGGGCGTCGTCACGAAAACGGGCTACGCCGGCTACTTCCTCATCGTCGCCGATTTCATCAAGGCAGCGCGCGATCGCGGCATACCTGTTGGTCCTGGCCGAGGATCTGCCGCGGGCTCGCTCGTCGCGTATTCGCTCCGCATCACCGACGTCTGCCCGCTCAAATACGATCTGCTGTTCGAGCGCTTCCTGAATCCGGAACGCGTCTCGATGCCCGACGTCGACGTCGACTTCTGCTTCGAGCGGCGCGGCGAAGTGATCGACTACGTGCGGCAGAAGTACGGCAAGGAGTCCGTCTGCCAGATCGTGACCTTCGGGACCATGAAGTCGCGCGCCGCGATCAAGGACGTCGGACGCACCCTCGGGTTCACGCCGGCGGAGACGGACGCGTTGGCGAAGCTGATCCCGAATCAGCCGAACTTCTCGCTCACCGTGAAGGAGGCGATCGAGGAGATCCCCGACGTCGGCAAGCTCTATCGCACCGACGAGCGGTATAAGCAGCTACTGGACTATGCTACCGCGTTAGAAGGTTTGTCGCGTCACACGGGCGTGCACGCGGCCGGCGTAGTGATCGCCCCTGGGCCGGTCGACGAATACGTGCCGATCTGCACGCAGTCGTCGAAGGGCGCCGGCGCGAACGAAGACGAGTCGGTGATCGTGAGCCAGTACGACATGAACTGTCTCGAGCGTGCCGGCATGCTCAAGATGGATTTCCTCGGGCTGACGACGCTCACCGTCATTCACGACACGCTGACGTCGATCAAGGACCGCACCGGCGAGACGCTCGACCTCGACGCGATCCCGTTCGACGACGCGAAAGTGTTCCAGATGCTGCGGTCGGGCCGGACGACCGGCGTGTTCCAGTTCGAGTCGCCACTGGCGACCGATTTGTTGCGCAACATGCGCTGTGACCGGTTCGACGACCTCGTCGCGTCGAACGCGCTGATGCGTCCCGGCCCGCTCGATGCCGGCATGCATCGGGTCTATCAGCGTCGCAAGCGCGGCGAGGAGCCGGTGTCGTACGCGCTCCCCGAGCTCGAGTCGATCCTCGCGCCCACTTACGGAGTCATCACCTATCAGGAGCAGGTGATGCGTGTCGCGCAGGTGTTGGCGGGCATCTCGCTCGCCGAAGCCGACGTGCTGCGCAAAGCGGTGGGCAAGAAAGACGCGGAGCTGATCAAGGAAGAGCTTGGAAAGTTCGTCGAGAAGTCGGTGGCGCGCGGCTACGACCGTCGCATCATCGAGGAGCTCGCCGGTCAGATCGAGACGTTCGGCCGGTACGGCTTCAACAAGTCGCACTCCGTCGCCTATTCAGTAATCTCATATCAGACCGCCTGGCTCAAGACGCATCATCCGGCCGAGTTCATGGCGGCGCTCTTGTCGTCGTCGATCGGCGACACGGACAGCGTCGTCAAGTTCATCAACGAGGCGCGCGAGCTTGGGCTCGAGGTGCTGGCGCCGGATGTGAACGAGTCGGGATTCAAGTTCACAGTCGTGCGGAGTAGTCATCCTCAGCGAGCGCAGCGAGCTGGGGATCTACTCGCCCGTTCTGGTAACAAGACCGGGACAGTAGATCCCCAGGGCGCTTCGCGCCCTGAGGATGACGGCTTGGCGATCCGGTTCGGCCTCGGCGCCATCCGCAACGTCGGCCGATCAGCGATCGATTCGATTCTCGCCGCCCGGCACGAAAAGCCGTTTACGTCGTTCTTCGACCTGTGCGATCGTGTCGATCTTCGTCTCTGCAACAAGCGCGTGTTCGAGGCGCTGATCGCGTCGGGCGCGCTGGACAACCTCGGCGGGCACCGCGCGCAGTACTGGGCGGTGCTGGATACCGCGCTGCAGGAGGCGTCGCTCAAGCAGCAGGAAGCGGCGGTTGGCCAGTTCTCATTGCTCGGTGGCAGCGACGAGACGGCGAGCGTGCAGGCGCCTCGCATACTTCCCAACGTCGCGTCGCTCACCGAGTCGGAGCGGCTGACCAGGGAAAAAGAGATCCTCGGCTTCTACATCTCCGGCCATCCGCTCGAGCCATTTCGTGTGGAGTGCGAGCTCTTTGCGACGCACACCGTGTCCCAATTGGGCAAGTGGACGGACCAGCCACTCGCCCTCGGCGTCGTGGTCACGGCGATTAAACGTCAGATTAGCAAGCGGAGCGGGGCCGAGTTCGCGCGGTTGACAGTCGAGGATTTTTCGGGATCTTCCGAAGTTCTGGTGTTCCCGGAGGCCTGGACACTTCTCGCCGACCGGGTGAAGACGGACATTCCCGTGCTGTTGAAGGGCAGCTATTCGCGGCGCGATCAGGACGTCGACAATCCGACGTTCATCGTCGAGTCGCTGACGCCCTTCATCGAGCTGCGGCTCACGGGACAGGTGGCGGTCGCCATCGACTTGGTGTCGGGCGACCGGCTGGCTCCGGAGGTGATGAAGGATGTGCGCGCCGTCGTCGACTCGCATTCGACGTCGCACGCGTCGTCACCGCCTCTCGAGGTGCAATGGACGGACGGCAGTGGTGGTCGGGCTCGACTTCGGTCGCGATCGCTGAGGATCGCGGCGTCGCAGGCCGCATTGCGCGACCTTCGGCAGTTGCTCGGCGAGGAGCGCGTTCGGCTGATCCGTTCAGGAAACGGCGGCGGCGGCGGAGGGGGTACCTGACGTGGGCACTTCGGCACAATTGGAGTTCGACAAGCCGATTGTCGAGCTCGAAAAACAGATCGATGAGCTGAAGCGACTCGCCGGCGGGCAGCAGCTCGACGTCGACGAAGAGATCGCGCCGCTCGAGAAGAAGCTCGCTGACTTGCGAGAGGAGATTTACAGGAATCTCTCGCCCTGGCAGCGCGTGCAGGTGGCGCGCAGCACCAAGCGGCCGTTCACGCTCGATTACATCCAGCACGCCTTCACCGATTTCATCGAGCTGCACGGCGACCGCGCCTTCCGCGAGGACGCGGCGATCGTCGGCGGCTGGGCGCGGCTCGAGGGCGAGACCGTGATGGTGATCGGCCATCAGCGGGGCCGCGACACGAAGGAAATTCTCAAGCGCAACTTCGGCATGCCGCACCCCGAGGGCTACCGCAAGGCGCTGCGCTTGATGAAGCTCGCCGAAAAGTTTTCCGTCCCCGTGATCACGTTCATCGACACCATGGGTGCGTGGGCCGGACTCGGCGCGGAAGAGCGTGGCCAATCGGAGGCGATCGCGCGCAATCTGTTCGAGATGAGCCGTCTCGAGGTCCCGATCGTCGCCACGGTCATTGGCGAAGGCGGCTCGGGCGGCGCGCTCGCGCTCGGCGTCGCCGATCGCACGAACATGCTCGAGAACTCCGTCTACTCGGTGATCACCGTCGAGGGCTGCGCGTCGATCCTCTGGAAGGATGGCAAGAGCCAGGAGCTTCGCGAGAAGGCCGCGAGCGCACTCCGCATCACGGCGCAGGATCTTCAGGAGCTGCGCGTGATCGACGACATCATCCCCGAACCTCCCGGCGGCGCGCACTCGAATCACGAGGAGACGGCAAAGGCCCTGCACGACACGCTCGTGCGCCAGATCGAGGACTTGCGGCGGTATAAGCCGGATAAGCTGGTGAGGCGGCGTCGGGATAAATTCCTACGAATGGGGCAGTTCTTGGAATAGAGACTGTAGGTCTCAGGTCCCTGGTCTCTGGTCTCAGGTGAACTGCACACCGGTTACCTCCTGAGACCTGGGACCAGGGACCTGAGACCTCCGAAGCCGCCCCCGTATCGACCGCCATTATGCCTCACCTCATCGAAGTCGCCTTCAAGGGCAACCGAAAGGATTTCTTCCTCTGGGACGCCGACGAGCTCCCGCCGGTAAAGGCGGCGGTCATCGTCGATGCCGATCGCGGAGAGGATCTCGGTTTTGTCCACGCGCTTGGCGAATTGGCGGCGAAGCGGAATGCCGGGGCGGCGCACGGATATGGGACGGCGGGCGGCGCCGCGACAAAGAAGGCGCGACGTCTCGCCACCGAGGAAGACGTTCGGCGAGCGAACGAGCTGCGCGGTGAGGATGAGATCGCGCGTCGCAAGGCGATGGAGCGCGTCGCCGCCAATCAACTCACGATGAAATTGTCCGACGCCGAGTGGCAGTGGGACCGCAAGAAGCTGACGCTGTATTTCACCGCGGAGAAACGGATCGACTTCCGCACGCTCGTGCGCGAGCTGGCGTCGATGTTCCGCACGCGGATCGAGCTCAAGCAAATCGGCGTGCGCGACGAAGCGAAACGCCTCGACGGAATCGGCCGGTGCGGGCGCCAGTATTGTTCGGCTTCCTGGCTTCCCGAGCTGCGCCCAGTCAACCTTGGCGTGGCGAAAGATCAACGACTGTCGCTCAATCCGTCGCAGATCTCCGGAGCGTGCGGACGCCTGATGTGCTGCCTGCGCTACGAACACGAGTTCTACGTTCAGAGCCGGAAGCGATTTCCGAAGGAAGGCAAGGCGGTCAGGACGAAACGCGGCGAAGAGAAGGTCATCGCCAACGACATCTTCCGCGAGCGGGTAACGCTGCGTGGCGAAGACGGCGAGCAGCGAACAATTCCGCTCGTGGACCTGCGCGCGGAGCTCGACGAGCTCGGCGCGGCGTTGCCGGTGGCTACAGGCGCCTTCGCCGTCCCGGTCGCGGAGATCGAAACCGAAATCGAACAGGACTTCGCCGAAGCGACGATCGAAGTCAGTGAGGACGATCTGCCTGAGATGACCGCGCCCGACGCGCCGGCAACGAGTGAGCCCGAGGGGCAGGAACGGCGTCCGCATCGACGACGCGGACGGCGCGGTGGTCGCCGCAACCGCTCCGGCCGCGGACGACCCGATGGGGGTGGAGACAGTGGCTCCTCGAACGGTACGCCTCCGGCCGATGACGGGAACGGGGGGAGCGCGTGACGTCGAAGTTCTATCTCACGACGGCGATCGACTACGCGAACGGCGAACCACATATCGGGCACGCGTACGAAAAGATCGGCGCCGACGCCATCGCGCGATATCGGCGCCTGCTCGGCGACGACGTGTATTTCCTCACCGGCCTGGATGAACACGGCCAGAAGGTGGCACAGGCGGCGGCGGAGCGCGGCGTGTCGCCTCAGGAATTCGTCGACGAAATGGCGTCGCGATTCGAGCGGATGTGGAGCCGGTTGTCGATCTCGTACGATCGCTTCATGCGCACCACGGCGGCCGACCACAAGCGCGGCGTCCGTGCGCTGATCAAGCGCATCCACGAAAACACCCCCGACGACTTTTATGAGAAGTCGTACGAGGGCTGGTATTGTGTGGGCTGCGAGCTGTTCAAGCGCGACAACGAGATCGAGAACGGCAAGTGCGTTCTGCATCCGACGCGTGAGCTGCAGTGGACCACGGAGCGCAACTGGTTCTTCCGGTTGACGCGATACGAGCCGTTTCTTCGCAAGCTGTTCGCCGAGCGGCCGGAGTTTCTCGAGCCCGAGACGCGCCGAAACGAGATTCTCGCGCTGCTCGAGCAGGGCCTCGAGGACATCTCGATCACGCGCTCAAGGCTGACATGGGCGATTCCATTTCCGCTCGGGCTGTCCACAGGCGAAGAGCAGGGAACGTGGGTCTGGTTCGACGCGCTTCCCAACTATCTCACGGCCACCGGTTTTCCGGACAAGCACTATCACGAGCGTTGGCCGGCGCAGCTCCACGTGATCGGTAAGGACATCACGCGCCTGCACACCGTCATTTGGCCGGCGATGCTCCAGGCGGCCGAAGTGGCGCTGCCCGAGCGCGTGTGGTCGCACGGCTTCGTCTTGCTCTCCGGCGAGCGATTCAGCAAGTCGTCGGGCGTGCGGCTCGATCTCGACGAGACCATCGACCGGTTCGGCGCGGACGCGTTCCGCTACTTCCTGCTGCGCGAAGTACCGTTCGACGCCGACGGAAGCTTCTCGTACGAACGCTTCGACGAGCGTTACAACGCGGACCTCGCCAACTCACTCGGCAATCTGGCCAGCCGCGCGATCTCGATGGTCGAGCGCTATTGCGACAGCGTCGTCCCCGCCGGAGATCCAAACGAGCTCGATCGCGCCGATGCTGTCGATTGCGCCGAATATCACGCGGCGCTCGACGGGAGCCGCGGGTTCCTGCTGCACGAGGGGCTGCGACGCGTGATGGCCTGCGTGTCGCGCGGCAACGAGTTCGTCCAGTCGCAGCAGCCGTGGGCGCTGGCGAAAGACCCGGCGAAGCGCGCGGCGCTGGAGCAGGTTCTGTCGGCGATCATCCGCCAACTCGCGCGCCACGCCATTTACCTCGCTCCATTCATGCCGTCGAAATCGCAAGAGCTGTGGGCGCAGCTCGGTGGACCGGGGCGCGTCGAGGACCAGCGATTCAGCGGCGTCTCGGCGTTGAGCGTTGGCGGCTGGCGCGTCGCCAAGGGGGCGCCATTGTTTCCGAAACCAGCATAACTGCGGTTTTGAAACACAGAGAACACAGAGAACACAGAGGAACAGCGCTTCGACTTTGAGCGCGTCGCGCAACGAGCCAAGATGCTTTAGAAAAAACCTCGGGACGCTTCCCGTGCGAGGAGCGTCCCGAGGTTTTTCTAACACGTCATTTCGGCGCGTCGCGGAAAAAGCTCTGCTTGCCCTGTATTTCTCTGTGTTCTCTGTGTTCTCTGTGGTTCGAAAACGCAGTTACGGTTTCTTCGCGTCGGGCTTCGAGAAGTCGACGGTCGGCGGGCCGGTCTGTGCGTTCGCGGACGCTGTAAAGTATTTCCGCGGTTTCGCGCCGGTGACCTTCGCCGTGATCACCGTAGGGAACTGGCGGATGTACGCGTTGTACGCGTTCACCGCCTGGTTATAGTCGTTTCGCGCAACCGAGATTCGGTTCTCGGTGCCGGTGAGGTCGTCCTGCAGCCGAATGAAGAGTTGATCCGCCTTGAGTTGCGGATAGGCCTCCACGGACACCATGAGTCGACCGAGACTCGCGCTGAGCGCGGCGTTCGCGTTCGCCATCTGCTCCGCGTCGTGTGACTGAATCGCACTCACGAGGCCGGATCGCGCCTGCGTGACCTGGAGGAATACGTCCTCTTCGTGCTTGGCGTAGCCCTTCACCGTGTTCACGAGATTGGGAATGAGATCCGCGCGCCGCTGTAGCTGCACCTCGATCTGACTCTGCGCCGAGGCGGCCTGCTCGTCGAGCGACTGAATGCGGTTGTAACCGCACGCCGCGAGCGGCAGCACGAGGAGAAGTGAGAGCCAGCGTTTCATGGTCATGCTCCTGGGTGGATTACGAGAACGATAAGGACTGCCAAAACACTACGGGTTCCGGCCTGCGTTGGTGACGTCAGGTGGGCGCGTGGAAGGTGTCGAGGTAGCCCACCAGCCGTTCCAATGCCTGCAAGTATCCGGCAAGCACGGAGTTGGCCTCTTCTGCCTTCAGCTTCGCCTCACCCCGCACGTGCCTGACGACTCGCGTGATCGGAGACGCGTCGAAACCGACGCGGCCGGCAATCAGCTCGGTGAGCGCGACGTTGTCCGTCGGCGGCTTCACCTCGTGCAGCCGCATGAAGGCACGGAAAACGATCATCACCGGGCTCACACTCGCCGCCAGCAGCTCGAGCTGGCGATCGCCGTCGTTACCCGCCGCGAGCGTGCCTTGCCGGAGCTTGATGAGTTTTCCCATCGCTTCCTGCTCGAGCTGAAGACGGAGATCCCCGCGATCGACGTAAATGCCGTCGAACGGCGGATCGCCATACAACACACGGTGTCGCTCGAGGATGTCCGCGTATTCCATCGGGAAGATGTCCGACGAGCCGCGCCATTCCTGGTGCGTGAGTGTGAGCGGCGCCGGGTTGCCCGACTCCGCCCACGCGTGCGCCGCCGCCGACGCCGCGGCGAGATGCGACGCGTCGAGCGCGTCGACGATCACGAGCACGTTGTAGTCCGACCGTTTGGCGATGTGCTCGCCCGCCGCCGCCGATCCGTAGAGCACGACCGAGCGCAGCGTGTCGCCGTACGCCGCGCGGAGCTGCTTCACGAGTTCATCGAGTGTCATGCGCGCCATGGGTCACCAAGATCCGCTGGAGCCGCCGCCGCCGAAACCACCACCACCACCGAATCCGCCGAATCCTCCTCCGCCTCCACCTCCAAATCCGCCGCCCCCCCATCCACCGCTGCTCCATCCACCACCACGACCGCCGCCGATTGGAATGAAGAGCGGAAGACAGCCACGGCGTCGCCGCCCGCCAAGCATCGACAGAATGAAGAACAGCAAGAAGAGCCAAAGGATCGGCGGAATGCCTCCGCTCCCGCGACGCGACGACGTACCCCGCCCCGGTTGCGGCACGATCTGCTGGAGGCTGGTGTCGATCTGAAAGTTGAATTCACTCGCAAAGCGCTGCGCCACACCGAGCGTCATGACCTCGATGCCGGTGCCGTAATCACGATTTCTGAAATATGGAATCGCCGCGTCGCGGAACTGGCCGGTCTGCGCGTCGGTGACGAACCCCTCGGCGCCATAGCCGACTTCGGTCCGTACGTGTCCCTGGCCGTCGCTGCTCGTCTCCTTCGGCACGACGAGGATGATGACGCCTCTGTTCCGCGCCGGATCTCCCGGATTCCCCTTCGTTCCAACCTTCCATTCGCGCCCGATGCGAAGGCCAATTTCCTCGACCGGGCGTCCCCCGAGATCGGGGAGCGTGACGACGACGATCTCGCCGCCCGACTTCGCGCGCACATCGTCGATGATGCGCTCGATCGTCGCCTTCTTTTCCGCCGGAATGACGTTGGCGAAATCGTTGACGTATCCGACAGGCGCGGGGATCTGAAGCGCTTGCGGTGTCGCGGCGATGGCGGCGACGGTGAACGCGAGCAGCGCAAACGCGCGGCCGGGCAAGAACGATCGGAAAGGCCGCAACGAGGCGGCGCGATGGCTTGTCATGCTGCTCAGAGAAGGCTACGTCCGACAGAACTACGATGGAAGCGTCGGCGCAGTTGCAATCTCCCTCAGCGGTGGCCCAAGCGAACGTCCGGGCGGTCGAGCAGCGCGTTCACCAGCCTCGCCGAGAACTCGTGCAACTGCTCGGTGAGCGCCTCGGCCTGACTCACCAGATACGCACGACCGATCACGAGCACGATCGCGACGGCAAGTCCGACCGCGGGCGGCGCGAAGGCGCGGGAGAGTCCGGCGGACAGTGGAGCGGACGACCCCGCGCCCGCGGCGAACAGGGCATCGTGCGCGCGCAGCATGGCGCCGAGGGCGCCGAGCATCACCGCGGCCAGCGCCATCGTCGACAAGTAGTGAAGGCGACGAGTCAATATCGGGACGAGCGCGAGCGATGCCGCCTGGGCGAGCGTTCGAAGCTCCGCTTCATCGCGGCTGCGGCTGCGCAGAATGAGCAGCCCCATGTCCGACAGCACCGCCTTCGAGTCGGCGCACTGCTTGATCGCGTCTTCCATCTTGCCGGCGCGAACGAGCTTGATGATGCGCTCGATGAAGTTGCGGCCGTTGTTCTTGGCGCGAAGCAAGATGACGAATATCCGCTCGACGAGCACCGCGATCCCGATAACGCCAACGAGGGCGATGAGCCACATGACGGCGCCGCCTTCGCGGAACCATTGAAGCGTGGTGGTCACGTGGATCGATGGAACGAGAGTGGTGATCGAACCGTAGCAGTGCCGAGCGACGTGCCGCGCGCCGTGAGAGGTGCAAGACGTATGCCTCCTGCGGACTGATCGATTCGCGCGCCAGGCTATTGTGTGACAAGCATTTGGCCGCGCGCGCCGCCACGGGGTAGATTCGTAGTAACCAGTTCCCGCCGCCCGCCCTCACCCGTTATGACGCGAACCAGTCCTCACCCCCGCCCCCAGCCCCGCACGGCGCTTATCCTCCTCGGGACGGCGCTTCTCGCCTGTTCGGGCGACAAGACCCGCACTGCGGACGCCACGCCCGCCGCGACGGCCAAGCAGGCCAACGGCACCACCGCGCCGGCATCCGGACAGAGCCAGGATACGATCAGCCGACTCGCCGACCGCGGACGCATTCTCGGCGACTCTTCGGCGCAGGTGTGGGTCGTGATGGCCAGCGACTTTCAATGCCCATACTGCAAGCAATGGCATGATGCGGCCTTCGCCGGTTTGGTGCGGGACTACGTGAACACTCACAAAGTGCGCATGGCGTTCCTCAACATGCCGCTCAGCATTCACCAGCACGCGAAACCGGCGTCGGAAGCGGCGATGTGCGCGGCGGTCCAAGACAAGTTCTGGGAGATGCACGACTCGCTGTTCGCGACACAGAAGATTTGGGAAGTCCTCGAGAGCCCGCTCTCGATGTTCGACACGCTGGCCAATCACAATCACGTCGAGATGATGGCGTGGCGGGCGTGCATGTCGAACCATTCCACGGCTGCGCTCATCGATGCCGACCTCGATCGCGCGCGGCAAACGGGCGCGAACTCGACACCGAGTTTCTTCGTCGGCAGCATGAAGCTGGCCGGTGCCGACGCCAACGTGCGCGGTGCGATCGACAGCGCGCTGAAAGCGGCCGCCGCCAAGCCGAAGCGCTGATCCGCTCGTGAAACTCCCGGTGCAACTCGGTTACCGCGCGCTGGCGCAGTTGGCGCGCGGCGCCGCGATCGTTGCGCCGCCCAGTGAATCGAAGCTCTTCCGCGCATTGCGCGCGCGCCGCGGCATTCGCGCGCGCTATCGCCAGTGGGGAGCCGCGGAGCGCGACCGCCAACGCGGCCTGTTATGGATGCACGCGCCGTCCGTCGGCGAGGGGCTGCAGGCGCGGCCGGTGCTCGAGCTGGCGCGGGCGCGGCGCCCCGAGCTTCAACTCGCGTACACGCATTTCTCTCCGAGCGCCGCGGCGTTCGCGCGCAGCCTCGACGTGGATTTTCAGGATTATCTGCCCTTCGATACCCCGGGCGATGCTCGCGTCGCACTGGAAGCGCTCGCGCCGACGGCGCTCGTGTTCTCGAAGCTCGATGTCTGGCCGGTGATCACGCGAGAGGCGCGCGCCCGCGGTGTGCGGCTTGGATTGATCAGCGCGACGCTGTCGCGCGGCTCCTCACGACGCTCGCGCACCGCCGGCGTCGTCCTGCGCGACGCGTACGCGGCGTTGGAGGCCGTCGGCGCGATCGATGACTCCGACGCCGACCGGCTGGTGCAGCTCGGCGTCCGTCCGCAGGCGATCAGCGTCACCGGAGACACTCGGTACGACCAGGTCTGGCTGCGTGCCCAGCGCGTTGATCGCGAGAGTCCGCTGCTTCAACGACTGCGGGCCGCTCGACTCACGCTCGTCGCCGGTTCCACCTGGCCCGCCGACGAAGCGGCCCTCCTGCCGGCGTTCGACGCGCTGCGTGCGGCTGGCGTCGATCTTCGTCTCGTGATCGCTCCGCACGAACCGACGCAGCAGCACGTCGCGAGCATCGTGGATTGGGCGCGCCTGGCGAAGCACAGCATCGCGCGCCTCGACGACCCGGAGCCGTCGGGCGCCGACGTCGTCATCGTCGATCGCGTCGGTGTGCTCGGTGACATCTATTCGATTGCCGACCTGGCCTACGTTGGCGGCGGCTTTCATTCGGCGGGGCTGCATTCGGTGCTCGAACCGGCGTCGTTCGGCGCGCCGGTGCTCTTTGGTCCGCGCCACGACAACAGCCGCGACGCCGCATTGCTCGAGCAGCGCGGCGGAGGCATTTCGGCGGTCAACGCGTCCGACCTCGTACGACGATTGCGCGGCTGGGCGACGGATGCGGCCGCGCGCCGCGAAGCCGGCAACTACGCGCGTGCGCTCGTGCGGAGCGGCGTCGGTGCGGCGGAGCGTTCGTTCGAGCTTGTCCAGCGGTTGCTTCGGTAGTTGCGGGCGGGCCCGCACCTTTGTGGCCGCGTCTAGTTGCTCGTTCGGTCTGAGCTCCTTGAGATTTTGGACTCGCGGGCTAACGCGGACACGCGCGGACTAACGCGGGTTTCGGGATGCGCCCTCGCGTCGACCTGAGCGTCCGGCGCGGCGACAACGTGAACTCTTTTGGGACCGACGTCGAGATCTTTCCGCGCGCGGAGCTACCCGAGGCCGTCTACCGAAGACTTTCTTTTTCTGTGAACACCGGGGCTGAATGTAGTGCAACGAAGTCGGCCTGATTCCGCGTTAGCCGGCGCGTGTCCGCGTTAGCCCGCGAGTCCAAAATCTCAGGGAGCTCAGCGCAAAGAGGAGTCACACGCGGCCAAGACGAACTGCAAATCAAGGCGCTCGCGACTTCACCCTCCAACCAAAGACTTCGCCACCGGCGCGACCGGAAGCGTCGACGGACGGTGGAGGAAGAATCCCTGCACCAGGTGCACGCCGAGGTCGCGCACAGTGTTGAACTCTTCGGCGTGCTCGACGCCTTCGGCGATGACCTTCGCGCCGTGGTCGTTCGCGAAGCGAACCATCGTCTCGACGAGGTTCTGCTTCAGGAAATTTGTGTCGATCGCGTTGATCAGCGAGATGTCGAGCTTGATGAAGTCGGGCTCGAGGTTCGCGATCGAGCCGAGGCCGGCGTAGCCGCTCCCCGCGTCGTCGACAGCGAAGCGAAATCCCTTTTCCCGAAAGCTCTTCAGCCGCTCGCGGAACTTGGGGTAGTCCTTGATCGCCGTGCGCTCGGTGATCTCGATGACCACGCGAGTCGGGTATTTGACCTCGTGCTCATTGAACGCCGGGTCGTTGAAGTCGTGTGGATCGACGTTCAGGAAGAGCAGCTCGTTCGGTCGCAGCCGCGTTTCAATGCCTTCGATCGCGCGACTGCGGCAGAGACGGCTCAGCTCCCACACCAGATCCGCTTCCGCCGCGACGTCGAACATCACTTCGGGGCTGCGAAGGCTGCGCATCACGCCGCGGGCCAATGCCTCGTAGCCGAAGATCTCCCGCGTCTCGGTGACGACGATCGGGTGATAGTCGACGTACACGCTCCGGTCGCGAAGGCTCGTGCGTAGATCGGCCACGCGACGGGCCCGTTCCCGGGTCTCGATCGATCGCGACGCGTTCGCCGCCTCGCGAATGCCGCGATAGATCAGCCGCTCGAGACGAATCTTGGGATTGTAGTACACGTGGGCCCGCCCGACGTAAATGTCGAACAGCGCCGCGATGTCCTCACCGTGTTGCGCCTCGATGCGCCCACCGACGTGGCGCTGGAGGCGTGTCACGATGTCGGTGATCTCGTTCTCCGACGCCGCCGCGACACCGGCCGCGGGCACGTGGAAGAAGATGAAGTCGTCGTCGTTGGTGAAGCTCACCATGAGACGCGACGTGCTGAGCGCCGTATCCTCGAGAAACTCGCGCACGGCGGCAGCCGTCGTCTCGAGAACGGCATCCAGCTTTTCCCACCCATAGATCTCCTCGATCTTCGAGTAGCGCACGAAGTTGAGGTACAGCACGACGAGCTCACCGCGCTCCTTGAACAGCGCGCGGCACTGCTCGATCATCACCGGAAGCGTCGGCAAACCCGTGAGCGAGTCGTGGAGCAACTGCTCGTACTCGACGCGCTCGATCTTGTCATCGGCGGTGCCGAGGTGCGGTGCGCCGCGGCCGACGGCGGCGCGGATCCGCTGCGCGATCTCTTCGGGCGTCGGCGGACAACGATACCACTCCTCCGCTTTCAGCTCGACGGCTCGGCGGCGCCCGACGTCGTCGGCGCACGCGACGACCACGGGGATGCTCGCCGCGTGCGCCCGTTCGATCGCCGAGCGGAGGACCGTCGGGTCTTCGGACTCGATCAGCACGGCGCGGAAGCCGCTGTCGGCGCCGCCACCAACCGCGCGCGCCAGCTGGTCCGCGGGAACCTGCTTCACCTCCCAACCATCCAAAAGCTGAACCGCTTCGCTCAACTCTTGCGGGTCGATATCCGTGAGCAGAATGGAGTCGCTCATTACCGACTCGCCAAACCGATCACGACGCCTTGGCGCGCTGCATCTTGAGGTTGCGCTCGACCGTCGCGGCAAGCGACGGAAGATCGAACGGCTTCTCGACGTAGTCGTCGGCGCCCGTCTGCAGCGCCTCGTGCTTGTCGCGCAGCTCGTCGAGCGCGGTGACCATGACGACCCGAACCGATCGCCCGAGCGTGGGATGCTGCTTCATCACGCGGCAGACTTCCCAGCCGTCGCGGCCGGGCATCATCACGTCGAGTAGAACGACGGCGGGTTTTATGGTCTCGAACAACGCCAGCGCTTCGTCGCCGCTGTGCGCCACAGTGGTCGGATATCCTCGGATCTCCAAGTACTGTCGGATGATCTCGGCGTTGTCGGGGTTATCGTCGACCACCAGAATCGGTGGTTTGTTGGCCGGTGTCATGTGTGCCCTGTCCAGGTTGCTCGGTGTCTCGCGCCCTGGAAGACGCGTCAACGGCGTACCAAAGGCAAATCACAAGCCACTTATCGCCGCTTAAACGCGTAGGAAACACCCACGCCGTATAGTACACCGCTCGGACCGCCGAGCGTGGGTTCGCGCGTCCCTCCGAATTCGACACCCAGCGTGACGCCGATCGCCGGAGAGATCGCGATATCGCTGCCGATGCCCACGCGAATCACGTTGCCGTTCGACGTCCCTCCGGAGTAGAACACGTAGTTCGGAGTCGCGTAGATCGAGAACCCCTGCGAGCCGCCAAAGAACCGACGCCAGCCGACAGACAGCCCAATCGGCACCTCCGTCGTGCTCGAAGTCGTGTCGCGGATGGTCACTGTGGGCCCTCCGCCGACACCTGCGAACGCCGCGAACCCGAAGCTTCCCGTCGTGGTGCCGAACGGGAATGCCAGGCGGAATCCGTATACGCCGCTCTGCGTCGTCCCCGAGCCGTTTCGCCATCCGTAGCCGGCTGCGAAGAGGAGCTTCGCCGAGCTCGGTGCGTACGATACCGCGCCCGCATACGTCTGACCCTCTGGGCCGCCGCCGAAATTGAACGCGGCGACGGCGCCGGGCGCGGCCCAAGCGTTCTGAAGAGTCGGTGTGCCGGGCATTTGAGCGGCGCTCGAGGCCGCCAACATTACGGCTGCGATCGCCGCAAGCCGCAGCGTCCAGAGCCAGCGCTGAACGCGGATATCCTGCGAGTCCTTTCCGTCGAATAACACGTCGTACATCTGGCGTCCTGATGGGTGCGCCAGAGCAACGAGCAAGGGCCGTGCGACGGCGAACTCAGACGGCCGAAGCCTTCTCCGTGACCACACGGACGACGTTGTCGGCGACCTGTAGGAACCCACCGTCCACGTTGAATCGCTGGCCCCCCCCTCCCGCGCCCCCACCGCTTCCGCCGAGGCGCAGGACGCCCTTGCCGAGCAGCGTCATCATTGGCGCGTGGCCAGTCAGGATTCCGACCTCGCCGTCAAACGCGGGGGCGACCAGTGAATCGGTCGTCCCCTCGTACAGCACCGCCTCCGGCGAGATCACTGAGACCGTAAGCATGCGCGATCAGGCCTGCAGCTTCTTCGCGTTCTCGACGACGTCGTCGATGCCGCCCGCCATGAAGAACGCCTGCTCGGGAAGGTTGTCGAACTCGCCCGCGACGAGCCGTTCGACCGACGAGATCGTCTCCTCGAGCTTGACGTACTTGCCCTTGATGCCGGTGAACTGTTCGGCGACCGAGAACGGCTGCGACATGAAACGCTGAATACGCCGCGCGCGACCGACGATGCGCTTGTCCTCTTCCGACAGCTCGTCCATCCCGAGAATCGCGATGATGTCCTGCAGCTCCTTGTAGCGCTGGAGGATCTTCTGCACGTCGGTCGCCGCCTTGTAGTGGCGTGCGCCAAGGAACTGCGGATCGAGGATGCGGCTGCTCGACGCGAGAGGATCGACCGCG
>DATMHK010000142.1:0-12710 GCA_035554995.1 Gemmatimonadaceae bacterium
GTCGGCCGTGTAGATAGTCGCGGGGTTTCCTGTGAATCCGCGCGGGCAGAGCTCATCCTGGCCCGGCACCTTCCACGACAAACACGATCCGACCTTAATCGCCAGCTGACCCGGATTATTCGGGTCGGGGATCGGATTGCACGGGATCGAGAACGTGTCGAGGTCGAGGGTCGTCTGCGCGGCCTCCGCCATGCCGGCGCATGCGTCCACCGTTTCGCCGCCTGTTCCGTTGATCGTGCCAGGGGAGCCGACGACGAGGTTGTAGTGTCGGCAGGCGCCGGTTTTTGCGTCGCCTCCATCCGTAGCGATCCAGACACCAATGTCGTCGCGATTCGAGTTCGCCGTTGACTTGAGCGTCGCGGTCATCGTGATCGAGATGTTCGTACCGGGTGTGCACTGGATCGGCGTGTTCGGAATGACGTCGTTGCCGTTCACTTGCGACACGTTGGCTTGCGCGATGCTGATGTCGTTCGCCGTACAATTCGTCGGACCGCTGCCGAAACGAGCGACGTCGTCCACCATGCAAACGCCGGCGTCGTTGAATGGCGAGTTGACCTGCCGATTCGGTTGGCCTACAGCCGCGCGCGCGGGAGGGCTCACCGAACGGTCCGGTGTGCAGGACGCGAGCAGTACCACGACTGCCGCCAGCGTACTTCCAGCCAAGACGGCGGCAAGGTGCGAACCGATAGCGGCTCTACACCACTTCAGCCATCGTGTGAGAGCAGTTTGAAGCGATTTTGACATGAGCTACTCCGCAAGTGAACGCAGCTGCTCCCGGCATGGCGCGCCGGTGGCGCTCCCCACTTCGCGGCAGGTCATCATCGGGAGATGCCTGCCTTTGATGGAAGAGATTCGTATTCAAGAACCGAAGGTATCGGGATCGGGCGAGGGCGGGATGGGCAAATCCGCCTATTTGTTTGCGGCTGGTTTGCGTCGGACGCGACGAAGTGCGACTACACGTCCCGCGCAGAATCGACGACAAGGCCGTCAACGATCGCGCGCGCTACCGGCGCCCGCGCTCCCACCTGCGATTTCGACAGCACGCTCTCGGTATGATGTCGCGCCGTGCGTGGACTGATGTGCAGATCCGCTGCGATCGCGGCCTCGCGGTCTCACCTGCGCCGTCAAAAGGGCGAACTAGACCTTCACGTTCTCCCGCGCGAATCCATCGACAATCGCGCGCGCCACTTCAGCCCGCGAGCGAACGCTCAACTTCGCCAGGACGTTCTCTGTATGATGCCGCGCCGTATGAGGGCTGATGTGCAGCTCCGATGCGATCGCCGTGTTACGCGAACCGCGGGCAAGTAGAAGGGTGACGTCCGCTTCGCGCGCCGTCATCCTGAATCGCTCCAGCAGCGACTCGCGCGTCGGTAACGTCGCGCCCGCGCGCTCGATCGTGACCAGGACCGTGCGATTCCGGATCTCGTCGATCTTTTGCAGCAACAGCGTCGCGCGCATCCGATACTTGCCGGCCTTGGTCGACACTTCGACCTCCGCTGGCTTCGCCCCGTTCTGTTTCATCGCGGCGCGCGACACCGTGCGCATTTCGCGCGTCAACACGCCGCGCTCGCTGTCCGCCACCAACAGACGCTCGGCCGCGGCGTTCGTGTAGCACGGAAACGAATCCGACGCCAGCAGTACGATCCCTTGATCGATGGTTTCCAGCACTCCACCCAACGGCTCGAGTGGAATGCTGGGCTGGGCCGCCAGAGCGTCGTCGCTTATTGGCAATGCCATAGATACCTCAACGGGTGAAGCGGTTCGACTTTCAAAAGGCGATCGGACAACCGGCGAAGCGAACTCGTCGGCTCTATCGGCTCGGACAACGCACCTTTCCCCCGATCGACGTACCGGCCACATGCACACAAATCACCGAGCAATTGTGACCGACTTCACAAATAGCAAAAACACACATAAAAAAACGCGAACTTCTCGGCGATCGCCGGTCGCGCCCAGGTTCGTGCACGTTCGTAGCAATTCACGATCGTGCGCGCTAGTCGTTGTGGAGCTACCAGCTCGTGCGGAGGAGGCCGAACGAGAGAATTGGAGACCTACCACCGCCAGAATCCGAGCCGGATTCGTCGCCCGAGGAGCGTAGCCGGGAGGAGAGCGCAGCCCTCAGCGAATCGGTTGCGGTTCGCATCAAGCATGCCCCCATGCCAGAGCATCTATCGCTTTGCGCCCCAACACTTTGGACGGAATCAGACCGTTCTCAGCCACCAAAATTGTGGCACGAATGCATCAGGCCGTGCGGTAAACGCACCACATCGGTCATGAAAGCCACAAAATCTTTGAGAAATCTGATCCTGCTTCAGACAGGAATGCGCGCGCTACGCCGTTCATTTGATGGCATTTAAGGCCCTAGACGCCTCACCAAGCGCGAGACGGTTCGGACACCACCCCGTCGGTCGCTCAGATGCGGCGTCGGCGCTACATCGGGCCCCAAACGATTAAAGACACCGCGCCGAGGCGATCTCGTTCGCGATGGCGCGCGATACCTCCGAGCGCGCATGCACGTCGAGCTTCGTCAGCACGTTCTCCGTGTGATGACGAGCGGTGTGCGGGCTGATTTTCAGCGCTTCGGCGATTGCCGTATTGCGTTTCCCCTGCGCCAACAGCAGAGCCACGTCGGCTTCTCGAGCCGTCATGCCGAACCGCCGCATCAGAGACGCCTGGGTCGGCAAGTGGTTAGTAGCCGGCCGGATGGTTACCAGCACGGCCCCCGCTCGGAGCTCCCGGATTCTTTGCAGCAGGAATGTGGCGCGCACTCTGAAACGGCCGTGGCGAGTCGCCACCTCGACCTCCGCGGGCCGTCCAGTCCGATGCGTCAACGCCGCGCGCGAAACGGACCGCACCTCGCGCGCGAGGACGCCGTGTTCTGCGTCGCCCACGAGAATCCGCTCGGCCGCCGAGTTTGTGAAGCACGGATCCGAGTTGGACGCAAGCAGCACGATCCCGTGCTCGATGTTCTCCAACACGCCGGCGAGTGGCGCCAGCGAGATACCCGTTTCGTTGCGTACAGCATCGTCGCTGATCGGCAATGACATTTCAGGATGACCGGACTGAGACGTTCAAGCACCGCGGGCAGGCGAGCCATATTCATCGGCCCCCCCTCAACCACCCGAGCGGCCGAGTTTCGGCAGCCAATAGCATTGGACGGCTGCGACTCGGCGATTTCTCGACGGGAAAGATCCAACTCGCCGGCCGGCACCGATGATCAAGGCGCGAGTGGCCGTGGGCTATGCGACCTTCGGCCAATGCCGGCCGCCCACATAGGCGTCAGGATCTGACGCGCAATTCCCGATCTAACTCGGCGCCGACGCGCGCCAGCTCCGTGACAACCGTCCGCGCATCTTCCAATTCGGTCCGGAAATTCACGATGCACGCCCGCAGGGCGAAGACGCCATCGAGGACGGCGTTCGACAGGAACACACGTCCTTGTCGTTGGAGCCGGTCGAGCAGCTGAGTATTGAGCTCGTTGAGGTAGGCCGCAGTCGTCGGTTCGTGGCGCGTGTCGAAGAGCTCGGACGGCACACAACGAAACGTCGCGATACTCAGCGACTGCGTGAGCGCTTCGACGTCCGGATGGCGAGACGCTTCCTCGAACATCGCCCGCGATAACGCAATGTCGTCGCCGATCATCCGCCGGTACCCTTCCCGCCCCACTCGACGAATCGTCGCCCAAACTTTCAGCGCGCGAAATCCCCGCGTGTTCTGCGGACCCCACTCGTGGAAATTCGTCGGCGGATCTTCATCCGAGCCTTCGAATCGGTAGTACGGTGGGTGGAAGGCGAACGCGTCGTGAAGCGCTCGCTTATCGCGCACGAGAGCGCAACCGGCTTCGATCGGCGCATAGAGCCATTTGTGCGGATCGATCGCCACCGAGTCGGCAAGGCTGATGCCGCGAAGCGCCGGCGGAGCGTCGGCGAGCATCGCTGCAGGCGCGCCGTACGCGCCGTCGACATGAAACCACATCCGCTCGTCGGCGCACAGTCGCGCGATCTCGGGCAACGGATCGATTGCACCGACGCCGACCGAACCCGCCGTGCCGACGACGAACGCCGGTTCTAGACCGGCCTTGCGATCCGCGGCGATCTGGCGACGAAGATCGCCGAGGACCATCGCGCGCGTCCCGTCGACGGCCACGGCGCGAACCGAGTCCAGACCGAGCCCGCACATATCGGCGCCCTTGTGCAACCACGTGTGGACTTCTTCCGAGGCATAGAGCACCAGACGCTTTCCGCTCGCGGTGCCCGTCTGACGCATGTCCCACGTGGCTTTCGACCGAAGCGCCGCCATCAGGCAAACCATGTTCGCCATGTTGCCGCCGCTCACCATGATCCCGCCACAGTCGGCGGGGAATCCGATCAGCTCGGCCACCCATCGCACCGTCTGCCGCTCGATCTCCGTCGCAACGGGGGAGAGTTGCCATGCGCCGACGTTGGCGTTGACGCTCGCAGCGAGTAAATCCGCCAACGCACCGATCGGCGACGCCGACGATGTGATGTAGCCGAAAAAGCGCGGATGCCCGTTGAACGTGGAATGATCGAACAACAGGTCCGCGACGCCGCTCAGAATTGCCCTCGGATCCTCCCCCCGCTCCGGAACCCCTTCTCCGCCGATCAGCGACCGAATTCGCGCCGGCGACGTGTCGGGCGCCACCGGGCGATCCCGCAGATCACTCAACAGCTCGGCGATTCGATCGACCACGTCGTGGCCGAGCGCACGGAATTCCTCCGGACTCAGCTCCGCGGGGCTATCTCTCACGCCGACGGTTCCGGAAGAACAGCCGGCAGAATCACGCGAAACTCGGTGCGTCCCGGACGCGACTCCATCTCGATGCTGCCATCGTGCGTACGAACGATCCGCCGGCTGATGTCGAGTCCGAGGCCGGTCCCTTCTCCGACCCCCTTCGTCGTGAAGAACGGATCGAAGATTCTGTTCTGAACCTCCGGCGGAATTCCGGCCCCGTTGTCCGTCACGCGCACGACCACATGGTTGCGCTCGCACCGCGCCGAGACGATGACTTCGCCCGCCCCACCGGGATCGAGTGCGTCGAGCGCGTTCTCCACCAGGTTCGACCACACTTGATTGAGCTCGCCGCCGAACGAGCGCACCATCGGCAAGTCGTCGGCGATGTCCAGCTTCACCGTCGCCGACTTCGCCTTCGCCTTGGAGCTCAGTACGAACACCGTGTCGGTCAGTCCCTGAACGAGGTTCGTGGGCTCGCTCACCGTCGCGCGATCCATGTATGTGAATCGCTTGATCGCCGATACCATCTGATGAATCCGCGACGACGCGCGCTCGATGTCGCCGGCGAGGGAGCGCGCGGTGTAGCCGGCCGCGATCCACCGCACCGCGGTCGACAACGCTTCGCCGTGCAGCCGGGTGGCCAGATCGTCGAGCGCCTCGGTCGAGATCCCGCTCTCGACCAGCGCCTGCGCGGCGTCGACGTCGATCTTGTGCGCGTCCAACCAATCGGCCAGCTCGTCCTCGCGATCCGATCGCTCGATCGCGGAGAAGACGCCGGTGCTCCGCGACATGACCGATCCCGCGCGCAGCCGATCGACCTCTTCGTACGCTTCCTCGGGAAGGTGCATCGCGCCGAGCGCGTAGCCCGCATCCTCAAGCTCGGTGAGTCCTTCGTCGAGACTCTTCGACGCACGCGCCACCGCCGACGCCGGATTGTTCAACTCGTGCGCAAGCCCCGCCGCCAGTTTACCAAGCGACATCATCTTCTCGTCTTGCCAGTCCGTCGACGTGAACTGCCGCGCACGGTCGATCATGACATGCACCAGAATCTCCGTCACGTGCGGACAGCTGCGAATCAATTCCGGGAAGCAGTCTCGATGCAACGATAGTCCGACGCTCGGCTCTTCGATCACCGACGTTCCCGGCGCCCGTTGCATGCGTGAATACGGGAGCAAGCCGGTCACGTCACCACCGCGCCATTCCATGAATTTCCGCCGGCCCGAACCGCGATCGATATAAATCGCCGCGTGCCCCTCGAGCATGATCACCATGTCGGTCACGTCGTCGCCGGGCGGCACGATGACTCCACCGACTTCGAACCGGCGGATAACTCCATGCGCGGCGAGCCATTCCAGTTCGCCGCGCGGGACCCCGCCGAGCGTCTTGTGCGCGGCGAGACGGTCGACGATCGAAGGGTCAACGGCAGTCGAGTTGGTCATAGCAAAATTGTCATCCTGAGGGAGCGTAGCGACCGAAGGATCTACTTTCACTAGTTAGTTACCAAATAGGGACAATAGATCCTTCGCTTCGCTCAGGATGACAGCCTCCGTCAGGACGTTGCAGGCAACAGAATTTTGAACTCCGTCCGGCCCGGCACGGATTCTACTTCAATTCTTCCACGATGATGTTCGACGACACGACGCACGATGTCGAGGCCGAGCCCCGTGCCGCGCCCAACCGGTTTGGTCGTGAAGAACGGGTCGAAGATCTTCGGCTTGACGTCCGCCGAGATCCCTGAACCGTTGTCGGCGACGCACACGATCACCTCACTTTGCTCGCGCCGCGCACGTACCGTGATCTGTCCACCCTCGCCGATCGCGTCGAGCGCGTTGTCGATCAGGTTCGACCACACCTGATTGAGCTCGGCGCCGAACGCGGGGATGTGTGGCACGTCTTCCGCGATCTCTACCACCACTCGCGCCGACTTTTCGCGTGCCTTCGCAGTCAGCAGCATCACGGTATCGCGAAGACCGGTGGTGAGATCGAACGGCTCCGCCGCGGAGGCGCGGTCCATATAAGTGAACCGCTTCACCGCCGACACGAGCTCGTAGATCCGCGTGGTCGCGCGCTGAACGTCGGTCGAGAGAGAGCACGCCGTCCGATACGCGGCGCTCCACCGTATGGCCGCACCGAGCGCCTCGCCTTGGACGGCACCAGCGAGCTGGTCGAGCGACGCGGTCGATACCCCGGCGTCCACCAGCGCTTCCGTCGACGCGTCGCCCCCACCGACGCCGTGCGCATCGAGCCAGTCGCCGATCTCTTCTTCGCGGTCCGCTCGATCGAGGGGGCTCAATCGCGCCGCGTCCGCCGCGCATGCCGCGCGAAACGTCTCGATCCGTCCGAGTTGTTCGGCGCTGAGGCGCGCCGCCTCCAGTACACGCGACGCGTCGGCAAGCTGGGCGATGGCGTCGGTGAGGCTCGCCGCGCTGCGCGAAGCGGCCGACGCCGGGTTGTTCAGCTCGTGCGCGAGCCCGGCCGAAAGCTTGCCGAGCGACATCATCTTCTCGTCCTGCCAATCGCTCGACGTGAACATCCTCGCCCGATCGATCATCGCGTGGACGAGAACATCAGTCACTACAGGACACTCGCGAGCGAGATCGAGGAGCTGGTCCCGCATCACGACGAAGAAATCCGTTTCGACCTCGGCGATGACGTCGGAGCTTCCCATTCTGAGCCGCGAATAGGGAAAGACGCCGCTGACCTCACCGGTATGAAACTCGGCCAGCTTGCGGCGCGAGCCGAGCCGATTCTGATACACGACGATGCGCCCGCTGAGTATCACGATCATTTCGTTCGCTTCCATCCCGGGAGCACCGATCACCTCTCCCGGCTGCATCCGGCGCAGCTCTCCATGCGCGATCAACCACTCGAGCTCCTCTCGCGGGGCGCCGCCGATCATGCGGTGCGCCGTCAGACGGTCCAACACCTCTTCGTGGGTCGCGTCGAGCACTGTGCCCTTTTCGGTCCGCATCGCGGTCGCCGGCAACGTCATGCCGCGGCTCCCCCCGCCGTTGCCGACCCATCTACCGGGGGCTTCAGCGGCAACGCGACGCGAAACTCCGTGTGTCCCGGTTTGGAGCTCAGCGCGATCAGCCCGCCGGCCTGCCGCACGGTGCGCAGCGCGATGTCGAGCCCGAGTCCGGTGCCCTGGCCGATGGGCTTCGTCGTGAAGAAAGGCTCGAAAATCCTTTGTTGCAAATCGACCGGCACGCCTGGCCCGTTGTCGATCACGCAGACGACCATTTCTCCGTCGGTCACGCGCGCGATCACACGAATCTCTCCGCCTTCCTGCAGCGCGTCGATCGCGTTCTCGATCAGGTTGCTCCACACCTGATTCAACTCTCCGGCGTTCGACACGATCTTGGGAAGGTTCGGTGCGATGTCCAGTCGAATGGCGACCGACTTCGACTTCGCCTTGGTACTCAGCACCATGACGGTGTCGTTGATCCCCTGCGCGACGTCGGTCGGCTCGGCCGCCGTGGCGCGGTCCATGTACGTGAACCGCTTCACCGCGGATACGAGATTGTGAATCCGCGTCGTCGCGCGCTCGACCTCGGCCGCAAGTGTCCGGGCGCTGTACACAGTCCCGATCCAGCGCAGGACGACGTCGAGGTCCTCGCCGTCGTAGTCGTCGGCCAGGGCATCCAATGAATCGCGCGACACGCCACTCTCGGCAAGCGTATCGGCCAACGAGGCGTCGGCTCCGCGCGAGTCCAGCCAGTCGGCGATGTCTTCCTCGTGATCCGCACGCTCGATGGCGGAGAAGACCCCGGTGGCCGTCGGCATGAGCGCGCCGCTCGCCACATCCTCCAACCGCCTGCGCTGGGCTTCCGAAAGGTCGAGCTTCCCGAGTCCCTCGGCCGCATGCTCGGCCGCGGTGAGCGCGGCGGCCAGTTGCTTCGCGCTGCGCGATGCTGCCGATGCCGGGTTGTTCAACTCGTGCGCGAGCCCGGCGGCCAGACGGCCCATCGACATCATCTTGTCGTCTTGGGCGGACGTTGCCGTGAACACGCGGGATCGTTCGAGCATCACGTGCACCGCGATTTCGACGATGCACGGACATTCGCGAATGAGCTCGGGGAAGAACCGCTTGTGCAAGGCCAGCACTTCCGACGGCTCCGTGACGACGATGTCGCCGATCATGAGCGTCATTCGCGAGTACGGAAGCCGCGCGCTGATCTCCCCGGCGAATGACTCGAGCGAATGCCGGCGGCCAGTGCCACGGTCGAGCGACGCGACGATGTGCCCGGTCAGCATGACGATCATTTCCTCGGCCGGCGCTCCCTTCAGCGCTGCCTTTTCGCCCGCTTCGTAGCGGCGAAACTCGCCGTGAGCCGCGAGCCATTCCAACTCGGCGCGCGGCGCAGCGCCGAGCGTCTTGTGCGTCGCAAGGCGCTCGACCAATTCGGCCGTGGTGGGAAGAACGGCCGGCGTCACACCGTTTCCAGGTACTCGTGCACCATGCTCACCACGGCTGATCCCTCACCGACCGCCGCGGCGACACGCTTGCCGGATCCCTTGCGCGCATCGCCCGCGGCGAAGATGCCCGGCACGCTCGTCTCGAACAGGAACGGATCGCGGATCAATTTCCATCCGCGCGGCGGGTGGCCGTCGATCATCAGATCGCGCCCCGTGAGGACAAACCCTTGTGAGTCGCGCTCGACGAGCCCCGCGACCATCGCCGTCCGCGGAGACGTGCCGATGAAGATGAATACGGCGTCAGCCGGCTCGTCGTACAGCTCGTTCGTGTCGAGGTTGCGCAGTGTCAGGGCCTCGAGCCGTCCGGTCCCGCGCGCGCCGCAGACGGCTGTCTTCGGCCGCACCTCGACGTTCTTTGTGTCGCGGATGCGATCGATGAGATACTGCGACATTCCCGCGCTCAGGTCCGCGCCGCGAATGAGCATCGTGACTTTGCGGGCGTAGCGCGAGAAGAACATCGCGCCCTGCCCCGCCGAGTTGGCGCCGCCGACGACGAACACGTTGCGCGCGCGATAGCGGGCGGCTTCGGTCAGCGCCGCCCCGTAGAACACGCCCGTTCCCGTGAGATCGTCGAGACCTGGCGCCTCGAGGCGGCGCACCTCCATACCGGGCGCGATGAGAACGGCCTTGGTTCGCAGCTCGGCTCCGTCCGACAGCTTCACGATGCGATACGGATCGCTGCGCTCGATCGCGATGGCGTCCTGCGCCGTGAGAATCTCCGTACCGAAACGCTTTGCCTGTGCCGTGGCGCGCCGCGCCAGGTCCGCTCCGGTCACGCCGCTCGGAAAGCCGAGATAGTTCTCGATCGACGAGCTTGTCCCCGCCTGCCCACCGGTTGCGTATCGCTCGACGAGGATCGTCCGCAAACCTTCCGACGCGCCGTACACCGACGCCGCCAACCCGGCGGGCCCGCCTCCCACCACGACGAGATCGTAGAAGTTTTGCTTCGCCTGGGTCTGCATTCCCAACCGCGACGCCAGCTCGAGATGGCTCGGCTGAACCATCGTCGCGCCGTCGGGGAAGAAGACGACGGGGAGTTTCTGCATACCGTCCGGCAGGGCCGTGACCACTTCACGCATCGACGGATCTTCGTCGAGATCCACCCACTGATAGGCGACCTGATTGCCGGACAGGAAGTCCTTGAGCGCGAAGCTGGCCGGTGACAACGCGGTTCCGGCGATCCGAAGCCCGTCGAAATGCGGACGCGCTTTCGCCATCCACTCGCCAAGCAAATCGTCGAGCACCGGATACAGCCGCTCGGCGGGCGGCTCCCAGGGCTTTAACAAATAGTGATCGAGCCCGATTTGATTGATCGCGGCGATCGCCGTCTCCGTGTCGGCGTACGCCGTCAGCAATACTTTGCGCGCCTCGGGATACAGCTTGATCGCTTCCTTGAGAAACTGCGTGCCCGTCATCTCGGGCATTCGCTCGTCGACGAGAAAGAGCGCGACGGGATTGCCCCGCTGCTTGAGTTGATGCGTGGTCTCCAACGCATGCCGTCCCGAGCCGACCTTGATGACGCGGTAGTCGGCTCGAAAGTGCTGGCGGAGATCACGATCGACGGCGTTCAGGACTTCGGGATCGTCGTCTACGGCGAGGATAACGGGCTTGGGCATTGGGAGGAGGGAGGCGGCTGCCCGGAAGTTATCCTTTGGAGGAGAGATCGGCACCGAGGGCTAAACGACTGAAGCCCCCTTACAGTTCCCCGTAGCTCCATCAGGCCCCTGGTTGCAACCCCACCAACGATCCCAGCCTCTCACGTCTCGACTCTCGAACCTCATACCTCGATGCTGGACTCGCTGTCAGTGTCGAGATGTCAGATTGACTGCGAAAGGCTGTCGCGCCCCAAGCTGACGTCTCAGGGCTCACCGCGAGTCCAGTATCGAGATGTCAGCCTGCGAGAAAGGAGACGTGAGGGGATGTCACTCGGGAGGTTGCCCTTTTTCGCGCCGGCGGCCTTTGCGCGGGCTTCGGAGGAGTTTTTTGCGGTAGCCGTAGATCATCTTGCGAATCTCGATCGTCTCTGCAGTGTGTTTGTGCCAATCGTCGGGTGTGATAAGGTCGAGGTCGCAGGCGGAAAGAAGGCGGAACTCGGTCTCGTTCGCCGACTTGATCGACATATCCAGGAAGCGGGCGAACTCCTTGTTCGAGTCGGCGCCGCATCCTTCAACGATGTTCGATTCAATACTATCGGCCGCCTTGCACAACTGAGTGCGGAGGTGGCCGTACCCTGCACGCCCGAATGGGCGTGCAAGCCTATGGATTGCGATCGCCAGTGCGTGCGCCCGCTGCCACATGCGGAGGTGCCTGAAGTCTTGCACGGCACCAAACTGCGAACTGCCACCCGCTCTGCATCACCATTGCGCCGCAGACCCAACCATCCCTTGACCCTTCCACTCAGGTCTCCGATCTCGGGCCTGACACCTCGATGCTGGACTCACTGTCAGACTCGAGATGTCAGATTGACTGCGACAGGCTGCTGCGCCGAAGCTGACATCTCAGGGCTCACCGTGAGTCCAGCATCGAGATGTCAGGGCGGAGACGCGAGACGTGAGTGGAAAGGGTGGTGTGGGTTCGCGATGCTCGCCGCCGCTCCGGCCAATACTGGAAGCGCTAGCGGATTGAAGCCGAGCATGTGGGAAAGCAACCAAGTCGGTGCGATGGCGTAAGCCGCAACCACTGACCGGGTTCGGCGCGGTTCGGGCAACTGCGCAATGATCCAGAAGATCGCCGGCAGCGCGAGCACCGCGTCGTACGGCCATGCGTGCGCGCTCGTCGCGACGCCCACAATCGCCATCACGCTCATCGCCTGCAGTATCTCCCACTTCCTGACGCGCCAAGCCGCGAGAGCCAGCAACGCCATTCCGATCAGAAACGCCACGTTGCTCGAAACTCCGGCGCGCATCAACAAACCCGGCAGGCTCACTGCCTTTGGCGCGTTGTAGGCGAAGTCCGGACCCACGTAGCCGCTCAGTGACTTCACGTACATGATCGGCCAGAGCCAGTCATTCGCCGCCGCGGCGGCGCTGATTGCGTACCAGCCCACCCCGCAAAGAGCCGCGACCCCAACGGCGGTCCAATTCCTCCGAAAGAGAAGCAATAGGCCGAGCGGAATCGCGTACGTCGGTTTGTAAAGCAGAAGCCCGGCGAAGAGTCCCGCCGCTACCTCACGATTGGCGACGAGCGCCTGCGTCGTCAGAAGCCAAAGCCACAGACCGAGCGGACTGTTTTGCCCGGTGAGGATCGCCGCCGTCGTCGGGGCCCAGGCGAGGATCGCGAGGAGGGCGAATGGTCGCTCCATCGCGTACACCCGCGCCGCAACGCGCGCCGAGAAGAAGCACACCGCGAGCATCGCCACGGCATTCGCCGCGAAACCCCACGCGAGCGGAAGGCGTGCCGGGGCATAAAGGAGCCAGGCGTAGCCGGGCATGTAGGCGAACGCGGTCGTCGCGACATTGTGCGCCGTTCCCCACGCCACC
>DATMHK010000143.1:0-4306 GCA_035554995.1 Gemmatimonadaceae bacterium
GCCGCCGCTGTCGCGGATGTCCCTCAAGAATGCTCAGCGCCACGCGCCCTCTCTCCCCTCGCCGTTTCTCGCGAACCCTCTGAAGCATACGACGGACCGAGCCCAACACCGCCGTTTCAGCGCCTGTACACGGCCGAAACGAGCCGAAAGCATGGCCGCCAACTGACTTACGGGCCCGGATCCGCTATTTTTCGGGTCCGCCATGACGAAACGCCAGGACGCGCTCGACTACCATAGCAACGGCCGACCCGGAAAGATCGCGGTCGTTCCTACCAAGCCGCTCACCAACCAGCGGGACCTCTCGCTGGCCTATTCACCCGGCGTCGCCGAGCCCTGCCTCGAGATCGAGAAGGACAACGACCTCGCCTACACCTACACCGCCAAGGGCAACCTCGTCGGCGTCGTCACCAACGGCACCGCGGTCCTTGGACTCGGCAACATCGGCGCGATCGCCGGGAAGCCGGTCATGGAAGGAAAGGCGAATCTCTTCAAGCAGTTCGCGGACCTCGACGTCTTCGACCTCGAGGTCGGATCCGAGAATCCCGACGACGTCATCAAGTTCTGCCAGCTGTTGGAGCCGACAGTCGGCGGCATCAACCTCGAGGACATCCGCGCCCCCGACTGCTTCTACATAGAAGAGACGCTCCGCAAGACGCTCAAGATCCCCGTCTTCCACGACGACCAGCACGGCACCGCCATCATCTCCGGCGCCGCGCTGCTCAACGCGATCGAGATCATCGGCAAGGACCTCTCCCAGATTCGAGTGGTCTTCTCCGGCGCCGGCGCCGCCGCGATCTCCACCGCCGAGCACTACGTGCGGCTCGGCGTGCAGCGGAAGAACATTCTCCTCTGCGATCGCCATGGCGTGGTGTACGACGGCCGCCCGGGCGACATAGACCCGTACAAGGCGCGCTTCGCCAACAAGACCGAAGCGCGTACCGTCGCCGACGCGCTCGTCGATGCCGACGTCTTCGTCGGACTCTCCGTCGCCGGCGCCATCACCGGCGAGATGGTGCGCACGATGGCCGCGCAGCCGATCATCATGGCGCTCGCCAATCCGGTGCCGGAGATCCTGCCCGACGAAGTGCGTGCCGTGCGCGACGACGCCATCATCGCCACCGGCCGCAGCGACTACCCGAACCAGGTCAACAACGTACTCGGCTTCCCCTTCATCTTCCGCGGCGCGCTCGACGTACGCGCCACAGAGATCAATGAAGAGATGAAGATGGCCGCGACGCGGGCGCTCGCACTCCTCGCCAAAGAGGACGTGCCGAACACCGTCGCCGCGCTCTATGGCCTGCAGGACGTTCAGTTCGGGCCCGAGTACCTGATTCCCTTCCCCTTCGATCCGCGCGTGCTCCTCTGGGTCGCGCCCGCGGTCGCCTGGGCAGCGGTCGCCACAGGCGCGGCGAACGAGTTCATCGACCTCGACGACTACCGCGAGAAACTGGAGACCCGGCTCGGTCGCGCGCGCGGCGTCATGCGCGGCCTGATCAATCGCGCCGCCGCGCATCCGAAACGCGTCGTCTTTCCGGAGGGCGAAGAGCCCAAGATCATCCGCGCGGCGCGCATCTGCGTCGAGGACGGTATCGCCGAGCCAATTCTTCTTGGTGCTCGCGAGACCATCGAACGTCTGGCGCGCAGCGCGAACATTCCGCTCGACGAGATCGAGATTGTCGATCCGGGCACCTCGCACAAGCGCGACGAATACGCGCAGCACATGTGGTCGCGCCGCCAGCGCAAAGGCATGAGTCTCGACGAAGCGCGGCGTCGGCTGCTCAACAGCAACTATTTCGGATCGTGCATGGTCGTGCGCGGCGACGCGGACGCGCTGGTGTCGGGCGTCAACCTGCACTATCCGGAGACGATTCGTCCCGCGCTCGAGGTCATCGGCGCGCATCCCAAGGCCGGCCTCGTGAGCGGCATGTACATGCTCGTCTTCGAGAAGCAGCTCGTCTTCTGCGCCGATACCACCGTTAACATCGACCCGACGGCAGAACAATTGGCGCAGATCGCCTACTCGGCATCGCGCATCGCGCGGACGATGGGCGTCGAGCCGCACATCGCGATGCTGTCATTCTCGAACTTTGGGTCGGTGCGGCATCCGGAAAGCGACAAGATGGCCAAAGCCGTTCAGCTTCTCCGCCAACGCGATCCCTCGCTCGTCGTGGACGGCGAGATGCAAGCGGATACGGCCTTCGACCCGGAAATTGTCGAGCGGGATTATCCGTTCAGTACACTGAAGGAACCGGCAAACGTGTTGATCTTCCCGAACCTCAGCGCCGGCAACATCGCCTACAAGCTGCTCAATCATTTGGGCGGCGCTACGGCGATCGGTCCGATCCTGGTCGGCATGAGCCGCCCCGTGCACGTGCTCGAGCGTGGCGCGGACGTCCAGGATATCGTCAATATGGCGGCGGTAGCGGTTGTCGACGCACAGGAACGTTCTTCACCGGCGAGCGCCGTCACGAGCGCATCGAACGGCGCCGGCGCCATCCCAAGTCCGACGATCTATTCGAGGTTATGAGAATTCATATGGCGACTCAGACGAAGCCGCAGGACGACGCAGGATTTCAGGGCAAGGTAGGACTTGGCGCGCAAGGCTTGGCGCCCAAGGGCGAAGTGCACTGGAATCTCGTCGCTCCGGAGCTGATCGAGACCGCGGTCCGCCGCGGCGAAGGACATCTGGCCGACATGGGCCCGTTCTGCGCCGTGACCTCGCCGCACACCGGCCGCTCACCGAACGACAAGTTCGTCGTCAAGGAGCCGGCGTCCGAGGGCGACGTGGATTGGGGCAAGGTGAATCAGCCGTACTCGGACGAAAAGTTCGAGACGCTGCTCGCCGACGTGCGCGCCTATCTGAATAGCCAGGACGAATTGTTCGTCCAGGATCTCTACTGCGGCGCCGATCCCAAGTATCGTCTCTCCGTGCGCTACGTGAGCCCGAACGCGTGGCACATGGCGTTCGTCCGGAACATGTTCATCCGCCCCGAAGCGACCGAGCTGCCGACGTTCGACCCGAACTTCACGGTGCTGCATGCGCCGGAGTTCGAGGCCGACCCGAAAAAGCACGGCACACGCACGACGACGTTCATTGTCCTGAACCTCGCCAAGCGCATGATCTTGATCGGCGGCACGCGCTACGCCGGTGAGCTCAAGAAGTCGATGTTCACCGTCATGAACTACTACATGCCGAAGCAGGGCGTGCTCTCGATGCACTGCTCGGCGAATGTCGGCGAAGGCGGCGATTCGGCGTTGTTCTTCGGCCTATCCGGCACGGGCAAGACGACGATCTCCGCCGACCCGCACCGCTCGCTCATCGGCGACGATGAGCACGGATGGTCCAGTGAAGGCGTCTTCAACTACGAGGGCGGTTGCTACGCGAAGGTGATCAACCTCTCGGCGGAGGGCGAGCCGGACATCTATCGCACGACGCAGATGTTCGGCACGATCCTCGAGAATGTCGTCCTCGACGACAACACGCGCAAAGTGAAGTTCGAGGATCAGTCGATCACCGAGAACACGCGCGCGTCGTACCCGCTGCACTACATCCCGAACTTCGTGAAGTCGGGGCGCGCCGGGCATCCAAAGAACGTCGTGTTCCTGACGGCCGATGCGTTCGGCGTGTTGCCCCCGATCGCCAAGCTCACGCGCGACCAGGCGATGTACTATTTCCTCTCAGGCTACACGGCTAAGGTCGCCGGCACCGAGCGTGGCGTGAAGGAGCCGCAGGCGACGTTCTCGTCGTGCTTCGGTGCGGTCTTTCTCGTGTGGCATCCGACGAAATACGCCGAGATGCTCGGCACGTTGATCGACGAGCACGGGTCGGACGTGTGGCTCGTCAACACCGGTTGGACCGGTGGTGCATTCGGGGTTGGCAAGCGGATGAAGCTCTCGCACACGCGCGCGATGGTGCACTCCCTCTTGCGCGGCGATCTGCACTCGGCGGCACTCGACAAGGATCCGATCTTCGGGCTCGAGGTGCCGAAGCACATTGCTGGTGTGCCGGACGATGTCCTCAATCCGCGCAACACGTGGCCGGACAAGAACGCCTACGATGAGCAGGCCAAGAAGCTTGCCGGGATGTTCCGGGAGAACTTCTCGAAGTTCGAGAAGCACGTCTCCGACGCTGTTCGAGCTGCCGGTCCGCGCGGATAGACGTTTACGGCGCAACTCGCTTTCTCGCCGCCACGACGCTCGCCTGCAGCTGGGGGTCGGCCCTGCCCCAAAGCCGGACCAGCTGCTGGTACGCGGCGGTTGCCTTCTCGTTGTCACCCGCCTGCGTGTAGAGCGCCGCGATCTTCTC
>DATMHK010000144.1:0-60890 GCA_035554995.1 Gemmatimonadaceae bacterium
ACCGCCATCCCGCCGCCGCCGTGCCGTTGCAGTCCGTAGTTCACGCGGATGAACGCCGAACGCGCACGCCCGTATCGCTCTCCAAGACCAATCACCGTTTCCGCGGGGATACCGGTGATCGCGCTCACGCGCTCCGGCGAATACTCCTTCGCGCGCTCGCGCAGCTTGTCGAAGCCGATCGTGTGCGCGGCGATGTACTCGTCGTCTTGAAGACCGCGCTCGAGCAGCACGTGCATCATTCCGAGCGCGAGCGCCGCGTCGGTTCCCGGACGGATCGCGATCCACTCGTCGCATTGCGCGGCGGTGCGCGTGCGGATCGGATCGATCGCGATGATCGGCGCGCCGCGTTGGCGCGCCGCGAGCACGAACGGCCACAGGTGCGGATTCGACGTCAGCGTGTTCGTGCCCCACAGCAGAACGAGGTCGCTCTCCGGCAATCCCTCAGGATCGGCGCCGATGTTCGCGCCGACGGTCATGCGCATGCCGACGGTGCCCGGCATGGAGCAGATCGTGCGATCGAGCATCGACGCGCCGATTGCATGGAAGAATCGGCGGTCGATCGAGCTGCTCTGGACGACGCCCATCGTCCCGGCGTACGAGTAGGGCAGGATCGCCTGCGGCCCGTCTGCCGAGTCGCGGATCGCGTTCAGCCGGTCGGCGATCTCGCTGATCGCGTCATCCCATGAGATCCGCTCGAATTTGCCCGTACCCTTCGGGCCAACCCGGCGCATGGGATACAACAGTCGGTCCGGGTGATACGTGCGCTCGACGTAGCGATTGACCTTGGTGCAGAGAAACCCGTTCGTGAACGGATGCTCGGGGTCTCCGGCGACGCGAATGGCGCGTCCGCTTTCGACCGTGACCAGCATCGCGCACGTGTCGGGACAGTCATGCGGACAGGCACCGCGCACTACGGTCGTCGAGCCCGCCGGCTCTACAGCTGCTTCGGTCACTCTCGTCTCCAGGTGCTGATCCAGCGGTATTCGCTGAACCTATGAACGACCACGCCCGCCAACCAGTGGCCCGGAAGGTGCAGCCCGCGGGTCTCGCGTCTTCGGCACTCTCTCGTGGACGACAACGACAGGAAATCGTTGTCCAGCGCGAACTTGCCTTACCGGCGTCGGCCTTGACCACGAATTCTGGGAGCCCTAATTTTCACATGCTCGACCCGAGCGCCCCGAACGCGTGCACGGACCACGCGGAACTACCCTCGACCTACTCTTCAGGAGAAGATCATGAAGCGCCTGGCTCTCGTTGCCGCTGTGCTCGCGGTAGCTGCTTGCTCCAAGAACGAAGCTGCTAAACAGGACACCACCCCTCCGGCCATGGCTCCGGCGCCGGCTCCGGCCGCGACGGACACCGGGATGAAGATGGACACGACCCACAAGATGGATACGACGATGAAGATGGACACGACGAAGGGCGCCAAGAAGGGCGCCAAGAAGCCGTAACCTCTTCCCATCGTCGCAAGTAGGCAGGGCGCGACAGCTGTCGCGCCCTTTTTTTTATTCCTCGCCGCGCGGGTGTTCTCGCCACCAACGAAACGCGTCGGGGATTCCCTCCTCGGGACGAACGCGCGGTGACCAGCCGAGCTCCCGCCGGGCGCGCTCCGATGTGAAGGGATTGTCCTTCGTAAGCATGCGGATCGAAGCGTTCGACACCGCACTCCAGCGACCGCCGGTGAACAGCCGCGTCGCGGCCTTGAACGCGCGAACCGCGGCGCCGGCGACCGAGAGTGGAATCGGCACGAAGTGAATGGTCCGACCCAATCCCTTCGCCCCCAGTAGGAAGAAATCGCGGACGGTCACGTCGAAGTCGTTCGTGACATTGTACACGCGTCCGCCCGCGATCTCGCTCCGCGCCGCGAGCACGGCGCCGGCGGCGACGTTCGCCGCGTGAACGAGAGAGAGCGTCGACACACCGCCGCCGATCAGGGGCGCGAACCCTCGTTGGAGCAACCGCGCGGCGCGAGGAACACACTGGCGGTCGCGACGCCCGTAGATGACGGTGGGCCGCACCGCGGTCGCCCAGATTCTGCCCGATGCATGCGCCTCCATGACCAGCTGCTCCGACTCGCGCTTTGATCGCGCGTAGTACGCTCCGTCGGGCAACGGGGCGAGCGGCGACTCTTCGCTCGTCTTCTTTCCGCCGCTGGAGTAGCGTCCCTCCGGCCCGTACACCGCGACGCTGCTCAAGTGCAATAGACGCGCGCCGGCATTCGCGGCGGCATCGATCGCCGCACGGGTCCCGTCGACGTTCATGCGGCGATACGTCTCCCAGCCGCCGCTGTCGGTGATCGCCGCGGCGGTATGGAAAATCGTGTCGCATCCCCGCGCCGCGGCCGTGAATGCAGCCGCGTCGAGCACGTCACCCACTGTCTGCTCGGCGCCGATCGACGTCAGCCAGCGCGATGGGCGCCGCACGA
This sequence comes from Gemmatimonadaceae bacterium, assembly GCA_035554995.1. Classification (GTDB taxonomy): domain Bacteria; phylum Gemmatimonadota; class Gemmatimonadetes; order Gemmatimonadales; family Gemmatimonadaceae; genus JAQBQB01. The sequence continues at coordinate 2,426 of DATMHK010000144.1, forward strand.
GCGCGCGCACGTCACAACCGGATTCCTTCAGTTGCTCCGCGATGTGCGAGCCGACCAGTCCCGTCGCGCCAGTGACGAGTGCGCGCGGCAATTCAGTCGGGGAAGGGCAGCGCTGTTACCTCGACACGTCGTTCGCCCGTTTCCCATTTCGCTTTCAGCGCGGCGCCGGGCGCGACTTCGCGGCGTACCATGCCGATCGCCAACCCGCCGAGCCGCGGTGAAACGACGGAGCTTCGCACGTCGCCCACGTGGTTCCCACCGTCATCGATGAGCTGCGCGCCGGTCGGTGGCGGATCGTCGTTGCCGGAACGCAGCCCTCGCAAATGACGATTCACGTGCCCGCGAAAGTGCACGCGGGCGACGACCTCCTGTCCGATGTAACAGCCCTTGGTGTAGGAGATCGCTCCTCCCCCCAGGTCGTCGAAGTTGGCTTCCTGCGGAATCGTCGTGTCGTCGATGTCGATGCCCCATTCGGGGCGGCCCGCTTCGACGCGCGCGACTTCCCACGCGGCGAGCCCTGCCGGCGACGCGCCGGCGTCGATCGCGCGTCGCCAGAGCGAATCGAACAGCTCGAACGGCGCGAACAATTCGTATCCTTCGATTCCACCGAGATCGGGCGAGCGCAATACCGTCACGGGTTGGCCGTCGACGACGACATCCAGGTGGTGATACGGCTCGAGCGCCGACAGCGCATCGTTGCCGGCACCGGTCAACGCCTCGACGATCTCGCGTGAGCGCGGTCCAAAGATCCCAAGGTCGCGGATCGCGTGCGAATCGTCGCGATACCCGGAGACGCGCGGATTGACGTACTTCTTCACCATCGCGAGAAAGCCGGGCCACGCCTTGGCCGGCGTGTCGATGAGGTACGAGCCGCCCCCCGTCCCGGCGAGGATCCTCAGGTCCGCGATAATGCGTCCCTTCGCCGAGAGCGCCGCGCCGTAGCCCCCGTGGCCGGCCTCGATCCCGAGCACGTCAGTGGTGACGAGGCCCGTCAGCGCTTCGCCGGATTTCTCTCCGAAGAAGCGCATGCGCCCTCGATGGCTGCGATCGACGACGACCGCCGCGGAGCGCAGGCGGCGATACTCTTCCGCGACGCCCGCGTATGACAACACCACGTTGTGCCAGCCGACCTCCAACACCTCGGGTGGTGTGGAAGCCGCTTCAGGATTCGTCATTACGTGTGCCCCCCCCAATCTCGCCCTTCACCTGCACGTTCGCATCGCGAGCCGCGCGTCGGTAGCTGCGGTCGAGCAGCTCTACCGGGTGCACCGTGCTCGTTCGCGAGCCGGCGCGAACCAGCCCCGCGCCGATCTGCATCATGCAGCCAGGATTTCCAGTGGCGATGACGTCGGCGTTCGCTCGTTCGATATGCTCGAGCTTGCGATCGAGGACGACGTTCGACGTCTCCGGCTCTACCAAATTGTAAATCCCCGCGGCACCGCAGCACACGTCGCTTTCCGTCAGGGGAACGAGCTCGAGATCGGGAATCGCGCGCAACAGGTCGAGCGGCGGCGACGAGATGCGCTGCGCGTGGACCAGATGGCAAGGCGCATCGTACGCGACCCGAATGGCCACGCCGCCGCCGCGCTTCGGCCCCGCCGCGGAAAGTAACTCGCTCACGTCCCGCACCTTCGACGAAACGGTCGCCGCGCGGTCGCGCCACTCGGGATCGTCGGCGAGGAGTTGGCCATACTCCTTCATCATCGCGCCGCAGCCGGCGGCGTTCACGCATATGAAGTCGCACTGCGTCTTCTCGAAAGCCGCGATGTTCTCGCGAGCGAGCTCACGCGCCCCTTCGTCGTCGCCGGCGTGAGCGTGGAGTGCGCCACAGCACACCTGTCCGGGTGGCCTGCTGACGACATAGTCGTTCACGACGAGCGTCCGGTCGGTCGCCGCGTTGGTGTCGGCGTAGAGGCCTTCCATCACGCAGCCGGCGAGCAGGGCGACGTTGCCCCGCATGCCGTTGCCGCGCGCGGGATATCGTGCGTCGTGCTCACTCGACTCACGGTCGGTCGACGCCAGCATCGCCATGGCGAAACCAACTCGGCCGGGAAGGCGGGACATGAGGCGCGCGAGGCCAGTCGCGCGCATCACGCGGCCGCCGCGCATCGCAAGCGAGAGTAGCGACTGCCGGCTGAACACGCCGAGAATGACGCGCGCGATCCAGGGAATCGGCCGGTGTCGCGCGAGCGTGGCGCGCGTCGCCTCCAGCAGATGACCGTACGGCACGCCGGATGGGCAGACCGTCTCGCACGCGCGACAGCCGAGGCAGCGCGCGATGTGCGTCTCGACGCTTTCGTTGGCCGGCGTGAGTGTTCCTTCGAGGAGCGACCGCATCAGAACGATGCGACCGCGCGGGCTGTCGTTCTCATCCTCGAGCGTCAGGTACGTGGGACACGCCTGCAGGCAAAAGCCGCAGTGCACACACGCGTCGATCCCCGCCTGGGCCTTGGCGAGCGGACTTCCGGGCAGCGCGCGCTCCCGCGGGACAACGACCGGTGCGCTCATTTGGGGTCGCCGAGGATGCCCGGGTTCAGCACACCGCGGGGATCGAACGCTTGCTTGAGCCGGCCGCCGATTCCGACCATAGCGCGGCTTGGAAAGGCTGCTGCCCACAGCTGCTCGGGCAGCCGCTCGCCGATGCGCTTCGATTGCACCGGGTTCGCGAGGGCGATTGCAAGGCGCGCGACGTTTTCGCTGGCGTTTGGAACGATGCACCGCACGACGCCGCGAGCGAGCGTGGCGTGAAGCAGCGCACCCGAGATGCCTTCCACGATCCGGCTCGCCTCCTCCCACGTCGTCCCGATCTCGGAGGGGTGCCGCGACAGACGAAACACGATGGCGCCCGGCGGCTCAGCGGCGCGTAGCGTCGTCCACGCCTCGGGTGAAACGTCGAACGGCTCTCCGAGCTCGATGAGGGCCGCTCGCTGGGCCGCGACGCTTTCCATGTTGCCCGCCATCCGAAAGAGCACGATCGGCTCGTTGCGTCCTACGGCGTCTGCGGCGAGCGGCGCGCTCAACACCTCGCAGGCGTACGGCGTGAACGCCAGCCGGCGAAGCAGTTGCCGTGTCTGATCGACCGATGCGGCGTCGCCGGCGATCGTGACCGCGATCGTCTCGTCGACCTGCGGACACGCGTGCAACCGAACTGTCGCTTCGGTGATGACCGCAAGGGTGCCCCACGATCCCGTCATCAGTCGAGTGAGATCGAAGCCGGCGACATTCTTTACGACGCGTCCGCCGGCGCGCGCGACGCTTCCGGTCCCTGTGACGAACTCGATCCCGAGCACCAGATCGCGCGGCGTGCCGAACGCCGTAACGACCGGGCCAGCCGACGCCGTGGAAATCGTCGCACCGAGGGTTCCTGCCTCCGCGCCGTGCGGGTCGAGCGCCAGCCACTGATTGTGTTTGCCGGCTTCCTGCCGGATCTCGGCGAGGGACGTACCTGCTAGAGCGGTGAGTGTGAGATCGCCGGGAACATAGTCGACGATACCGGAGAGCCCGTGCGTGGAGAGGGACTCTACGGCGCGCACCGGTCGTCCGGCGTCGAGCCATGTGCCGGCGCCGACGATTCGCAGCGCGGTGCCTCGCGCCGAGGCATCGCGAACGTGATCGCGGACATTGGCAGGCGACGAAACCGTCAACGTCGTCATGCGCGCGACCGCCCGATTGTTGGACGCGCCGCCGGCGACATGTGCCATTCGCGGCAGGCGTGGACCGGCACGACTTTGCCGGGGTTCGAGCGACGCTCCGGATCGAACACTTCGCGAAGCGTGCACATCGCCGCGAGCGAATCGGGCGAGAAGATCAAGTCCATATATGGAAGCTTGTCGAGTCCGACGCCGTGCTCGCCGGTGATCGTGCCGCCCGCGTCGACGCACAGCGTCATGATCTCCCGCATCGCAACGTGGACGCGCGCCGTCTCGTCCGCGTCCGACGCATCGTAGGCAATGTTCGGATGCAAGTTACCGTCGCCGGCGTGAAAGACATTGCACACTTTCACGCGCTGGCGCTGTCCGATGTTGTGAATCTCCGCCAGCACCTCGGGAAGCTTCGTGCGGGGGACGACGGCGTCCTGCACCACGAGGTGCGACGACACGCGTCCCATCGCGCCGAACGCCTTCTTTCTTCCCTGCCAGAGTCGCGTGCGCTCTACTTCATCGCGCGCGATCCTGACTGTCCGCGCGCCGTTGGCGCGGCAGTGCGTCGCGACCGTCTCGACGTCGTGCTCCAGTCCCGCGAGCGCGCCGTCGAGCTCGATCAGCAGTGCCGCGGCCGCATCCGTCGGATATCCCGCGGCATAGATCGACGACTCGACGGCGCGGATCGTCGCCTGGTCGATCATCTCCAGCGCGGCCGGAATGATGCCCGTCGCAACGATCGCCGAGACCGTTTGCGCGGCGGCGTCGATCGACATGAAGTCGGCGAGCAGAGTGCGCACGGCTTCGGGATTCCGCGACAAACGAACCGTGATCGCCAGCGCGATGCCGAAGCAGCCTTCGGAGCCCACAAAGGAACCCACAAGGTCAAATCCTTCGTTTTCGCCGTCGACGCCGCCAAGCGTCACGATCTCGCCACTCGGCAGGATGACCTCGAGCGCGAGAATGTGGTTCGTCGTCACCCCGTACTTGAGGCAGTGTGGGCCGCCGGCATTCTCGGCGACGTTCCCGCCGATCGTGCAGGCGGCTTGGCTCGACGGGTCGGGCGCGTAGTGAAGACCGTACGCAGCCACCGCGCGACTGAGCGCGACGTTCACGACGCCCGGCTCGACAGTCGCGGTCATGTTATCGGGATCGACCGAGATGACGCGCGTGAGCCTGTTCAACCCGACGAGCACGATCCCGTCGGCGAGCGCGCCGCCGGAAAGTCCGGTCCCCGCGCCGCGCGGCACGAAGGGAACGCCGCGCGCCGCCAACTCGCGAACGACAGCGACCGCCTCGTCCCGCGTGCCCGGAAAAACCGCGAGCGCCGGTTGCTTGAAGTACGACGGCAACGCGTCCGCCGTGTACGTCAGCAGCTCGCTCGGCCGATACAGCACGCGACGCGCGCCGACGATCGCGGCAAGCCGGCCGGCGAGCGATTGATCGATCAACGACGCGGGCGGCGAAGCGGAGTGGGAGACGGTGGGAGAGGCAGCCACTCTCCAAAGCTATGACAATGCCCGCTTCAGGGGCTAGCTAACCGGCGGAGCGTTCTTGCCAGCCGAAACGACGACGAGCAGGTGGGCCGGCACGTGGCGGTACTCGAAGGGAGGAGTGAGCGAGACCAATTCGCCGTCGACCGAAAGTCGCGTCCGGCGCGGCTCGATGCGACAGCACTCGACCAGGAAGGTGTCCATAGCCGGCGTCCGGGCCACGGCTTTGACTCCGCGCGCGGCCGCGGCCAGCCCCGCCGCCAGCGCACGCGCGCCGGAGCGCCGGCGAACGACCATGACGTGGAGCCCACGTTTTCCTCCGGGTACCCGCGCGCCGAGGGTCGGCAGGCGAAGCTCACGTTCGCCGACGCCGATGAAGACCAGTGGCGTGACATAGTTCCTGTCGCTCGCTTCGCCCTCGACGCGTAGTGTCACGCGAAAGGTGGGCATGCGAAAGAGAAGCCTGGCCGCGGCAACGAGCGACGCGAGGTGGTAGCCCAACCGGTGCTCGAGACGCTCCCGCGCACGAACGAACGTCACGTAGGCTCCGACCGAGCTCGTGTTGAGGAAGAGCCGATCGTTGACCACGGCGGCGTCTACGGGGATGGGGCACCCGTGAAGCGCCACGCGCGCCGCCTCCTCGAGATCCAGCGGCAGCGAGAGATCTTTGGCGAGATGGTTGAGCGTACCGCACGGGAGTATCGCGAGCTCGGTCGCCGTGCCGGCGATCACGTTCGCCGCGCTTCCGATCGATCCGTCGCCACCGGCGACGAGAACCCGCGTCGCTCCCTGCGCGATCGCCTCGCGGACTCCATCGGCGAGCGTAGTCGGGGCGACTTCGCGAATTTCAAATCCGCCGACCGCGTTGAGGGCGTCGCGCGCGTCGGCTGCGTTGCCCGCAAGCGGATTGATGAAGGCCGGGATCATTGCGCCCAGCTCAATACAGAATCCGTACCGCCGCGTTCGCTCCATCCCTCGATGACCAAACAGCAAGACCTTTTTGACCACAGAGGACACAGAGGACACAGAGAAAACCAAAGCCCTTTGCAGTTCTCTGTGTTCTCTGTGTCCTCTGTCGTTCAAAAAACTTGGCCGGCCCTTTTGAGGGGGCCGGCCAAGGTGAACTGAGCTAGATGATAAAGCTTACGCGGCCCAGAAACCCGAGAGAGCTCGACCATCCGGCGACTCGCGCAGCTTCTCGAACGCACGCTCGCGAATCTGTCGAATCCGCTCGCGGGTCACACCCATGAGCGCACCGATCTTCTCGAGGGTCATCGCCTCGGATCCTTCTTCGAGACCGTAGTAGAGGTAGAGGATCTTTCGCTCGCGCGGGGTGAGATACTTTTTGAATACGCGATCGATAAACTCGCGCATAAGCTTGTAGTCGGTTACCTCTTCGATCTCCGTACCGTCGACGCCGGCGAAACGTTCGCCGAGCGTGGAAGCTTCTCTGTCCGAGCGATCAATCGGCGCATCGAGCGAGACTTCGGTCGCGGACATCTGCTTCGCGGCGCGAACATTCTCGGGAGTGTCTTCGAGGAGACGGCTGACTTCGTCTTCGGTGGGATCGCGCTTCAGGACTTGAGCGAGGATCGTCTCCGCGCGGGCGAGACGGATGAGCTGCGAATTCTGATTGAGGGGGATTCGAACGGAGCGGGTCTGCTCGGCGAGCGCTTTCAAAACGGCTTGTCGGACCCACCAGACGGCGTACGAGATGAACTTCACGCCCTGGTCCGGGTCGAACTTGCGCACAGCTTTTAGCAGGCCCTCGTTCCCGATAGCGACGAGCTCGGAGAGATCGAGTCCGTGGCCCTGGTACTTCTTCACGTACGAGATGACGAATCGGAGGTTGGCGGTTACGAGTCGCTCGGCCGCTTTTTCGTCACCCTTCTGCGCCCGTCGCGCGAGTCGTCGCTCTTCTTCGGGGTCCTGGATGAGAGGGAGTTTCTGGATGTCCTGGAGGTACTGGTCGAACGCGGTGGACGGAGACGATCGGAAATAGCCCCTCGACGATCTAGTCTCGGTCACTTGCTCCATACACGCTCCTTCCCGATTGACGCCGGTTAGTGGAGCGAGCGCACTCCGCTCGCGCGATGTAGAGCTTGTAGCAGGAGCGGCAGGATAATGTTGGGTCCAAAACCCGTCAACAGACTTTTCCGCCAGTATGACGGAAGCGTGCGTTCGAACGATTCTATCTTGTTGATTTGACAGCAATTTGCAGGTTACTTCGCTGTGATCTACGTCAAAGGCCGAATTCGGTCACAGTGACCGAATTCGGCCCTCTAAGGCACAAAAAGGCTCGGCAGAGCCCGATTGTGAGCAATTGTTCAGCGGCTGATCACGCTGGAGAGACGCGTTATCACGCGCTCGCCGTTGTTCAGCCCGCGACCCCTGTCAGGCGTTCGGCGTCGTTGGCGGGCGACGCTCGACGACGGTCGTCGAGCCGGCGTCGGTTCCACTGCCCGGATCGCGCATCTTCGTTCGCGTCGTCGCGCTGAGCACGCCTATGCCGACAAGCACGATGACTCCCACCGCGATCCACGTCGTCGGGACATTCAGCAGGTAGGCCGCGATTGCGAGCCCGACGATGAGAATGATGAATCCGACCAGGTAACTCGCGAATGATGACATGGGTGAAGTCCGTCGTTTGTTGACGCCGCCTACTCAAGCAAGCGGCGAGCCCGAACGTCACCCCAGCACCGATTTGACGAGCTCGTCGTCGACGGCAATCGACCACCCGTTCGACGCGCCGGCCATGGCCCCGACACGCGACGGCAGCGCGTACTCCACCCGGCCGCCGCGCGCTTTCTTATCGCCGTGGGTCGCGGCGACGATTCGCTCGGGCGACATCGATGCCGGTCGTCGTCGGTCGAATCCCGCCGCCTCGACGGCGCCTTGGATCCGCCGCGCGGTCCCGGGCGCGGCGACACCGCACCGTTCGGCGACTTCGCTCTCGTACGACATGCCCATGGCGATCGCGTCGCCGTGCAGCATCGAGTAGTCGCTGAGCAACTCGACGGCGTGTCCGATCGTGTGGCCGAAGTTGAGGATCTTTCTCACGCCGCCTTCACGCTCGTCGCGCCGCACGACGTCGGCTTTGATCTCGATGCTGCGGCTGACCAAATCGATCATCGCGCCGCTCCCCGGCTCGAGCGCGCCGAGGTCACTCGCCGCGGCGACGGCTCGCTCGAGATACGCTTCGTCGGCGATCGCGCCATGCTTGATCACTTCGGCGAAACCGGCGCGAAGGTGGGCTCGAGGCAGCGTCGCGAGGACGTTCGGATCGACGACGACCGCGAGCGGTTGGTGAAAGGCGCCGACGAGATTCTTTCCGGCCGGCGTGTCCACCCCCGTTTTTCCGCCGATCGACGCGTCGACCATCGCCAGCAACGTCGTCGGAACCTGGATGTACGGAATGCCGCGCATGTAGGTCGCGGCAACGAAGCCGGCGACGTCGCCCACAACGCCGCCGCCGAGCGCGACGATCAAGGAATCGCGGCCAAAGCCGGCGGCAAGCAATTCGTCCGTGAGTCGCGCCCACGTGTCGCGCGTCTTGTGGGCTTCGCCGGCACGCACCGTCAACACCGTCGTACGGTCGGGAGCACCGATCGCGTCACGCACCCGCGCGGCGTAGAGCGGGCCGACGTTGTCGTCGGTCAGCACTGCGTATCGGTGTGCGTTGCTCGTGCCCGCGATCTCACCGATTCGATCGAGCGCGTCCGGCGCCACGGTGACCTCGTAGGTCGGAAGCGCGATCGTGTGAATGCTCACCAGGTCGTCTCTCCGGCGGCGCCGAGCTTGTTGGCGAGCCGCGCGAGGGTGAAAAGCAGATCCGAAAGCCGATTGAGGAAGATGACGACGAGCTCCGGGATCTCCGTCTCCTGCGCGAGGAGCACCACGCGCCTCTCGGCGCGCCGACAAACCGTGCGCGCGACGTGAAGCGCGGCGGCCTTCTTCGTTCCTCCGGGCATGACGAACGCCTTCAACGGTTCGAGCTCCTCGTCGCAGGCGTCGATCGCGCGCTCGAGCTGCGCGATCCGCGCCTCGTCGACGTTCGCCTTCTCGAGATGCTGGCGCATCTTCGCGAGATCGGGCGTCGCCAACAACGCCCCGATCGCGAATAAGTCCGGTTGAATCGGGGCGAGCACCTCGTCGATTCGCTGCAGCTCTTCGATCGCCAACGCCATTCCGATCGCCGCGTTCAGCTCATCGACGTCACCGTATGCTTCGACGCGCGGATGGTTCTTCGCGACGCGCCCGCCGCCAAAAAGTCCCGTGTCGCCACGGTCGCCGGTCTTCGTATAGATCTTCATCGCGACGACTAATGTAGGCCCGAGGTTCGCGGCGCGCACGACACAGGAAGCGCCCCTATTTTCCGTCATGCCCGACAGCCAGGAAATACGAGACATCACGATCATCGGCGGAGGACCGACCGGGATCTTCGCGCTTTTTTACGCGGGAATGCGCGGCGCGACGGCGCGGCTCGTCGACGCGCTGCCGGAGCTCGGCGGGCAGCTGACCGCGCTGTATCCCGAAAAATACATCTTCGACGTCGCGGGCTTCCCCAAAGTGCTGGCGAAGGATCTCGTACGCTCACTCGCCGAACAGGCCGCGCAGTTCAAGCAGCCCGTCCATCTCCTTCATAAGGTGCTCGGCCTCGAAGAGCACGACGGACGCTTCACGCTCGTGACGGACAAGGAGCGTTTCGAATCGCGCGCCCTGGTGATCGCCGCCGGCATCGGCGCGTTCTCGCCGCGACGTCTGCCGCAAGCATGCGCGCAACCATGGTATGGGCGCGGCGTCTACGACGTCGTCACCGACCCCGAGATTTTTCGCGGCCAGCGAGTGCTGATCATCGGCGGCGGCGATTCGGCGTTCGACTGGGGTACACAGCTCCTCCCGCGAGCGTCACGCGTCACGATCATCCACCGGAGCGATCGCTTCCGCGCGCATGCGGCGACAGTATCGCAGTATCAAGCCGCGGTCAGCGCGGGCACCGCGGACCTGTTCACGTTCAACGAGCTCCACGACATTCGCTGCGCGCACGATCCGGAGCGCTTCTCACACGTCTCGCTCCGCCACGTGAAGGAGAAGACCACGCGTGAGATCGAGATCGACGTCGTGCTTCCCATGCTCGGCTTCGTGAGCGACATCGGCCCGCTCGCTGAGTGGGGGCTGACGCTCGAGAAGGAAGAGATCGTCGTGACGAGCACGATGGAGACGGGCCGACCCGGGGTCTACGCGGCGGGCGACATCACGACGTACCCGGGCAAGCTCAAGCTGATCGCGAGCGGATTCGGCGAAGCGGCAACCGCCGTCAACCAGGCAGTCCATTGGATCTACCCCGAAAAGAAAGTCGCCCCGGGGCATTCGTCGAACATGGCGATCTTTGGACAGACGGACGACTGACGATGGGCGATGGGCGATGGGCGATGGGCGATGGGCGACGGGCGATGGCCTATTCTTGCGGTGCCCGCGACCACTCCTCCACTGACCGGCCGTCATTCCTGAATCCGTCCGGATGGCGGCGTCGCAGCTTCTCCTGATTCGCCTGCGCGATCCGTGACAAGGGTATGCCGAGTGTGTGCGCGGTGATTGCGAGACACCAAAGAACGTCGCCGAGTTCTTCTGTCAACCGAGCCTCGTCGATGTCGCGTTGCTGGAACACGCGCTTACGCACGAGGCCGAGCAGCTCCGCAGCTTCCTCTACAAGACCGACGCTCGCATCGATGAGCCGATCCTGATCATCGAGCGCGGGATTGATCGTTCGCAGCGCCGCCTGCTGATAATCGTCGAGGTTCATTTCGCTTCACTCAGTATCGAAAAGTCAATTGGGGTCTGACCCCAATTCGAAAATGCTAAATAGGGTCTGACCCCATTTCACGTCCCATTTCACGTCGCCTGTCGCCCGTCGCCGTCACTCGTAGCTCACGCGAGGATCCGCCTTCGCATAAGCAAGATCGGTCAGCAAGTTGACTAGCACGAACACCGTGCTCAGAAAGAGCACTGCGCCCTGAATCGCCGGCAGATCTCGTCGTGAGATCGCATTGACCACGTAGCGGCCAATCCCGGGCCAGGAGAAGATCGTTTCCGTCAAAATGCTGCCCGTGAGATAGGCGCCGAAATCCAGGCCGAGCACGGTGATGATCGGGATGAGCGCGTTACGCAGCGCGTGCTTGAGCGTGACGACCCACTCCCCGAGCCCCTTGGCGCGCGCTGTCCGAACGAAATCCGCGCTGAGCGCTTCGAGCATCGCTGAGCGCGTCATGCGCGCGAGAAACGCGATCGAGCGCATACCGAGCGTGAGCGCGGGCAGGACGAGAAAGCGGAGGCTTCCGTAGCCCGATGGCGGAAGCCACCGGAGCGTGACAGCGAAGAGCAGAATCAACAGGAGGCCGACCCAGTACACCGGGAACGAGATTCCGAGGTATGCCAGACCCAGCGCGAATCGATCCGCGAAGCCCCCGGGGCGACGTGCGCTCAGAACGCCGAGGGAGATGCCCAGCGCCGTCGCGAGCAGCATTGCCGCCCCGGCGAGTTGCAGCGTTTTGGGAAAGCGCTCGCGGATGTCCTGGGTGATCGGCCGGTTCGTGATATACGAGCGACCGAGGTCACCGACGGCGACGCGGCTCACGTAGTGGCCGAAACGCTGCGGCAGCGGGTCGTCCACGTGCAGCTCGGCGCGGAGGCGCGCGATCGTCGCGCTGTCGGCGCGTTCGCCGACCATCGCCTCGACGGGGTCGCCGGGCGCGACGTATAGCAGCAGGAACGCGACGACGAGCACCCCGAACAATGTCGGGATCGCGAGGAGCAGCCGCCGCGCGATGAAACGGGTCATGGCTTGGCCGTCGAGATCGTGACGTCAAGCCATCGCTGCCCGTTGAAGATCACCGGCGGGACGAAGTGCTTGATCCAGGGCTGCACGGCGTACAGCTCATTATAGAAGTAGAGAAAGACCATCGGCGCTTCGGCGAAGGCGATCGAGTCCGCCTGCTTGTAGAGCGCGTTGCGCTTGGTCTCGTCGAGCTCGCGGCGGGACGCGGTCACCAACGAGTCGAAGCGCGGATTCGAATAGAACGATACGTTTCCGCCGGCGCCCTTGTTCGCGCTGTGCAACAGGGGATAGAGAAAATCCTCGGCGTCCGGATAGTCGGCGTACCAGTCCTTGAGAATCATGTCCGTCTGGCCTTTGCGCGCCGCGCCGCGCGCCGCCGCCGATTCGCGCTGGACGATCTTCGCGCGAATGCCGACCGCGTTGAGGTACGCCTGCACCGTCTCGGCGATTCGCAGATAGATCGGCGTCGTCGACGTCCAGAGCTCGATGTCGATGCCGTTGGGATGGCCGGCCGCGGCGAGCAGTTGCTTGGCTTTCGCCGGATCGTACGCGTATGGCTTTCGGGTGCTGTCGTAGCCGCCCAGCGCGGGAGGCACGACGCCCGCGGCGCGCGTGCCCCGTCCGCCGATGAGCCGCTCGATGATGCGGCTGACGTCGATCGCGTAGTTGATCGCCTGCCGGACGCGCGGGTCGACGAGCGGCCCGCGGGTCGTGTTGATGCCGATGTACACCAGCTCGAGCGCCGGCGTGGACATCAGCATCGGCTTGCGGCTCTCATCTTCCATCCAATCCGACGCTTCGGCCGCCGGAATCTGGAGAATGTCGACGTTGCCGCTCTCGTATTCGGCGACCGCGGTGCTCGGCTCGGCGACGACGCGCGCCCGCAGCGTGTCCGTCTTCGGTGCGCCGGCGAAATACGATGGATTCTTCGCGAACAGCAGGTAATCGTCGTGCTTCCACTCGACGAGCTTCCACGGCCCCGTCCCGATGGGGTGCTCACCGAAATTGGCGGGCACGCTGTCGGGAATCACCGAGGCGACCGGCATCGCCAGCATCTTGGTGAAGATGGCCAGCGGTTCGGTGAGCGTGACGACGAGCGTCGAATCGTTCGGCGCGGCGAGCCCGGTGACCGACTTGAGCTTTCCGCCATTGAAGTCCCTGGCGCCGGCGATGGGGAAGAGAAACTGCGCCGCCCCGCTCTTCGTCGCCGGTTGGAGGGCCCGCTCCCAGCTATGGACGATATTGTGCGCCGTGAATGGACGGCCGTCTTGAAACGTGACGCCGTGCTTGAGGTGAAAGGTGTACCGCAGGCCGTCGGGCGTGACCTCCCAGCGCTCGGCGAGCCCGGGTTCGACGCGGGCATCCGGTGTGAAGCGCGTCAGTCCGTCGAAGACGTAGGCGACGGCTCGGCCAGTCGGGACGTCGGTGGAGAGCGCCGGGTCCAGGGAGCGCGGATCGTAGGTGTCGCGGGAGTCGACGATCTCGTGTCGGGATGGCGCACCGGTCGAGCCGCATCCTCCGAGGCAAAGCGCAACCGCCAGCAGAAGCACGATAGGTGGTCGTTCGTCTTCCATTGACAGTGGCTAAGTCGCGCGAGAACTTACTGTTTCCCGCCGTTCAGCGTCAATCGGATGCGCCCGCCGGAGGTAGTCCCGCGCGGGCGCGTTGTGCGTCGCACCGCCAGCGTCGGGTGGTGTCACGATGATCAGCGCTTCCCGGGCCAGACGTGGCCGTGGGACTCATGAGGACCGAATGTCTGCAAAGAGCGATCCGCTCGCTCGATTCGCGCTTGCGGCGCTCATTGCTTTTTTCGTCCCGGCGTCGGTCCGCGCGCAGGACGTGGATTGTGATCAGCCCAACGAGCGCGAGGTTCGGTCGCTCCGCTTCGAGGGGAATCAGACCTTCGACACCGACCAGCTCTCGGCGATCGTCATCACGACGCCGTCATCGTTCGCACGGCGCTATTTCAGGGTCTTCGGCACGAAGCGCTGCTATCCGAGCGACGGGCTGACGCAGGACGTCACGAATCTCAAGGCGTTCTACCAGATCAACGGCTTTTACGACGCGCGCGTCGACACCGTCGTAACCGCGGTTTCCGGCTCGGCCGTGCGCGTGCTGTTTCGCATCAACGAGGGGCAACCGCTGACCCTCGACTCGTTGACCATCACGGGTCTCGATTCCGTCGCCGACCGTTCGGCGATTCTGCGTAATCTTCCGCTTGCTGTCGGACAGCGGTTCGGGCGGCTCCAACTCGCCAACGAGACCGACTCGATCACGATTCGGCTGCGACACATCGGCTATCCGGCGGCGACGGTTTATCCGTCGTACGACGCGCACAGGCCGGAGCATCGCGCCGAGGCGCGCTTCGAGGTCCAGACGGGTGAGCTCGCGCGGTTCGGGACGATCGCCGTGCGAAGCGCGAACGAAAAGGGGGGGCGCCCCGAAATCGACAGCGGCGCAGTGCTCCGGCTGCTGGGATTCCGATCGGGCGATCGCTACAGCGATCGCTCGCTCAGCGATGCTTCGCGGAACCTGTACAATCTGGGCGCGTATCGCCACGTGAACGTCGCGCTCGACACAACGGTTTCCCTCACCGACAGCATCGTGCGGGTCGGCGTCGATCTGCGCGAAGACTTTCTGCGGCAGATCGACCAGGAGGAAGGGTGGGCATCGCTCGACTGCTTCCGCGCCGGTGCGCAATTCACGAACAAGAACTTCCTCGATCAGGCGCAGCGCTTCGAGCTCAACACTCGAGTCTCCAAGATCGGGTATGCCGACGGCGTCGACTTCGCGCGTAACGGACTCTGTCGGACGCTGAATCAGGACAGCGTCTTCAGCTCGCACCTGAACTACTACGCCGGCGCCACGGTGCGCCGGCCGACCCTTTTTGGCGGGCACTGGGTTCCGTCGTATTCGGCGTACACCGAACGGCGGAGTGAGTGGGAGGCATACCTACGCACGACGTATATCGGTCTCGACCTGTCGGCGACACGGCAACTCGGCAAAGGTCTTCCGGGAAAGGTCGGGTACACACTGGAATACGGACGAACGGAGGCTGAGCCGGCCTACCTCTGCGCGATTCTGTCACGCTGTACTGAAGAGGAACGGTCGGAGGTAGAAGGGAATCTCCGGCTCGCCATCCTCAGTGCATCGCTCCAGAAGAACACGCTCGACAATCCCATCGCGCCGAAGTCCGGTTACGTGATCGGCAGCGAGGTGCGGGGCGCGGGAACGATTACGGGATCGGATCCGTCGCAAGCGTTCGCTAAGGTGACACTCGATGCCGCGGTCTTTCGCGCTGTGACATCGCGCGCCGTGCTATCGCTGCGAGTGCGCGGCGGCCTCATCGGCGGCGGCGAGTCATCGAGCGGGACGCGACTTCCACCGCCGCAGGAGCGACTCTACGCGGGCGGCGCGACGAGCGTTCGCGGTTATGCGCAGAACGAGCTCGGGGCGCTCGTCTATCTCATGGAGCTCGGCGCTTTCACGGTCAGCCCGCTTGGCGACTCGCTGATCGCCGTGCTCAAGCCGGACGCCCAGCCGAACCGGCGCGTGCCCACTGGCGGCAACCGGTTGATCGTTCTGAACGCGGAACTGCGGCTGCGGGATCCTTTTTTCCCCGAGCTGCTGGAGTACGTTCCCTTCGTCGACGCCGGACAGGTTTGGGTGCCGAATGCGGGAACCCGGAATCTGAACATCAAGCCGCTCAGTGTGACGCCGGGACTCGGAATCGCCTATTTCTCCCCGATCGGTCCCATTCAGTTCAACATGGGGTATAACCCGAACGCGAGCCCGGCGGGGCCGGCGTACTTTGCGCCGCCGGTCGGCACTGCCGGTTTCGGTAGTGGTCAGCCTCTCGTCTGTGTCACGCCACTGGGGACGCCACCGGTGCCGTTCCGCGTAGTCGACGGCAAGCTGGCCCAACCCGGAACGTGCCCGGCAGCGTACACCCCGCAGCGTTCGTCGATCTTTTGGAACCGTCTTACGAAGACTCTCTCGATCGGTACCTCCTTCTAGGATGAAGCGCCGGAAGCTCGTCGCCTTGGTTGCCGTGATCGTGTTCGCGTTCCTCGGACTCCTCGTGGTGTCCGCGGTGTTGTTCGTGACGCGAACGCAACGCGGACGCGACTGGGTGCGCGACCTGGCCACGCCGTTGGTGCAGCGCGCGGCGAAGGGCGGGACGGTGTACATCGGGAGGGTCACCGGGAATTTCCTAACCGGTTTCACCGTCGATACGTTCGCGATCCGCGACAAGCGCGGCGAGCTCTTTCTGAGCACCGGACGGGTCAGCGTCTCATACAATCCGCGCGACATCCTCGACTACCGCATCTATATCCGTCGGGCGTCGATCCAGCACCCGTACGTGCACCTCGTCCAGCACAACGACTATACCTGGAATTACCGGGAGGTTTTTCCGTCGAGCGGCGGTCCACCGCCATTCAAGGACGTAACGCGACGCAGCCTCGGTGACTATATCGTCATCGATACGACGACGGTGACGGATGGGACGTTCCTTCTCACCATGCGCTGGTCGCCGGACGAGTCGCTCAAGGGCCGAGTCCGCGACAGCGTGATCAAGGCGCACCTCGACAATCCGCAGAAGGCGGTGTCGAAGACGTTCGACGGCTACGGCCGGTTGTACGCATGGCGTAACATGAACGCGCTGATCTCCCACGCGCGACTCGCCGATCCGGACAGCGATCGTAAGGTCGGCATGGAGTTTCAGGTCGCGTCCCTGTCTGCCGACGAATACGAACCGACATTCAAGTTCCGGAACGTCGTGGCCAAGGCGCGGAAGCTCGGCGATTCTCTCTGGTTCCAGGTGCCGCGTTTCGCGCTGCCGGCGTCGACAGGTCGCGGACAGGGGAAGGTCTGGTGGGGAAGCGAGCGGCCGGTGCGGTACGACATCGCCGTTCGCAGCGACTCGGTGTCGCTCGACGACGTGAATTGGGTCTACCCCGACTTGCCGCGAACCGGCGGCGGCAGCGTCGACCTCACGATCAAGAACGACGCGCCCCCGAACGAACAGATCGTGAACTTCAAGCTGACGCGCATGGACGTGCGCAGCACGAAATCGCATCTGACGGGCGACATGTCGTTCGGCATTGGCGCGCCGGTGCTGCTCGTGCGCGACGTCAACTTGCGCGGCGACCCGGTGGACTTCGACCTCCTGCGCACGCTGTCCGGCAAGCCATTTCCGGTCGACTGGCAGGGCCAAATCTTCGCGACGGCGCGCGGGCCAGGCGGGCCCCTCACGAATTTCGTCGTCGCCGACGCACGCGGCACGTTCCGCGACGCCCACGTTCGTGGGGCCGTGTCGAGCTTCTCGGGTAAGGGCGAGCTCGACATCCTCTATCCCGCGTTGACGGTTTTTCACGGCTTCGACGTGAACGCCGGCTCGGTAGACCTACGGACGATCGAGTACCTGTATCCCAGTTTCCCGCGGCTGAAGGGTTTCGCGTCCGGCGTGGCACGGCTCGATTCGTCGTGGCTCGACGTTCGATTCTCGAACGCGGCGGTGACGCTCGCCGACGGCAACGTCGAGCCGTCGCACTTCACCGGGAGCGGGCGGATCACGTATGGCGATCCGTTCATGCTTTACGACGTGAACCTGAGCGCGCAACCGCTGTCGATGGGTTGGCTCACCCAGTCGTATCCGGCGATTCCGCTGCGTGGAGTGTGGAGCGGACCGATTCGCGCTCGCGGAAGTTCTCCGGACCTCGAGTTGTCGGCGTCGCTGCAAGGGCCGCTCGGCGCATTCAGCTTCGACGGCCGGGTCGACATCGATTCCGTCGGCGGCTATGGCGCACACGGCCGTGGCGACTTCAGCGGGCTCAATCTCGCGCAGCTTGTCTCGGCGCCAAAGCTTCCGGCCGGAACGATCAGTGGGCAGTACCAGGTCGATGCGGCAGGTCCGACGGCGGCGGACATCAAGGGAATCGCGAACCTCGAGATCGAGCGCACGATCATCGACGGCGTTCGCGTCTATCCGGCCAACGCGAAGCTGGCCTTCGCCGACGGCCGAATGCGGATCGTGGACACGTTGAACGTGCGCACCGCGGCGGCGCGGGTTTCCGCCTACGGCGCGATCGGGCTTCCGGGGGGGCGCGGTGACTCGGTGCTGCACTTTACAGCGATCGTCGATTCGCTCGGCGGACTCCGGCGCTACCTCGCTAATGCGAACGAGCCGGACAGTGCGGCCGCCGATTCGCTGACCGGCTACATCGAAGTCCGCGGCACGCTCGGGGGAACGCTCGACAAGTTGACGCTGACGGATTCAGTGCGAGCGGCGAATTTCTTCATGAACGGAATCAGCGCCGATTCGATTGTCGGGTCCATGAGTATTACCGACCTGCTCCACGCGCGCCGCGGGACGATCGGTGCGCTCGCCGGCGCCGTCGTTCTTGGCGGAGTCGAGTTCGACAGCCTCGGCGGCCGGCTCGATATCGAAGACTCGACGCACGCGCGCTTCCGTTTAGGCGCGCGCAATCGCGACGTGATCGCGGCGTCGGCGTCGGGCGGAGTGAGCTCGGTGGCCGGTGAGCGCATTGCCGTCCTGGATTCGGTTGCGGCAACGATTGGCGAGAGTCAATGGCGCCTGGCTTCCCGTGCGACAGTCGCGCTCGACACGGCGGGCGGAATCCGCGTCGACTCGCTCGTGCTGCGCAATCGGGATTCGGCGCTTGTCGTCGTGACGGGCGACGTGCCGACGACCGGAGCTGCGTACGGAAAGGTGAAGGCGTTGAACGTGCCGCTCCGCGATGTCGGCATTTTGGCGCGGCTCCGCGATACGCTGTCTGGCGTGGGGTTCGTCGACGTCGCGGTGGCGGGGACGAAAGCCGATCCTCAGGTCCAAGTCGCTGCCAGTGTCGCAAACGCGAACTGGAGCGGCGTCGATGTCGCGCGTGCGACGGCAAATTTCAAGATCGGGCAGCGCCATTTCCTGCTCGACAGTCTCGTGGTCAACAGGAAGGTTGGCTCGCAGGACAGCCTCGCCCTTCGAGCGGTCGCCGACGTGCCGGTCGATGTCTCCCTGTTCAACATGCGTGTGCGCAACGACAGCATAAAGGGTTCGGTGATTGCGCCGTCCACCGACCTGTCGTTGCTCAAGGCATTTCTGCCGAAGGGAGCGACAGTGACCGGCAGGTTGTCGGGCGACGTGAAGGTCAGCGGGCTGGCGCGTACGCCACTGCTTTCGGGCAACGTCGCGATCGCGGACGGTTCTGTGTACCTGTCGCAAACCGGCGTGACCGTGAAGAACATCAAGGGGGGGCTATCGGGAAGCGGAACGCTCACCGGTCAGGACCAACTTTCGGTGATACTCACAGGCGAGACGGAAGACAGCCGAAACCGTGGCACCGCTCAACTGGTGGGTTGGGCGAAGAACCTGACTCAGCGAAACGCGACGCCGTCATTCGAGCTCACGCTCAGCGCGACAAACTTTCACGCCATCAATCGGCGGTCACTCGCCGATCTCTACGTCACCTTCGCGGACGCGAACTCGATCCGGCTCAAGGGGGACCTGAACTCGCCGGTCCTCTCCGGTGGACCGATCATCGTGGATCGCGGTGCGATCTTCCTTCCGGATCGGGAACTGGCGCGCAAGCGCGCCGTGGAGTTCCTGCCGGAGGGTCTGCCGTCGGGTGAAACTCAGCCGACGGCCGCGATGCTCGAAAAGCTGATGGCCAACCTCGCTATCCCGAATGTGTCGGTCGTCCTCGGCAATGACGTTCGGCTTAGGTCGAGCGAGGCCAACGTGCGACTGACCGGCGACCTTCGTGTCGTGACTCGAACGGATCGATCGACGCGAACCATGGCGTCGACGGGTCAACTGATTCCACGGCTCTCGCTCGAGGGCATTCTCACCACGGAGAGCGGGACCTATAACCTGAACCTCGGTCCGTTGCAGCGTGAATTCCAGGTCACCGGTGGTACGGTCACATTCGCCGGCGCCCCGGAGAATCCCACCCTCAACATCGACGCGAAATACAATGTGAAGCAGTACCACGATCGCGATCTGGGTGTGATCGTCACGCTGAAAGGACCGTTGCTTCCTTACCCGGAGATCGAGTTCAAGAGCGACGCGGAGTACACGATTTCCGAGACCGATCTTCTCAGCTACCTCCTGACGGGGAGGCCGGGGTGGTTCGACGTGGGCGCGAACAATGACCAGAGGTCGCAGGTACTGGCGCTGATCGCCCCGACCCTGAGCGCGGTCGCGGCAGACCGTCTCCGTCAGAGCGTTCCCGGCCTCGACATGCTCCGCTTCGAGCTCGGGACGACGAATCAGGACAACTCTTCTACCAGCGGTCTAAAGGAGTACCTGTATACGTCGACGATTGGCGCCGAGAAGCAGGTAACGAGGGACCTCTTCCTCAGCGTCAACACGGGCCTCTGCCAGTTCCAGGCAGGAGTCGGCACCGGCGCGAACTGGCTTGCCGGTGCCGGCGTGAAGGCGGAATACCGGATCAAGCCCGGTCTTTCCGTCCAAACGGCATACGATCCTCCGACCTACAGTCGCACGTGCGGCGGCCGGCAGAGTTTCATTGGCGTCGTACCGACGCCGCAGAACTTCAGCTTCCTGCTCTCGCACACGTGGCGCTTCTGATCCGGAAGGCGATGCTCATCGCCAACCCGGCATCGCGCCGCGGCAAACGGCTCGCTGGTCATGCACACAGCGCCCTGGCGAGCCGCCTCGACGAATGCGACGTCCTCCTCACGCAACATCCCGGACACGCCGCCGAGCTCGCGGCAACGCACGGTGGCGGCTATGACGCCGTGTTCGTTCTCGGCGGCGACGGCACCGTGATGGAAGTGGCCGGAGCGCTCGCCGAGCACCGAATGATGATTCCCATTGGCGTGCTCGCCGGGGGAACGGGCAACCTCGTGGCGCGCGCACTGGGGATCCCGCTCTCCATCGACAGGGCGGCCCCCGCGCTGCTCGGCGGAGACGAGCTCGTGATAGATCTCGGCCGGCTGGACAACGGCCGACGCTTCGCCATCGCCGCCGGCGTCGGCATCGACGCGGCGATGATCGCCGAAACGCCCGGCTGGCTGAAGCGTCGTCTCGGTGTTCTTGCGTATGCCATCATGGGTTCGCGCGCGGCGATTCGCGCGATCGCCCATGGCGACTTCTTCGACGTACGCGTGGACGTGGATGGCGTTTCGCATGAGCGGCGCGTCGCGGCGGTCATGATCGCCAACTTCGGCGCGGTGCTGGGCGAACGACTGACTCTTGGGCCGGAGATCCATACGGATGACGGACTGCTCGATGCCTGCTTGTTCTCGCCGCGGTCCCTTGGCGACGCCGTGCGAATCATGTGGCGAATGTACCGGCGCGACTTTCGGTCCGACCCGTGTGTGCTCTACGTTCGTGGACGGGAGATCCGCATCCAAACGACGCCGGCCAAAGCTTGGCAGGCGGACGGAGAATTGATGGGAACGACTCCATTCTGCGCGGTCGTCGAGCCGCTCGCCCTGCGGCTACTCGTGCCGCACCGAGACTAGCGTGTCGAGCTCAACGCACGAGTGGAGCTCCGCCGCGTCGGCCGACGCGCGCGACCTCGCCGCGGTGGCGCGGGAGCGCGACGACCTCCTTCTGTTGTCCGAAGCCCTGGTCGACGTCGAGGCGGCGCGCACGACGGACACGCGGCTCTCCATTCTCAAGTGTGCCATCCAGCGACTCGGTTTCCGCCGCGTCGACACGACCGAATGTCCCGAGGCGGCCTTTGGGGCAGTCGGGTCGATCGGCAACTCGGTGTTGACCGGCGCGGGCGATCTCGTGGTGCCGTTGCGTGCCGTGGACGGTACACAGCTCGCCTCGTTGGTGCTCGGCGATTCGATGGAGCCCGATCCCTTCGCGCCTTCGCGCGTTCGGATGGTCGAGCTTTTCGCGCAACAGGTCGCATCGATCATCGAGAATGCCCGGTTGTACGAGGAGAGCGAGCGAGAGCGGGGCCGGCGCGAAGCACTGACCGACATCGCGCGCGCGATCAACGGCTCGCTGCGCCTGTCTGAGGTGCTGGAGCTGGGGCTGCGACACGCGATGGACTTGCTCGGCAGCCAAGCGGCGTCGATAGGCCTTGTCCGGGGTGATCAGGTCGTACTCATTGCCAACGCTGGTGCGTCCGCAGCGGACTCCGGGCTCGAGTTTCCTCTCGAAGGGAGCATCACCGGCCGGGCGATCGCCGCCGGCCGCTCGGTCGTGGTCAACGACGTTGGGTCGATCGTCGGCTATCGGCAGCGGAGCGCGTTCGTCAAGATCGAGCGTATCATCGTGGCGCCGCTCGTCGCCGCTTCCGGACCGATCGGGTCGCTGACCGTGATGAATCGCGCGACACCGTTCACAGCCGACGACGGCGATGCGCTCCAGCGCCTCGCCGACCAGATCGTCGTAGCGATCGCGAACGCCCGCCTCTACGAGGAGGTCAGCGAGACCGCCGAGCGGCATCGCAGAGCCGTGGAGGACGAGCGGCGGGCGCGAAAGGTGGCCGCCCAGTCGGAGGAGCGATATGCGCGGCTCGTCGAGTCGGCGTTCGACGCAATTTTCACCATGGATGAAACGGGCCGGATCACCGCGGCGAATCATTCGCTCGAACGCGCCGTCGGCAAGTCGCGAGAAGTCCTGCTCGGGACGCCGGCGGTGGAGCTGGTCGACCCGCGTGACCGTCACCTGGCGCTGCAAGCATTCGCCGACGCGATGACGGGCGAGCCGCAGCGCGCGCAGGTCCGCTACCCCGACTGGACGGGAGAAACGCGAACCTGCTCCCTGACTCTCACTCCGCTCACCGAGGGCGGCAGCATCGCCGGCTCGATCTGCATCGTTCGCGATGTGACGGACGACCTTCGTATCACCGAGCAGCTGATGCAGCAGGAGAAGCTTGCCGCCGTCGGTGAGCTCGTGAGTGGCGTGGCGCACGAGCTGAACAACCCGTTGGCAAGCGTGATGGCGTTCGCGCAATTGCTCCTCACGGAGCACCAGAACCCGCAAACCAGCCGCGAGGCCCTCGAGGCGATCCACCACGAGGCCAAACGCGCGGCGAAGATCGTCGCCAACCTGCTGACCTTCGCGCGACAGCATCAACCGGAACGCGCGACGACTGATCTCAATCGCGTCGTCGAAGACACGCTCGAGCTGCGCCGCTACTCGCTGCGCGGCGCGCAGGTTCACATCGTCGTCCGCCTCGACCCGGACATGCCCCAGACGATGGCCGACGCGTTCCAGCTTCAGCAGGTGGTCCTCAACCTTCTCGCCAACGCTGAACACGCCCTGACGTCGTGGACGGGTGAGCGCACGATCACCGTGGTCACGCGGCAGGAAGACGAGCTCTTGTCGATCAGCGTCTCCGATACCGGTCCTGGCATCTCGCCCGATCACCTGTCGCGCGTCTTCAACCCGTTCTTCACGACGAAGCCGGTGGGCCAGGGCACCGGGCTCGGTCTGTCGATCTCTGATGGCATCGTCCGCGAGCATGGCGGCCGCATTCGGGTCGACTCGCAACCCGGCAAGGGCGCGACGTTCGTCGTGGAGCTGCCCCGCACGATGCCGCCGACCGTGCCGGGCGCGTCGGCGGGCGCGGACTCGGCGAAGGAAACGATCAGCGTTCAGCCCCAGCGACTCCTCGTCATCGACGACGAGCCGGGTCTCAGACAGGCCCTGACGATGTACTTCCAGGCGCGTGGCCACGTCGTTGATTCGGCGGAGAACGCCGCGGAAGGCATGCAGCTCGCATCGCGCGGGGACTACGATGCGCTGCTGCTCGATCTGCGGTTGCCCGACGCCGACGGGGACGACGTGCTTCGCGATCTGGAGCACGTCGGGCGCGTGCCGCGACGCGTCGTGTTCGCGACGGGTGATCCGGAGAGCGCCGCGGCACGCGCGGTGTCGTCGGCCGGCTATCCTGTCATCGGAAAACCGTTCGCTCTCAACTCGGTGGCGTCGGTGCTCCTCGCACCGAGCAACTGACCGCCGTTATCTTGGACACATGACGAGCACCGGTCAGCGTGACGCGATGATTTGCCGGTCGTGCGGAAAGGAAGAACGCGCGTCGGAGGGATATCCCTGCCGGGACTGCGGCACCTTCCTTTGTGTGCATTGCGATATGCGCGGCATCATTCGTTGTCGCGAGTGTGAGGCCAAACAGCCGGCTGTTCCGCCGGCATCAGCCCCGCCGCCCGGCCCCGTGCCGAAATTCCGTCGGTGAGCGGACGTCCGGACCTCGCACGGTTCGGAGTAGCCGTCGGCCATGCGACCGACGTCGAGGGCGCAACCGGTCTCACTGTCGTGCGCGGCGTTTCCGAGCCGCTACGCGGCGGCGTCGCGATCGTTGGTCGTGCGACCGGTAGCCGCGACCTGCTCGCGATCTCGCCGGATCACCTCGTCGACGGTCGCGTCGACGCGATCATGCTCACGGGCGGATCGGCGTATGGGCTCGATGCCGCGGCGGGTGTGATGCGCTGGATGGAGGAGCGCGGGCGCGGCTTCAGCATTGGAACGGGCGTGGTGCCGATCGTGCCCGCCGCGGTCGTGTTCGATCTCACGCCACTCGGCAGGTTCGACGCGCGCCCGACCGCCGACATGGCGTACGCGGCGACAGATTCCGCTCGCAGCGCCGGTATCGCCGAGGGCGCCGTGGGCGCGGGAACGGGAACGACCGTCGGCAAAATCGGCGGCCCGGCACTCGTCATGAAAGGGGGCGTCGGACTCGCCGTGGAGGGCGACGCAGACAACGGCGTCGCTGCATTCGCGCTGGCCGTCGTGAACGCTTTCGGCGACGTGCGCGATGCGAGCGGGCGAATCATCGCCGGAGCGCGCCGTGGCGACGGAGAGGGTGGCTTTCTCGACACGCTGGCCACGCTCGGACGAGCCTCGACGAAGGCGGGTTCGGAGCTCGAGAGACTCGCGCTCAGAAACACGACGCTCGCCGTCGTGGGCATGAATCGCGCGATGTCCTCCGCGGAGTTGACGGCGCTGGCGCGCGCCGCGACCGCGGCATTCTATCGGCGCATCACACCGTGCGGCACCGCATTCGACGGCGACATTGTGTTCGCCGTCGCTCCGACAGCCGGCGAGGCGCTCGATGCGCCTCCCGCGGCCGCCGGTGTTCTGGCGGCCGCCGCACTCGAACGCGCTCTCGAGCGGGCCGTCGTGCTCGCGCGAGGGCGCGAGGGGATTCCCGGCATTGCAGACACGAATGGCCACTGAATCAAAGCCGTTGGCGATGACGCCGCCGTTGTTGTACGAAGTGACGGTGCGCACGCCGATCGCTCCCTTGCACGCCGAGCCGCGCATCGCGAGTCAGATGATCTCGCAGCAGCTCGCCGGACATCGTCTCTCGGTGCTCGATGAAGAGGGCGATTGGGCCTGCGTCCGCGGCGCCGACGACTACGAAGGATGGATGCACACCGGCTTCCTCGCGCGCTCACCTGCCGCCGGCGGCAGTGCGCGGCAGAGCCGCACGACGTCGCGCATCTCGCTCGGCTGCACCACACGCGCGAGCGGTGGAGGCACCGCGGGAGGCGGACGCGCCCTCCCGCTGCGCGCCATACTCGCACCGGATGAGACGCCCACCGCCGGCGAAGCGATCGACAGCGATGAACGCCGCCGCCGTTTCCCAGCGACCGCCGACACCGTCGTCGCCAGCGCGCAGCGATTCTTCGAGGGGACGAGCTACTTGTGGGGCGGAGTGACGCCCTGGGGAGCGGACTGCTCCGGCCTCGTCCAGAGCGTGTTCGCCCTTCACGGGCTTCAACTACCTCGCGACGCATGGCAACAAGCGGAACGAGGCGAGGACGCCGGCCGCGACATCGGCGAACTACACGCGGCGGACTTGCTGTTCTTCACCGATCGAGAGGACGGCCGAGTCACTCACGTCGGCATCGCGCTCGGCGGCGCGAGAATGGTGCATCTCGCGCTGGGCAGGGGAGGATACGCGATCGAGCGCTTGAGTGATCGCAGTGATCCGTATGTGGAGAAGCTGCGGCAGAGATTTCTATTCGCCAAACGAGTGATCTAGTAAACCGCGCAACGGCGAACGCGCGACTGCCGAACTTCGCGACTGCCGACCGGCGCGGCTGCCATACGGCGCGACTGCCGAGAGGCGCAAGCGGCCTTCGGCCGAGGGACGCGCGACACTGAGTGCAACGCTGTGACCAAAGTGTCGCCGAGGAAAGGCGCGTCCGTCACAACACCCGGACAGGCCCAACAAACGGCGCGAAGCGCCCATGCGCCGCTTGGCAGTCGCGCCGTTCGGCAACTGCGCCTTCCGGCAGTCGCGAAGTTCGGCCGGCGCGCTGTCGGGTTTACGCTCTTTTCCTAGCTGACCATCCCATTCGTCACCATCTGACCCGCCCCCCTCACCTGCACACCGACATCCATCGTGTGCTCTCCGTCGATCGCGATCGCCATCGTGTAGCCTCCCGGCGCGTCGATCGGCAGGTCGAGCTGGGCGATGAGTGGGAGATCCATCTCGGTCACGCCGGGCGGTGGGGCGCCGACGTTGAGATCGCCGGAACTGCTCCACAGTTCCTGCATCGCGGGGCTCAGCCACTGAAAAGACACCGTGTGCTTGCCAACGTCGGCCGCGGTGCCCTTGAGGTGGACGACGAGGTGCGCACGCGGGTGCACGGCCGGCAGTGTCGCGACCTGTAGCGCGTCGAAAACGCCGAGAATGTTGAGTTTTCCCTCTTGTGAGAGGTTCGCGGCGTCGGCGAAGAGGGCGAATGAAACGCGCATGCCGCAACATAGACAGGTTCGAGGGGCCACGTCTACTTTCCTCTATGGCGTCGACCGCTGGAGAATCGATCACGCCCGGCTACGCGACGTCAGCGCGGCCGGGCGTTTGGCTGACGGACCTCTCACTCGTGTTCGTCGCCTTCGTGTGGGGCGTGAATTTCAGTATCGTGAAATTCGGCACCACACTCGTCGACCCGTTGGCCTATAACGGAGTGCGGATCGCGCTCGCGGCCGTCGTCTTGGCGATCATCGTCGCCGTCAGCCGCGTTCCGCTTCCGCCGCGAGCGACCATTCTCGCCCTGCTCGGGCTCGGCGTCCTCGGGAACGGCGTCTATCAGTTTCTGTTCGTCGAAGGGATCGCCCATACGCGCGCGAGTGACGCCGCGCTCGTCGTCGCCGCTTCGCCCGCGTTCATCGCCATGATCGGGCGCGCGAAGGGCGTCGAACGGATCTCGCGTCGTGGCGCGATCGGCATCGTGCTATCGATGGCGGGCATTGCCCTCGTCGTGTTCGGCACGTCACGCGGTACCGCGGGCCGAGCGTCGCTCCTCGGCGACACGTTGGTGCTCGTCGGCTCGCTCGCCTGGGCCATTTACACCGTGCTGCTCAAGCCCCACACGCATCGCGTGCCGGGAATGCAGCTTTCGGCGTTCACGATGATCGGCGGCGCGCTGGCGCTGCTCGTCGTCGCGTCGCCGTCGATCGTGCACGCGCCGTGGGCGTCGATGCCACTCGCCGGCTGGGCGTCGATCTTCTTCAGCGGCATGCTGGCTCTTGTCATCGCGTACTACTTCTGGTATCGCGGCGTGCGCATCATCGGTCCGACGCGCACCGCGATGTTCTCCAACCTCCAACCCCTGTTCGCTGTGGCGATGGCGTGGGCGATGCTCGGGGAACGGCCGACGATCTGGCAGGGCGTGGGCGCGATCACCATCATGACCGGCCTTATCCTGACGCGCACGTGAAGCTGGTTCTGTTCGACATCGACGGCACGATCATGCTCAGTGCCGGCGCCGGGAACCGCGCCGTGCGCCGGGCGCTCGTCGAGGTGTTCGGTGGCTCCGGACCAGAGAAACATCGCTTCGATGGAAAGACCGATCCGCAGATCGTGCGCGAGCTGATGAGCATGGCCGGCCATGGCGACGCGCACATCGACGCGCGCATGCCGGTATTGTTCGATCGGTACCTGGCGTACCTGGACGAAGAATTGGGCGTCAGCTCGGCGTCGGGCGGGATTCGTGTGATGCCCGGCATCTTCGAGCTGCTCGACGCGCTCGAGTCGCGCGACGACGTCGTGCTCGGCTTGCTCACCGGGAATCTCGCCGAAGGTGCCCGCGCCAAGTTGAACGCGGCGGGCATCAACCCGGATCGTTTCCGCGTCGGCGCCTACGGGTCGGATCACGAGCTCCGCGGCGAGCTGCCGGCCGTCGCCCAGCGGCGCGCCCGCGAAGAGCTGGGCCTGAAATTCTCCGGCCGGGACATCGTCGTCATCGGCGACACGCCGGCCGACCTGCAGTGCGGCGCCGCGCTCGGTTGCACGGCGATTGGCGTCGCGACCGGGATGTATTCGCTCGACGATCTTCGCGAACACCGGCCGGCCGCGGTGTTTCCGAATCTGGCCGACACACCGTCCGTCGTTCGCGCGATCCTCGGTGACGGCGACGCCTGAGCCGCGCGTAGATTCCGGTATGACCGACGGCTCCCGACAATCCGTTCCCGTCAGGGCAACCCGTATCGGCGGCGCCGAGCTCCGAGGCGGCACGATCGTGCTCGAGGAGGACGCGCTCATCATCGTCCTTCCGGTCAACTCCGAGGAGCGTCCGGTCCGCGTGCCGTTCGCGACGATCGACAAGATCGGCGTCGAAGCGGAGGACGTTGTCGTCGCGCTACTGGACGGAACGCGAATCGAAGTCCTCGCGGAGAGCGCGCCGGACGAGCTGTGCGATCATCTGCTGGCGCGCTGCTGCGCACTCCCGGAGGTAACCCGCGCACTGCGGGCTTTCGGGTCGCGCCGCCGCCAGCGCGACCGTCGAGGTGGTGGAGCGGTCGAGCAACAGCGCTTCTTCGCGCCTCTCGTCGACGCGCGGCGAATCGCGGCCAAGGCGACCGTCCCGCACGATGTCGTTGCGGCGTTCGACCCGGCGGCGATCGCCAAAGCGTTCGACGACACGCTGACTGGTTTCGCGACGACGCGATTCGGCGACTACGCGCCGGCGCGTCGCGCACTCGAAGCCGAGCTGGTCGACCTCGCCGAGCCGTTGCACGACGCGCTACGTCTGCTCGAAGACGCCGGGGTCGCCGCACGCGGTGCGCCGCGAGATCTGCACGCGTACCGGCAATGGTACGCCCGACTCCGCGACACTTTCGAAGCCGCCGACCGTGCATGGCTCGCGCTCGACGCCGCGCTCGACTCGGCGACGCGGTCATGATCGTCGGGCTTGGCATCGACGCCATCGACATAGACCGCATCGCTCGCATGTACGCCGACAAGGGCGACCGGATGCTGCAGCGGCTCTTTCGTCCGGACGAGCTGAAGTATCTGTCGACCAAGTTGGAGCCGGCGCAGCACCTCGCGGTCCGACTGGCCGCCAAAGAGGCGACCTATAAGGCGCTTGCCGGCAACGAGCTCGCGCGCGGCATCGGATGGCGGGACGTCGAGGTGCTGACGCGTGGCGACGGCGCGCCGGAGTTGCGGCTGCACGGCCCGGCTCTCCAGCGCTTCGAAGAGCTCGGCGCAGCCAGCGCTTTCGTGTCGCTCACGCACAGCGAAGCGACCGCGGTGGCCGTGGTTGTCATCGAGCGGTAAGCCTTTACCTGACATTGGCCTACATCTAGGCTTTGAATTCCGATATATTCCCTCGGCAATGAGCTTTAGAGACAAGCTCGGCCGCGCTGCCGCCGTAATTCTCACCTTCGCTGGGCTGGGGTTCCCGAACCTCCTCGTCGCACAGGAGTCGCCGGCTCGTCGCGTGGCGAACATCGTCAGCGTCGCCGTCGAAGAATATCGGAAGGGTGTCGACGAAAGCGGCCGGCTCATCTCGCGCGACGAGTATGCCGAGGCGGTCGATTTCCTCAAAGACGCGCGCGCCACCGCTACGCGGTTACCCGGCGATCGTGTCGCCGCGGCTATGACGCTGCTCGATTCGATCATGGCAGCTATTCAAGCGAAGAAGCCGCCGTCGGCGCTCGCCGAGATGAACCAGCGTTTCGCCGCGGCCCTTGGAAGTGAAGCGGCGCTCGAGCTGCCGAAAAAATCGATCGACATCGCTGACGGCGCTCGCCTGTATGCCGCGAGCTGCGCGTCCTGTCACGGCGCGCGGGCCATGGGCGACGGACCAGCCGGCGCGACGCTCAACCCCAAGCCTCCGGCGATCGGCAGTTCCAAAGTCATGCACGATGTCGCGCCGGCGATGATGTTCCGGAAGATCTCGGTCGGTGTCGCGGGTACGGCGATGGCCGGCTTCGCGCCGACGCTGACCGTTGAGCAGCGTTGGAACATCGTGATGTACCTGTCGTCGCTGCACGCCCCTCCGGAGCAGGTCGCCGAGGGCGAGGGACTGTTCACGCAGAATTGCGTCGAATGTCACGGGCCGACGGGCATGGGGGACGCCGCGCTTAGCCGCTCGCTGAGCAAGCTTCCCGGCGAGATCGGCTCGTTCGCCTGGCAGGTGGCGCGGAGCGACTCGCAGCTGGCCGCCGTGGTGCGCGGGGGAATGCCGGGTACGCCGATGCCTCCGGCGACGCACTTGAACGAGGCGCAGGTGCACAGCGTCGTCGCGTATCTCCGCTCCTTGCCGATGCATGAGCGCACCATCGCCATGGGGAGCACGCCGGGGCAACGCGACAGCAGCAGGTCCGGCGCCGCGGCAGCCGCGTCGATGACCTTGCTCGATCAGTCGCTCACCGCCGCGCGCAATGGACGATCGAGCGAGGCGTCCGATCGCGCGTTCGACGCTTACCTCGCGTTCGAGCCGATCGAGACGCCGGCCCGGGCGCGGAACCCGGGCGTCGTCGCGACGATGGAAAAGCATTTCGCCGACTTCAAGGGCGCGATCCGCGGCAACGACCTCGGTACCGCCGAGCGCGCGCGCGATGCGATCGAGGCGAACATGCAGCGCGTCGTCGACCTCACGCGGCCGCCTGGCAGCGGGTTCGAGGCGTTTCTTCAGAGCTTCCTCATAATTCTCCGCGAAGGCTTCGAGGCGATTCTCGTCATCGGCGCGGTCGTCGCCTTCCTGTTGAAGACCGGGCATCGCGAACGATTGCGCTCGATCTGGCTCGGGATCGCCTTCGCTCTCGTCTGCAGCGCGCTGACGGCGATCGTTCTGCGCACCGTGCTGAAGGCGCTGCCGGCGACCCAGGAGATCATCGAAGGTGGAACGTTGCTGGTTGCTGTCGCGGTGTTGTTCTCCGTGAGCTACTGGCTCATCTCGCGGGTCGAGGCGGCGAAGTGGCAGGCGTTCATTCGCGACAAGGTGAACGTCGCACTGGAGCACGGAGGAGGACGGGCACTGGCGTTTGTCGCGTTCCTGGCCGTGTACCGCGAGGGCGCGGAAACGGCGCTGTTCTATCAGGCGCTGTTCAACGAGGGCGCGAACGTCGTGTTGCCGATCACGCTCGGCATCCTGCTCGGCTTCATCGCGTTGGGAATCATCTTCACTCTGTTCTATCGCTTTGGGGTGCGCATTCCGCTGCGGCCGTTCTTCACCGTGACGAGTGTTCTCCTCTACTACATGGCGTTCGTGTTCATGGGGAAGGGCATTCGCGAGCTGCAGGAAGGCAACGTCGTGCCGATCAGCGTGATCCGCGGGGTGCCGACGATCGAAGCGCTGGGTTTCTATCCGACATGGCAGACCGCGCTCGCTCAGGTCCTGCTCCTCGGTCTGTTCGTGTTCGCCGTGGCCAAGACGTTCTGGCCCAAGCGGTCAGTGACCCTGCCCACGATCAACGCTCCGGCGCCGACGCCGCCCACGGCACCGGACAAGGAAGTCGCTCGCCTGCGCGAGGAGATCGGTACGCTCAACGCACGCATCGCGTCGCTCGAGGAGGCGTTGCGCACCCGCGTTCCGGGCGACGACTGAGCGCACTGGCCGTTCGCGATAGTTTTCTCGCATGAACGCCGACGCCATCTTCGCATCGCCCTGGGGCGCGCTCGTCATCTTCGGGCTGCGCATCGTCGACGTGTCATGCGACACGATGCGCGTGATCTTCGCCATCCGCGGAAAGCGCGGGATCGCGGCGTCGCTCGGCTTCATTCAGGCGCTGGTTTGGATTTACGCGGTCGGCAACGCGGTCAAGCACCTCGGCAGTCCGTTGCACGTGCTCGGCTACGCCGGGGGTTACGCGATGGGCACGTTCGTCGGCGTCTCGCTCGAGCAGGCGATCGCGTACGGTGTCGCGACGGTACGTATCGTGAGCCGGGCGGCCGGAGTCGAGATCGCGACCGCCTTACGTGCGAGCGGCTACGGAGTGACGGTCTTTCCGGGCTTCGGCCGCGATGGCGCCGTGGAGATCCTGAACTCCGTCGTGCAGCGACGAGATCTGACCGACGTGCTCAACATCATCACGAGCAAGGACTCAGGGGCGTTCGTGACCGTGGAGGAGCCCAAAGTTCTGCGCGGTGGGCTAATGGCGACGAGCGATTGGCGCCTCGGCGGGCCGTTCGTGCGCTGGATGAAGGCGAGAGAGCGCGCGTGATCTGGTTAGCCCCTCGAGTGGGCCGGAGTCGTCAGACCGTGGACGGCTGGTACAATTGGATACGGGACACGGCGACGGGAATGAACGGAAGAGCTACAGGATTTCAGTCGCTGTTTCGGAATCTTTTCGCAGATGCTTTTTGAACTTGTTTTCAAAAAACACGCGATGTGCCCTCGCGGTTCGGCCAAAATGCAATGCTAGACCAACCTCTAACATCGTCGCGCAGAGGTAGCCGACGAATAGTTGTCCTGTTGCGGCCTCCTTGAGCGCTTCGCCGGTCTTCAGCTCGACCGCGACCTTGCCGCCGACGATCATATCGAGGACCTGCGTCGCCAACGGCTGGCCTCGAAAGTAGACCATGACCGCGAGCTCGCGATCGACACGATGTCCCTTGGCCACAAGAAGTTGTTCTAAGGCCAGCGAGTAGATGTGTTCGCGGTAACCGAACCCCAACTCACTGTGACTTTCCTGCATACAGCCGATGATCGAGGCTGTGATCTCACCGTGCAGGAAGTCATGGGTACCACGCCGAGGCATGACCGCTATCTACAACAACTCAGCCGCACGAGTATAAGCGTGGCCATGCGGCGAGAATCGTTCAAACACAAAAATCCTGTAGTTCCTCCGTTCAATCCCGTCGCCGTGTCCCGCATCCAATTGTACCAACTGTCCACGGCTCACGGGACGCCCGCGTACAATAGGAACCGTAGCAGTTCAAGTCGCAGCGCTGAGGCTGCGAACTGATGGTCGGTCTGGTCCAGGCGCCCGACGCGCCGCCATGATCGCGACTCCGGCGAGCGCGATCGCGATCGCGATGACCTGCGCGGTGCTCAGGCCTGCCAGGAACGAGAACCGGTCGTCCTTGGCGCGGAAGAACTCGACGATGAAGCGCTCGATGCCCGCGAGGATGCACCACACGCCGAACAGCCAACCCTCGGCGTGATCGTGGTCGCGGATCTTCCAGAGAATGCCGAACATCACCATGCCCAGCGCGACCTCGAGCAGCTGCGTCGGATAAACGGAAAGAACCGACGCTGGATCGGTGCCCGGCGGAAGTGAAACGTTGAACGCATGCTGCATCTCGGCTGCCGTCGACGGCGGCGCGCCCTGTGGAAACGCGACCGCGAGCGGCCCGGTGTACGGCTTTCCGTAATCGTCGCCGACCGCCCAACAGCCCGTGCGGCCCACCGCATACCCCGCCGCGATCGCGATCCCCGCGACGTCGGCGAATCGGGCGAACACCAGCTTCTTGTAGCGAATGACGAGCGTACACAGAATCACCGACCCAATGAACCCGCCCCAGAACACGAATCCCGAGCGGCTGAGCAGATCACGCGGGTTGTGAGTGACGATCGCGTAGTAGTAGATCTTTCCGCCGATGAGCGTGCCGACGAGCGCGCCGAAGAGCACGTCGCTCACGGCGGCCGCCTCGACGTCGCGCTTCCGACGCGCCAACTCGCGTTCCGACACGATCTGCGCGATGAGAAACGCCAAAAGCACGGCGAGCCCGAAGCCGGTGAGACTCAACGGGCCGACGTCGAAGGAGAACGGATGATGGACGATCGGGGAAGGGAACATTACGCGGCGACGAGACCAGGAATGGGTTGAGCGGCGAAGGCGTTGAGGTCGAGGCCCGAGCGCTCGCCGCGCTCGAGATGAAAGAGTCCGGCGCGCGCGATCATCGCGGCGTTGTCGGTCGCCAGCCGCGGGCTCGGCGCGAAGACCTCTACCCCGCGCGGCACCAAACGATCACGCATCGCGGCGACGAGCGCGGCGTTGCATGCTACACCGCCGCCAAGCACGACCCGCGAACGACGATGCTGAACGACGGCACGCACCGTTTTCTCGACCAGCGTCTCGATCAGCGCGTCCTGAAACGCCCGCGCGATCGCCGGGCGGTCGCGTTCGATGTCGGCACCCCCCACCCTTCGAACGGCGTTCAGCACGGCGGTTTTGAGACCGCTGAACGAGACATCATAGAAGTCTGAATCCTCTGGGGTCTGGTTGCGGCGGAGCATGGGTCGGGCAAAGCGAAACTCACCGGAATCAGCGCCCCCGACTGCCGCGATGCGCTCGACGTGCGGTCCCCCAGGATAGGGGAGGCCGAGGAGCTTGGCAACTTTGTCGAACGCTTCGCCCGCGGCGTCGTCACGCGTTCGACCGAGCAGCCGATATCGTCCCCACGCCTCGACGTCTATGAGCAGGGTGTGCCCGCCGGAGACGAGCAGCGCGGTGAACGGCGGAACAGCTTCCGGATGTTCGAGCGCGGTGGCGAAGAGATGCCCTTCCATGTGATGCACTCCGACCACCGGCACGCCGCGAGCGAACGCGTACGCCTTGGCGAAGCTCACCCCGACAAGCAGCGCGCCGACGAGTCCCGGTGCGTTGGTGACGGCGACGGCGTCCACGGCTTCTCCGCCGGCGTCAGCCAGCGCGCGCTCGACGACCGGCACGATCGCCGTCAGGTGGGCGCGCGACGCGATCTCGGGCACCACGCCGCCGAACACGCGATGGATGTCCTGCGAGAGAATGACCAACGACTCGAGCGTCACGTCGTTGCCGTCGCCGCGCAGTACGGCGGCCGACGTCTCGTCGCACGAGGTCTCGATGCCGAGGACGCGCATCAGATGTGCGGGAGCTGAACGAAAGAGACTTTCACTTGCGCAGGCTTGATGCGGATCCGGCTTCCGAATCCGATGGTGTCGATGTCCACGAGGTGAGGAAGCGAGTCGGGCAAGCTGATCGTGGTCTTCACCGTACGCACCGACGGGATGCGCATCACGAGATGGCGCGGGCCTGTGACCAGCACGCTGTCCGGCTGCAGCTGCGTCGCGATCGGGCTTGGCAACGGATCCGCGGCGATGTCGATCATGGAACGCACCGGCACCTTACGCGTCCACGTCGACTCGAAGCGAAGCGTCACGCTGTGCGGCTCCACATCGCGCACCACCGCGTCTACACCGTCGGGCAACGTGACATCAGCGGGTCGCAGGTCGAGCACGAGGGTGTCCGGTGCATCCCCGGTGATCTGCCGGTGGACGATCGGCGGATCGGTGCTGAGCTTGATGAGCTCCTTTGGAGAACCGGCGATGATCGCTTGCAGCGGCGGCAGAGCCTCGCGCAAGACGAGCGAGCTGTCGAGCACCGGCGTGAAGCGCACCGGCACGATCATCACCTGGGGCTCCTTCGCGTTCACGACGAACCAAAGCACGACGGCGAGGAATACGGCCGTGCCCTTGAGCAGCAGATTCTGCGTGAACGCCGCGATCACGCGTCGTTGCAGCGAGCCCGATACCGGTCCGCCTCCCCCCCCCCCGCCGGGGCGCTGTGGTTTCGCGTCGGCCATACGTGGCGCGGAGGTCAGCGGTCCGCGGCTTCGCCCGAGGCGCGCGGCGTCTCGACGCCCAGCAGCTGCGCGACCAGGGCGCGATTGCCCTGCGAGCTCCAATCATCCGGGCCGATCCACTTCCGGCGAATCGTCCCTTCGCGTCCGATTACGAACGTCTCGGGATATCCGGTCGCTTGGAACGCCTGTTCGATGCTGTGCGTCGAATCGTGGAGCACCTCGAACGTGACGCCAAAGTTCCTGGCGAACGCCTTGATGGAGTCCTCACTGACGTAGTCGTCGATGCTCACCGCGACGAGCTTCAACCCCTTCGCGCCATACGCGGCGTAGAGACGTTGAAGGCTCGGGATCTCCGCTTGGCACGGGGTGCACCACGTCGCCCAGATGTTGAGCAGGACGACCTGACCCTTGTAGTCGGCGAGGGTCTTGTACCGGTTCTCGCCAAGGACCTTGGCGCGAAAGTCGGGCGCCTGAGAGCCGACAGTCACCGGAAAGAGCTCTTCCCTCAGGGTGCGCGATGCGATGAACAACCCAACGGCGAGTATAACGACCGCGCCTCCAACGATCGCCCACTGCCGCCGAAGGGTCATACGGGAACTCCGCAGGACGCGCGCAGTGCCGCGATCTCAGCTTTTGGGTCCCGTGCAGAAAAGACAGCGTTGCCCGCGACGAACGTATCGGCGCCGGCGGACCACACCTCATTGATCGTTTCGCGGCTGATGCCGCCGTCGACCTCGAGCGCCGCGTCGCTTCCAGCCTCGTCGAGCATCAAGCGCGCGCGCCGAATCTTATCGACGGAATACGGAATGAACTCCTGACCGCCGAACCCGGGGTTCACCGTCATGATGAGGAGCAGGTCGATTTCGGGAATTACCTCGCTGACGGCGTGGAGCGGCGTCGCGGGATTGAGCGCAACGCCTGCACGGCATCCCAGCTCCCGAATGCGCGTGAGCTGCCGATGCAGATGCGGCGCCACCTCGGCGTGAACGGTGAGGCCGCTCGCTCCAGCGCGCACGAAGTCGTCGAAGTACTTCTCGGGCTGCACGACCATGAGGTGGACGTCGAGCGGAAGCGATGAGCACCGCCGGACCGTGTCGATCACCTTCGCGCCGTACGTGAGGTTCGGGACGAACACTCCGTCCATCACGTCGATGTGAATCCAGTCGGCGCCGCCGGCCTCGCACATCGCGATCTCGTCGCCAAGCCTTGCGAAGTCCGCGCTGAGAATGGACGGTACGATCCGAATGGTCATGGAGAGGAGGAAGGGGGAGGCGTCTTCGCCGAGTTCGTGCTGACGGTGAGGGTGACGGTGGTGCCTTCGGGCTCCTTTTCGCCGGGCCGCGGATCTTGTCCTAACACCGTGCCGACTGGGGTTGCTTCACGATACTCTTCGTCGCCGCGCGCCGCCTTGAAGCCGACGGCGGCGAGCCGCTTGGCCGCGTCGTCGAACAGCAGACCGCCGACGTTCGGGACTTTCGCGTTGCCCGGGATCACGCCCGACGGGAAGATCAGGAAGGCCACGATGAGGTACGCGAGCAGAAATCCACCGATGATCGTGACCGCATACGGAAGCGATCGACGGAGGGACGTGCGAAAGCTCATCCCGCGCCTCTCCGCAGTCGCGCGGCGAACGCTCCGTCGGTTCCATGGCGCTGCGGCAACACGCGCAGCCGTCCTTCGTCGAGCACCGTCTGCGGCACAACGCCCTCCGGCGGCGGATCCAGTCGCCATCCCGGGTGCTCGGCGAGAAAGCGATCGATCTGCGCGTCGTTTTCTTCGGGCTCGAGCGAGCACGTACTGTAGACGAGCAGCCCGCCCGGCTTCACGACGTCCGCGGCGGACTTGAGAATCGCGCGCTGGAGCGTCGCCATCACCGCCAGGTCGGAGATCTTCAGACGCCAGCGTGCGTCGGGATGGCGACGGAAGGTTCCGGTTCCCGTGCACGGCGCATCGACGAGCACGAGGTCCACCGGTCGAATCGCCGGAACACGCGCGTCGGCCACATACGGATACACGCTGCCGACTTCCAGTCGCTGAGAATTGTCGACGATCCGCTGCAGCCGGCCGAGCGACACGTCGCTCGAGAAGACCACCGACGCATTCCGCGAAAGCTCGATCGACTTTCCGCCGGGGGCAGCGCAGAGATCGGCGACCACGGCGCCCGTCGGCACGCACGCGTACTGCGTGACGAGCGTCGACCCCGGATCCTGAAGGTGAAAGAGGCCTTGGCGGAACGGACCGAGCTCCGTGAGCGACGAAACCTGGCTGGCGAACACGATGCTGTCGCGAACGAGCGGCGCTTCGTCGACGTGGATTCCGGCCGACTCGAGCATCGCCTCGAGTTGTTCGCGCACGACGTGATAGGGTCGCGCGACGAGCGGAGCTTCGCGATTGTTCGCGTCGAGAAGGCGCGACGTTTCGTCGATGCCCCAGCGCTCGACCCAACGTGCGACGAGCCAGCGCGGATGCCCACCGGCGAGAGCGAGCGCGTCGATCGGGTCGGTGCGGGTCGGGAGAGTCAGCGCCTCGCGTTCGCGATCGAGCCGGCGGAGGACCGCGTTGGCCAACTTGCTCGCGCCGACGCCGTGTCGACGCTTGGCAAGCTCGACGGTCTGCGCGATCGCGGCGTAGGCCGGAACGCTCGCCATGAAGAAAAGCTGTGCCGCGCCCAGGCGGAGCAGGTCGAGGAGATCGCCGTCGAGTCGGACGATGCCGCCGCGCACGCGCTCGTCGAGATAAGCGTCGAGTCGCGGGCGGCGTCGCAGCATGCCGTAAACGAGCTCGCGCGTCCAGCGGCGATCGCGCGCGTCCAACTTGCTCGTGCGGCGATCGAACGACGGATCCAACAGTTCACCGGAACGGAGGTCGCTGCAGACCTCGGCGGCGGCAACGCGCGCGTCAGTGACGCCGCCATGCTCGCCGCCCCCGCCCGACCGTGAGCCGCCGGAGTGATGCACCGCGACTCCACCGGGCGATCGATGGTCGTGATCCGCCCCCGCCCCTGACATATGCCCTAAGATAAGCGTTCGCCGACGGCCACGCCCCGTCCTGCTGCCCACTCCCGCGGCGTCAACCGCCGCTTTCCGGCGGGGTGGACGTTGGTAACCTGGACGGCGCCTTCGCCGCACGCGATCACCATTCCAGCGCCGTCGATCGACAGGACTTCGCCGGCAGTTCCTGCCGCGGAGCCGTCCGCGCGTCGCGCGCCGAACATTTTGACCTCGCCCGAACGCAACGTCGTGTGCGCCCCCGGACGAGGGTCGTATGCACGAATGATGCGCGAGACCGTCACGGCGTCGCTCGACCAATCGACGCGCGTCATCGTGCGATCGATCTTCGCGGCGTACGTGGCGTGCGTGTCGTCTTGCACCGTTTCGGTGGCCTTCCCGAGATCGATCAACGCCAGCGCCTCGATGAGGGCGAGCGCACCCATTTCGGAAAGGCGCAGACGCAGCTCGCCGAACGTCTCGTCCTCGGGGATCGGCGTGCGGACCTGGAGGATCGACGGCCCGGCGTCGAGCGCCTGGACCATCCGCATGATCGTGACGCCGGTCTCCGTGTGGCCTTCACGAATCGCCGCCTGAATCGGCGCCGCTCCGCGCAGCTTGGGGAGCAGCGACGCGTGGATATTGATCGTGCCGAGCCGGGGCAGGTCGATCACCGCGGTCGGCAGGATATGGCCGTAGGCGACGACGACCGAGATGTCCGGCGCCATCTCGCGCAGCGCCGCGATGAAGTCGTCGCCGCGCGGACGAACGGGTTGAAGAACGCCGATCCCTTCTTCGAGCGCGATCTGCTTGACCGGCGGCGGCTCGAGCGTCGATCGGGACCGGCCGACCGGTTTGTCCGGCTGCGTGACGACGCCACAGACGTCGAACCCTTCGCCGATCAGCGCGCGGAGCGGCGGCTCGGCGAATTCAGGCGTGCCCCAGAAGAGCACGCGCACTCAGAGCTCCTCGTCGGGGTGCTCGTGTGAGCGCGTCGGATCCGATTCGAGATGTCGAATGAATCCCGGGTACTTCTCCTTCTCCTTCGTCCACTTCGACATCGCCGAGCGGCGCTTCAACACGCTCAGGTAATCGATGAACAACTTGCCGTGCAGATGATCGATCTCGTGCTGTAAGCAGCGCCCGAGCAGCTCCGTCGCTTCGACCTCGAATGACTTGCCCTCGATATCGAGCGCGCGCACACGCACGCGCGACGGCCGTTCGACGTCCCCATAGACGTCGGGAATCGATAGACAACCTTCTTCAGCCTTGTCCTTTTTGGCGTCGGCTTCGACAATCTCCGGATTGATGATGACGAACGGCTTCTCGTTCACGTCGATCACGGCGAGTCGCTCGGGGCGGCCGACCTGCGGCGCGGCGAGGCCGATGCCCTTCGCGAGGTACATCGTGTCGAACATGTTCTTCACGAGTTGGCGAATCTCGTCCGTGATCTCGCCGACTTCCTTCGTTTCCTCGCGCAGGATCGGATCGCCGAGGACGCGAATGTCGAGAATGCTCACGTCGACGTGCTACCGCCTTGGGAGGCCGCGGGCGCCGCACCGACGATCTTTGCGATGCGTCCGCGCTCGACGACGAGCCGCGACTCGCCCGATTTGATGGTGACGCGGTCGTCCAGCTTGTTGCCGCCCTCTTTGCTCATCTCGCGAATGTGGATCACTTCGCCGATGATGCCGCCCGTGGTCACGACCTCGTCGCCGCGCTTGAGGGCGCGGAGGGATTCCTCGTGCTGGCGCCGTTGCTTCTGCTGGGGGCGGACCATGAGGAAGTAGATGATGCCGATGATCAGCGCGAACTGGACGAGCAGCGGCATGAGCGAGGAAGTGCCGCCTCCCCCCCCACCCCCGGCGGCTTGTGCGAGGATCAGGGCGAACGGCAGGCCTGACGTGATCATTCCGTGGTTACCGGTCGAGTGTGGTACCGCGCGAGCCAGTCGCTACTCCACGCGGCGATCGTCCCGGCGCGGATCGCGTCTCGCGCATCGCGCATCAGACGGACGAGGAAATGTACATTGTGCAGGGAAAGCAGGCGAAGCCCGAGGATCTCATCGGACACGAAGAGGTGCCGGATGTACGCCCGTGAGAACCGCCGGCAGGCGCTGCAGTCACACTCTTCGTCGAGCGGACGTTTATCGGTTCGGAATTCGGCGCGTTTGATGTTGAGCCGGCCGTCGCGGGTGAACGCCGCACCGTTTCGCCCCATGCGGGTCGGCGCGACGCAATCGAAGAGGTCGACGCCGCGCACCACGGCCTCCACGAGATCTTCAGGAAATCCGACGCCCATGAGGTAGCGAGGTCGGTCCACGGGAAGCTCGCCGTCCACCACCTCGAGGATCCGGTACATGTCGGGCTTGGACTCCCCGACCGAAAGGCCGCCGATCCCGAACCCAACCCAGTCGCCGAGCCTCGCGATTCGACGAGCAGCGTCCTGCCGGAGGTGTTCGTGAATACCCCCCTGGACGATCGGAAACAGCGCTTGTGGCGAGCGAGCACTGTTTGAGAGCTCGGCATGCGCGGCCGCGCACCGCTCCAGCCAACGCAAGCTTCGCTCGCTCGCGTCGCACGCCGCCGACTCGTCGCTCTGGCCGGGAATGACATGATCGAATTGCATGATCACGTCGGCGCCGAGGTTGTGCTCGATCTGCATCACGCTCTCCGGCGTGAACGCGTGCAGCGAGCCGTCGAGATGGCTGCGGAACTCCACACCCTCTTCACTGACGGTGCGCAGCCCTTCGAGTGAGAAGACCTGAAATCCCCCGGAATCGGTGAGAATCGGCCCGTCCCAGCCCATGAAGTCATGCAGTCCTCCGAGCTCTCGAATCAGCTCGTCGCCCGGTCGGAGGTGCAGATGATACGCGTTCGACAGAATCATCCGCGCGCCCATCGCGCGCAGATCCTCCGGGTCGAGCGCTTTTACCGTCGCCAGCGTTCCGACGGGCATGAACGCGGGTGTGTCGACGCCGCCGTGCGGCGTGGTGAACCGCCCCGCTCGCGCGCGGTCGTGTCGGTGCTCGATCTCGAAATCAAACGCGGACATTCGTTAAATGATCGCCATGGCGTCGCCATAGGAGTAGAACCGGTAGCCGGACAAAACAGCCTCCTCGTAAGCTCGCATCGTAAGCTCGTAGCCCGCGAACGCGGCGACGAGCATGATGAGCGTGGAGCGGGGAAGATGAAAGTTGGTGATGATCCGATCCACGGCGCGGAAGCGATACGGCGGACGAATGAAGATGCGGGTGTCGCCGTCGCCGAACCGCACGATGCCGTCCTCGGCCGACGCGGTTTCGAGCGTGCGAACGCTCGTCGTCCCGACGGCCCAGACGGCACCGCCGGCGCGACGGCGCTCGTTGATCGTGCTCGCGGCCTCCGGCGACACCGAGTACCACTCCTCGTGCATCACGTGGTGCGCGGGATCCTCGACCTCAACCGGCTTGAACGTTCCCGCACCCACGTGGAGCAATACTTCGGCGCGAGCGACGCCGCGCGACTCGAGGCTTGCGAGCAGTTCCGTCGTGAAATGGAGGCCGGCGGTCGGCGCCGCGACGGACCCGGACTCGCGCGCGAAGACGGTCTGATACCGCTCGCTGTCGCTCGCCGTGTCCGCGCGGTCGATGTACGGCGGAAGCGGCACATGGCCATAGCGCTCGATCGCGTCGTCGAGCGGCAATGCACTTTCCAGACGGACGATGCGCGTCCGGCGCTCGGTGACCTCGAGAATCTCCACCGCGAAATCCGGTGCGATCGTCACGCGTCGGCCGGGTTTGAGCTTTCCGCCGGGCGACACCATCGCCTCGTAACGCCCGTCCCCGAGCGATTTGAGCAAAAGGACCTCGGCCGGCGCCCCCGACGCGCGAATGCCGAGCAATCGCGCGCGTATGACGCGCGTGCGATTGACGACCAACACGTCGCGCGGATCGATCAGCGCCGCGAGGTCCGTGAAGGCGTGGTGCTCGATGGTTCCAGACGCGCGATGGACGACCATCAACCGGCTCGCGTCGCGCCGCTCGAACGGACGTTGCGCGATACGGTCGGCGGGTAACTCAAAGTCGTAATCCGACGTTCGAGTGCCGCGGCGTGTGCTGTTTTCGTTGTGATCGGACGCTAGCTTCATGTGACCGTGCAAAGCACCTGAGCAATGAACTTATCGAAAGCCTGGTGGTTCGCCGTGACGGCGACGCTCGGATGCGGGTCGCTGACCCGCGCTCCAGCGGTGGCCGGCGATCGCCAGGCGCCGCTGGTCGAGGGGCCGATGGTCGTGATGAGCGACAGCGGTTCGATCGACAGCGCGGACGTTCGATTCGTTCTTCCCATGGAGATCCACGGCCGCGTCTTTCGCATGCTGGTCGACCATGGCTCGACCGTAACGCTACTCACCGACTCGACGATCGAGCGGCTCGGGCTGCCCCACTGGTATGCCACCGCGACTCGCATGGACACCCTCGTCAAACGGGGTGCGACCGAGTTGAGACGGGACTCCACAGCGGACGTGACGATCCTTCGTGGCGACTCGCTCTTCGAGTACTGGGGAGATTTCGAGCCGCACATCATGGATTCGGTGCGGTTCGCCGGGACTCGGCAGGACAGTCTCCTCATCGGAGACGAGGTCGCCGCCATAACCTTGAGCCCATTCGCCGGCCTCGTCGGCCGCGACCTGTTGTCGCAGTTCGATCTCGAGTTCGACATGCCCGCGCACACGATTCGCCTCTATCCGCGCCGCGCCTTCGACGGTCGGTCGTCGGTCCCGCCGGGCGTGCGCGGGCGCGACTGTGTGCCGGCGACCATGATCCCGCACGCCGGTGTCGACACGACCGCGCTCGACTCGACGGACAAGGCCGAGTTGCAGTCCAAGTGGGGCCGGCGCATGTGGGACGAGGAAGAGCTCCGGCTGCCGCTCGTCGTCAACGGTCACCGATTCGAGGGCATGTTCGACTCGGGAAGCGGGCTGACGATCATGAACTGGGCCGCGGCTCGCGCGCTCGGCCTGACGCCGGCGAGCATCGCTGTCCGACCCGTCAACAGTGGGCGGCTCACCGCATTCTCGTACCGATTCGATCGGACTCCGGCTGCGCCGGACACGGAAACCAACCACAGCGCGACAGGTCTGGCGTTTCGAGTCGGAGGCCGAACGCTGGCCCCCGATTCGGTGATCATCTCCGACGCCACCTTCGGCGATCTCCCGGACGTCAAGACGCGGCCATTGATCCTCGTTGGCCTGCGCCACTTTCGGGACTACATCCTGCTTCTTTCGTACAGCACAAGCAGCGTCTGCATAAAAGAACCCTAATCATCCCGCGCGGGTGTTCACGGCATTCGCCAGATGTTCAAAATGCCGCTCGTGCTGTGCGAGTTCGCGTTTCCCTCAGGAAGCGCGATGCGCCGGTCAACGACGATTGGACTGTTCCAGTGTCCGCCGCCGGCAGAGAGTTGACCCAGCGGTTTCCCGGTCGTCGGCTCGAAGACATGGAGCGTTCCGCCGGGATCGTACACGAACAGCATTCCACCGGCGACGACGGGACTCGTGCCGGCGGTGGTCGCCGACCAGGCTTTCGTAAGCGCGCCGCCTCGATAGGTGTACGCCGCGGTGCCGCCGTTGTCGGCGGCGAAGACCCAAACCGTGTCACCCCGCCGCCAGATCGCCGGTGCGGTGAAGAGCGCGGAACCCGAAGGCGTTGCTACACTCTGGCTCTCGCCCCCGCGATGCGCTGTGCCGTCGCCGAGTGATCGAAGGTCGAGCACGCGAAGCCGGCCGTCTTTGCCGCCCTGCACGGCGTGGGTTGCGTCGAGCATCACGGGTGATGTCGAACCGAGATCGGCGTCGGTCGAGTTGAGCGTTTCGGTGTTGGTCGGCGTGTAGTTGGCGACCAGGTGTGACCCGCTCGCATCGAGGGCGAGGACCGCGTCGCCCCAATTGGTCTGGCCGTCCCATCGCGCGTTGCCCGTCGCGACGAGAATATTTCCGGTCGTCGTGTCGATGACCGCGCCCGCACGCCCCCACATCGCCGAGCCACTCGAGCTGCACGACGACGGGTCGATCAGCGTCGAGCGATCGCTGCAGAGCGAGTTCCAGACGCGCGTCAGCGAGCCGCCGGCCGCGTCGAGCAGGGCTACGTGCCCCTGATACGGCGGCGCGTCACCGATATAGCCGCCGGTGACCGC
Source organism: Gemmatimonadaceae bacterium (assembly GCA_035554995.1). Taxonomy (GTDB): domain Bacteria; phylum Gemmatimonadota; class Gemmatimonadetes; order Gemmatimonadales; family Gemmatimonadaceae; genus JAQBQB01. The sequence goes on from DATMHK010000144.1 coordinate 47,332, forward strand.
GATGACGTGGCCGCGCGAGAGATTCAGCGCGGACGCGATCTTCTCGCGGGTCGGCAGCAACGTGATCGCGGTGCTCCACAGCGCGTGTCCATCAGCGACGGCGAGCTTCTGGATCTTACCGTCCGGCGACGCGGCGTAGATCGCGCTACGGTCGGGATCGGCGACGGGCGTCGCCGTCGTGATGCGATAGGAACCGGCCCACGATGAGTAGTTCGGCGGCGTGAACTCCCAGAGAATCGACCCGTCGTTGGCATCGATCGCGATCGTCTTGCCGTATGTCGTCGTGACGAAGAAGACGTCGTGCGCCGCTCCGTTGACGGTGACGCCATGCAGGTAGATCGGCGACGCATCGACAGTGCCGTCGAGCGACACCTGCTGCCGCCGCATCGATGCCAATGAGTCGGCGACGATTCCGACGGGCGACGGAAAAACGCCGGACCGTCCCTCGTCGACGTTGAAGCGAATCCAGTCGTGCCCGTTCGCCACGACCGGTGGCGTGGTGCCCGGCGATGAGTCCGTGCTCGGCGACTTGGTGGACGTCTCGCAAGAAATGGCTGCGAGAAAGAGAGCGGAAAACCCGGTCACTCGAACCATGGCTGTCATCCTGAGGAGCGCGGCGACGAAGGACCTACTCTCCGAAACTAGTAATTAGATGAAGAAACTAGATCCTTCGCTTCGCTCAGGATGACAATGGGTCGCTCAGGGCGACAACGGGTCGCTCGGAACGACAGCGGTCAGAACAGTGTCTCTTGCGGTGTCTGCGGCGTGAATCCGAAGTGCCTGTACGCCTGCGCCGTCGCCACGCGCCCGCGCGGTGTCCGCTGCAAGAAGCCATGCTGGACGAGAAACGGTTCGTACACTTCCTCGATCGTATTCGGATCCTCGGCGATCGCGGCGCCGATCGTCCCGATGCCGACGGGGCCGCCGTCGAACTTCTCGATGATCGTCTTGATGATCCGCGCGTCCATGTCGTCGAGCCCGAAGGCGTCGACGTCGAGGAGAGCGAGCGCCTGGTTCGCGATCTCCAGCGTGATCACGCCGTTGCCCTTCACCTGCGCGTAATCGCGTACGCGCCGCAGCAGCCGGTTTGCTACCCGCGGAGTCCCGCGAGCACGCCGCGCGATCTCGCCCGCGCCCGCGCTGTCGATGCCGACGTTGAGCACCTCGGCGGTTCGCCGCACGATCAGCTCGAGATCTTCGGCCGGATAGAAGTTGAGGCGCTGCTCGATGCCGAACCTCGCGCGCATGGGCGCCGTGAGCAGCCCGAGTCGGGTGGTAGCGCCGATGAGCGTGAACTTCTCGATCTGCATCGTGATCGTCTGCGCCTTGGGACCTTCGGAGAGCCGGATCTCGATCTTGTAATCCTCCATCGCCGGATAGAGAAATTCTTCGATGATCGGTTTCAGGCGATGGATCTCGTCGATGAACAGGATGTCGCCGGCGCGCAGATTCGTGAGCGTCGAGACCAAGTCGCCCGGTTTCTCGAGCGCTGGTCCGGAGCTCGTTCTGATGTTGACGCCAAGCTCGCGCGCGATGAGCTCGGCGAGCGTGGTCTTGCCGAGTCCCGGCGGACCGAAAAACAGCGTGTGGTCGAGCGGTTCGCGGCGGGCGAGCGCGGCGTCGATGTAAATGCGGAGACTTTCCTTGACCTTCTGCTGTCCGATGAACTCGGCGAGCCGCTGCGGACGCAGCGACAGCTCGACGACCGATTCCTCGGCGATGACTTCCGGGGTGGTGATCTCGGCTCGAGACATTGCTTCACACTACCAGGCGGGGGATGAAAGGCCAATGCGGGTTCCGCGCTCCCAATATACCGAAAAGACGCCGAAATAGGGTCAGACCCCATTTCAATAACGCGAAATGGGGTCTGACCCTATTTCGGGTTCTTGGAAAGTTCGAGCGGCTAGAATACGCAGTCCCATGACGCAGATCATCGTCGAGGACCTGACGAAGGAATTCCGCGTTGCCGAGCGCCGCGAGGGTGCCACGGGATTCCTGCGGAGGCGGTCGCGATTCGTGCACGCGCTCCAGAGCGTGAGCTTCTCGTTGCGTGAGGGAGAACTCCTCGGTCTTATCGGGCCGAACGGAGCAGGGAAGTCCACGACAATCAAGATCCTCTGCGGCATTCTCGAGCCGACGAGTGGCCGCTGCGAGGTCGGCGGAGTCGTCCCGTGGAAGGAGCGTATTCGACACGTGGCGCGTATCGGCGCCGTGTTCGGACAGCGCACGCAGCTTTGGTGGGACCTCCCGGTCGCCGACAGCTTCGTGTTGCTGCGCGACATATATCGCGTGGCGCCGGAGGATTACCGGCGCAATCTCGACGAATTGGTCGCGCTGCTCGATCTCGAGCGCTTGCTCACGACGCCGGTACGTCAGCTCTCGCTCGGCCAACGGATGCGGTGCGAGATCGCCGCGAGCATGCTTCACGGTCCGCGGTTGCTCTTCCTCGACGAGCCGACGATCGGTCTCGATGCCGTAGCGAAGCTGGCCGTTCGCAATTTTGTGCGAACGCTGAATCGCGATCGAGGCGTGACGGTGATTCTCACGACGCACGACATGCACGATGTCGAGGCGTTGGCCGAGCGTGTCATCGTGATCGGGAACGGACGCATCCTGGCCGACGGAACCCTCACCGCGCTGCGGCGGGACGTCCTCGGCGAACGTCGCTTGCGTGTGCAGTTCGCCGAGGATGTCTCCGACCTCGACGTCCCCGGCGCGAAGATCCGCCAGCGGTCCGGGCGCTCGGTAGAGCTGTCGTTCGATCCGCGGGAGACGCCGGCACACGGACTCATCGCCACCATCGCGGCGCGGTACGACGTGGAGGACGTTCACGTCGACGAGCCGCCGATCGACGAGGTCGTGGCGCAGTTCTACGCGCGTCACGCGCTCGAGGCGCGATGACGGCAGCCATCCGCCCGTACGTCGCGGTCGTGCGCGCAAGATTCAGCGTGCTGCTGCAGTATCGCGCCGCGGCGGTGGCCGGCTTTCTGACGCAGTGCTGGTGGGGCGGAATCAAAGTCATGGTGCTGACAGCGTTCTTTGCCGCGTCGTCGAGCACACCGATGACGCTGCCGCAGGCGATCGACTACGTGTGGCTGGGGCAAGCGTTGTTCACCATGCTTCCGTGGTCCGGGGATCCGGACGTCGCTCGAATGGTTCGCACGGGTGACGTAGCGTACGAGCGACTCCGACCGCTCGACACCTACGCGTTCTGGTACTCGCGTGCCGTGGCGAGGCGAACGGCGAATCCGACGCTTCGCGCGATCCCGATGCTGCTCACCGCCGGAGTCCTCTTTCGACTGATCGGCTGGTCCGCATACGCGTTGCGCGCACCGTCCGGCGTCGAGGCAGCGTTGCTCTTCGCCGCCTCCATCGCCCTCGTCATAGGACTCTCGGCTGCTGTCTCCGCGCTGATGGACACACTCACGGTGGCGACGTTGTCCGAGCGCGGCGTGACGCTGCTCATCGGTCCGTTGATCATCGTGTTCTCGGGAAGCCTCGTTCCGCTTCCGCTTTTTCCCGACTGGTCGCAGCCGATCCTGCGCAATCAGCCGTTCGCCGGCCTGATGGACACGCCGTTCCGGATCTACAGCGGCCACCTTGCCGGCAGGAACGCCCTGTTGGCCCTGGCGCGCCAGGTGGTCTGGATCGTCGCGCTGGTGATGATCGGACGCGCGCTCATGGCTCGCGTGATGACGCGGCTTCAGACGCAGGGCGGGTAAGCGTGAACGCGCTCCGGCTGTACGGCCGTTACATCGCGACCTCGATTCGGTCGCAACGCCAGTATCCGGCGTCGTTCATCGCGACTTCCGTCGGCGCGTTCGCGTCTACGATCACCGACTTCATCGGCATCTGGGCGCTGTTCGCGCGCTTTCGGCGTCTCGAAGGGTGGCAATTCGGCGACGTCGCGCTGCTCTACGGCGTGGTCAGCGTCGCGTTCGCGCTTGCCGACAGTCTCACGCGCGGCTTCGATCTCTTCGGTGAGCAGTTTGTGAAGACGGGAGATTTCGATCGTCTCCTCGTTCGACCACGGTCGACCGTTCTCCAACTGCTCGGTTATGAGCTTCGCGTCACGCGAATCGGTCGGCTCGCACAGGGGTTGGTCGCCTGGGGCGTCGGGGTTTCTCTCTCCAGCGTAGCGTGGCCACTCACCTCGTGGATCATCCTCGCGTTCGCCGTCGCCGGCGGTATCGCCCTGTTTTCAGGAATTCTCATTCTTCAGGCGACGCTCGCCTTCTGGACGGTCGAGAGTCTGGAGATCGCCAACACGCTGACCTACGGCGGTGTCGAAGCCGGCCAATATCCGCTCGACGTCTACGCGCGATGGTTCCGCGGTTTTCTCGTCTACGTGGTGCCGATCGGGTGCATCTCGTACTTCCCGGTCAGCGTGGTGCTCGGGCGCGTGAGCTACACGCCGTACGCCTTCGCGCCCTTGTTCGGCTTCGCGTTTCTCGGCGTGGCGCTCTGGGTTTGGGGCTTCGGCGTGCGGCACTACACGTCGACCGGTTCGTAATCTCTAAAAAGGGTCATCTAAAAAGGGTCAGACCCTATTTAGAAAGCTCTAAATAGGGTCTGACCCTACTTTGGTGCGCGGTTCGGCGCGACGGATCAAACGACCGCGCGCAACCTCGAGAGTCGCTCCGCCGCATCCTCGAGCGTCTCTTGCTTCTTGCAGAAGGCGAATCGAGTGAAATTCCGCCCATCTTCCTTCTTCGAGTAGAAGCTCGAGCCGGGAACCGTCGCCACGCCGATCTCCTGCGTCATCCACTTGGCGAACGTCACGTCGTCCAGGTCGCTCAGCTGCGAGAAGTCGGCGAGCACGAAGTACGAGCCCTCGGGGAGCGCGAACTCGAAGCCCTGCTCCTTGAGCACGGCGCAGAGAAAGTCACGCCGCGCTTTGTAGCCGGCCGCGAACTGGTTGTAGTAATCGGCGCCGAAGGCGAAGCCGACGGCCGCCGCGGTCTGCAGCGGCGCCGGCGCGCCGACAGTAAGGAAGTCGTGCACCTTGCGGATCGGGCTCGTCTGCGCCGGCGGCGCGATGACCCAGCCGATACGCCAGCCGGTGCAGCTGTACGTCTTCGAGAGCGACGAGATGGTGATGGTCCGCTCGCGCATCCCCGGCCAGGTCGCGATTTCGTGATGGTGTCCCTTGTACACCATGTGCTCGTACGGCGCGTCGGTGATCGCCCATGCGTCGTGCTCGATGCACAGGTTTGCGATGAGCGACATCTCGTCGCGCGTCAGAACGCGGCCCGTCGGGTTGTGCGGGGTGTTGACGATGATCGCCTTCGTCCGCGAGGTGAACGCCTTGCGCAACTTGTCGGGATCGAGCGTCCAATTCGGCCGGTCGAACGGGACGAACACGGGATTCGCGCCGGCGAGGATCGCATCGGGGCCGTAGTTCTCGTAAAACGGCTCGGGCACGATCACTTCGTCGCCCGGCTCCATCAACGCCATGAACACGGACGCCATCGCTTCCGTCGCGCCGCACGTCACCGTGACGTTCGCGTCGGGATCGACCTCCATGTTGTACCAGCGCCGGTACTTCTCGGCGATCGCCTGGCGCAGCACGGGCGTGCCCCACGTGACGGCGTATTGATTGATGTCGGCGTTGATCGCGGTGCACGCGGCGTCTTTCATGACGTCGGGCATCGGGAAGTCGGGGAAGCCCTGCGCGAGATTCACCGCGTTGTGCATGGAGGCGATGCGGGTCATCTCGCGGATGACGGATTCGGTGAACGTCGCGGTTCGTCGAGCAGCAAGCACTGTTCTATCCTCTGATTTTGCCGAGTGCGCGACGGATCAACTCCGCGGCACCCGAGCCTGTTCCCGCTTCATCGATTGCCTGGCGCACCGCACGTTCGGCGTCGCCCGTTGAGTAACCGAGCGAGACGAGCGCGCGAATCGCATCCTCGGCGCCGGCGCCGTCGGGCCGGGTACCCCTCGGACCGGGACCAGAAACTTGTAGGTCGTCGAGCTTGTCGGCGAGGTCCAAAATGAGCTGTTCGGCCTTCTTTCGACCTACGCGCGGGACGCTCTGCAGCGTTGGGATATCCTTGTCGCGCAGCGCCCGAACGAGCCGCTCGGCGGTCAGCGTCGAAAGAAGGCCCAGCGCCAGCGCCGGGCCGACACCCTTCGCGTTCAGCACCCGCTGAAAAACGCGCTTCTCGAATGCGTTGGCGAAGCCGAACAACAGCCACCCGTCTTCCTTCACGACGAGATGGGTGTGTAGTGACACCGTCTCGCCGGCCCGTGGCAGCGACTCGTAGACGCCGAGTGGAATGGCAAGCTCGTACGCGACGCCGCCCGAAGTCATTACCTCGACACGATCGAGATCCTTGCTGAGGAGCGTGCCGCTGACGTGCGCGATCACAGTCTGGCGGCTTGGGCGCGAATTCCGGAGATCGACGGCGCGCGGAGGCTCGTCAGACAGGCCAGCGCCGCGGCGACGCCATCGGCCGCGTCCGACGGTTGCGGCACCGATTTGAGCTTGAGCAGCCGCATGAGCATGAACTGCACTTGCTCCTTCGTTGCCGCTCCCGTGCCGACCACCGCTTTCTTGATCTCGGCGGGGGGAATCTCGTGAATGTCGACGCCCGCCTGGCGTCCCGCGAGCAAGACGACCCCGCGTGCATGCCCGAGGACGACGGTGGTGCGCACGTTCTTGGCGTAGAACACGTCTTCGACGGAGAGCGCGTCCGGCCGATGCCGTGTGAGCAGCTCGGACACGCCTTCAAAGATCTCCAATAGCCGATCGGGTAGCGGGTCGCGCGGTCTCGTGCGGATCACGCCACATTCGACAAGGGAGACGAGCCCGCCCCCCAGCCCGTCTCCCTTTACGACACCGTATCCGGTGTTCGCGGTTCCCGGATCGATTCCGAGAACGATCACGCGGCTGCGGCCCGCCGCGCGGGTCGCGGGGCGCAGATCATCCGTCCGCCCTCGCCATCTCGCTCACGTCCATGTCGAAGTTCGCCCAGACCTTCTGCACGTCGTCCAGATCTTCGAGCGTCTCGAGGAGCTTGAGGAGTGAGTCGCCTTCTTTGCCCGCCACCTGGACGGTGTTCTTGGGCACCATGGCGAGCTCGGCCTCGACAACTTGAACGCCTTTTCCCTTGAGCGCCTCCTGCACGACGTGGAAGTCGGCGGGCGTCGTCGAGATGAGGAAGCGGTCATCCTCGCGCTGGACATCCTCGGCGCCGGCGTCGAGCGCGGCTTCCATCAGCGCATCCTCTTCGATCTTCGACGCGTCGACGTAAAGCTGTCCCTTCTTCTCGAACATCCACGCCACGGAGTTTGGCGTCCCGAGGTTGCCGCCGAGACGCGACATCTTACTGCGGACCTCGGCGACGGTACGCGTGGGGTTGTCGGTCACCGCGTCGATGAGCAACGCGACGCCACCCGGGCCATAGCCCTCATAGGTGACCTCGTGGTAATCGACACCCTCGAGCTCGCCGGTTCCCTTCTTGACCGCCCGCTCGATGTTCTCCTTGGGCATGGAGTTCGAGCGCGCGGTATCGATCGCGAGCCGAAGCCGCGGATTCCCGGACGGATCGCCGCCGCCAATCTTGGCGGCCATCGTGATTTCACGAATCAGCTTCGTGAACAGCGCACCACGCTTGGCGTCAGCTGCCGCCTTGTAGTGCTTGATTTGCTTCCATTTACTATGACCAGCCATAAGCAGGTAGGCAAAGGACAGGTACAATATACGGTCTGGAAAGGCGAACCGCGCGAAACGCAGACCGCGCGCCTGCCGAACGGCGCGGCTGCCAGAGAGCGCGGCTCCCGAAAGGCGCGACTCCCGAGAGGCGCATGCGCCTTCGGCGGGGGGGAACCAAATCGAATCCAACGCGGTTAACGGCGCGTCGCCGAGGAAAGCCCGTACGCCCAGTCACCTTGGACACGGTCCACAGCAGGCGCGAAGCGCCCATGCGACTCTCGGCAGTCGCGCTGTTCGGCGGCCGCGCTGTTCGGCGGCCGCGCCCTTCGGCAGGCGCGCGGTCGCCGTTGCGCCGTCAGTCCTCAGGGCGTTTCCGGATCAATCACTTCCTCGAACCGCTCCCACTTCTGATAGAAGTAGAGATCGACGTATCCCTTCGCGCCGTTCCGATTCTTCCGAACAATCAGCTCCGTAGCTCCCTCGATGTCACGGCCGGGCTGATACATCTCTTCCCGGTAAAGAGCCAGCACCACATCCGCGTGTTCGGCGAGCACGCTCGATCCGCCGAAGTCCTCGAGAAGCGGCCGACGGTCGGCGCGCGGCGGCAGATGGGGGAGTGACGTCGTCACCACGAGCGCGACGTTCGCGTCGAGAGCGAGCGCCTTGAGATCGCGAGCGGCGAAGGCCAGCGAGTCGTCGAGCGCCTGACCTGGCTGGAGGAAGGTCGAGATTGGGTCGACGACCACGAGCTCGACGTCACCCATTCCGCGCACGACTGAACCAAGGCCGGCGATGTCGCGCGCCGTGAGGCGTTCGATGATTGGAAGGCAATCGCGGAGACGCAACGCGCTGGCGCCGGCGCGACTTCGCTCCTCGTCGTCCAACGTCCCCTGCCGAAGATCGTCGATTTGCGCTCGCGCTTCGATCGCCAGAATTCGCTCGAGCACGCCTTCACGGGTCATTTCCGCCGTGAGAAAAGCGCTGCGCTGTCCGCGCGTGGCCGCGCGAATCGCGAAGGCAAGCGCGAGCGCTGACTTGCCGCTCGCCGTGTCCCCACCAAGCAGCACCAGATCGCCGCGGCGAAATCCACCCCCGAGCAGCCGGTCGATGCTGGGGAAGCCGCACGAGATGGTGCCGGGCGACGGCTGTCCGTCGCTCACAGCGTCGACGCGTGCGAGCAAGAGCGACAGTGGGGAAATGTCGGTGCTTCGTGTCATGACGGTCGCTCCGATTCGCTGACCGTCGATACGACGATCAAGCGGTCGCCGAGAGCACGCTGACGAGCTGCGCGAGCTCGAGGCGTGATGGTGGATCGAGATAGTTATCGATTGCCTTGACGACTCCGCCGACCGTTTCGGCGACTGCGCGCGGATCAGCGGCCGAGGCATCGATCGAGCGTTGGAGAGCGGCTCGCGCCGCCGCTGGAAGGGCCAGCGTCGCGAGCCACGTTCGAGCATGCGCGGCGCGGTCGACCCTCGTCTCCGTGGACAGACCACGCTCGGCGAGCGTGTCGTGCGCCAGGCGCGCGGCGACGTAGGCCCCGAGCACCACCTCGCGCTGCCCGCCGAGTGGCGCGCGGCCCGCGAGTGACGCGAGGGCGGGGAAGCGGAAGTTCGTCGGTGCGAGCGCGTACGGAGGGGAGGCGAGGAGCACGGCAAAAATCTGCGCGGGTGCTCGACGGCCCGGAAGTCGGAAACGAACGCGACGGCCGCGCAGCCTCGTGCTGTATATTTCCGCCATGGCGCAACCGGCGAAATCCGTACTCTGGGTGGACGACGAGGCGGAGCTCCTCGAACCTCATCGCATGTTCTTGCGAGACAAAGGCTTCGAGGTCGAAACGGCCACCAACGCCGAAGACGCCGTTGCCCTCGTTCGACGCCGTCCGTTCAACCTGGTTCTGCTCGATGAGCAGATGCCCGGCAAGCGCGGGCTCGAGGCCTTTCACGAGCTTCGCGAAGCGGACCCGAACGTCGCCATCGTCATGGTCACGAAGAGTGAGGAAGACTCGACCATGACGGAGGCGATCGGCGCCGCGCTCGAGGGCTACCTCGTGAAGCCGGTCACCCCGCGCCAGGTCTACGCCGCGATCACGCGCCTGCTCGACGGCGCCAAAATCCGACAACAGGCCATCGCGCGGCACTTCGTCGACCGATTCCGTGAGCTCCAGACGGAACCGATTCGCGGCCTCGGTTGGCGCGGGTGGATCGACCGGTTCGCCGAGCTCACGCGGTGGGATCTCGACCTCGTCGGCGCCAACGAGACCGGGCTGCACGAGTCGCTGCAAGGACTCTATCCCGATTTGCGACGCGAGTTCGCGTCGTTCATTCGAGTGGCGTACCCGCAGTGGCTGCGCGACCTCGAGGGAGATCGTCCTCCGCTGTCGATCGACATCGTGCCCGAATTCCTGCTGCCGATCCTCAAGACGGACAAGCAGGCGATTTTCATCGTCATCGACTGCATGCGCCTCGACCAGTGGCGCGCGCTCGAGCCGACGGTCGCGCAGATATTCGACGTCGAAACGACACACTACTTCAGCATTCTGCCGACGGCGACGCCGTACTCGCGCAATGCATTGTTCAGCGGGCTCTTTCCCGGTGAGATCGCGGCGCGTTTTCCAGACTGGTGGGGCGAGCGTGAAGACGAAACGCTCAACGCGCACGAGCGTGATCTGCTCGAGGCGCAGATCGCCGAGCTCAAGCTCTCGATTCCGGTTCGCTACGAGAAGATTTCTACCGCCGCCGAGGGCGACGACGTCGAGCGACGATTGGCGCGCGTGATCGCCCCCGAAGGCATCTCGGCGTTCGTCTTCAACTTCGTCGACTTGTTGACACACGGGCGCTCCGAGTCGGCGATCCTCTACGAGGTGGCGCGCGACGAGATCGCGCTGCGACAGCTCACCATGCAGTGGTTCCGCCGCTCGGCGTTGTATTCGGTGCTGCAGGAAGCGGCGCGCCGCAGGGTGAAAGTCCTCGTGACGAGCGACCACGGCTCGATCCACTGCCGCACGCCCGCCACGGTCTTCGCCAAGCGCGACGCGACACAGAATCTGCGCTACAAGTTCGGCGAAGACCTGCGCGCCGAGAATCCCGAGCTCGGCTTGCTGTTCAAGAACGAAGACGCGCTGCGGCTGCCGCGGCGCGGGCTCGGCGCCAACACGTTGCTCGCGACCGGTGATTCGTTCTTCGTTTATCCGACGAAGCTGCGCGAGTATCAGAGTCGCTACCGCGGGTCGTTCTTACACGGCGGCGTAACGCCGGAGGAGTGCATTCTTCCGGTCGCGCTGCTCACGCCAAGACGCTGAGCATGGCCGAACCGGTTTCGGTGTCCGTACCACCCGGCAAAAAGCGCGCGTTCGCCGACTACAGGCGGCTGCTCGAGTTCCTGCGGCCGCACTGGTGGCGCATGGCCGGCAATGTCGGTTGCAACGTCATCGCCGCGGCGCTGAACACCTTCGTGTTCACGCTGCTCATGCCTTTTCAGAACGAGATCTTCAACAAGGACACGTTGATCTCGACGAAGGGGTGGCTCGGCGAATTGCAGCGCCGCCTCATCGATCCATTCGTCGGCCCGACCACCGATCGTCTCGGCACGCTCAAGGTGATCATGATCGCCATCGTGGCGATCGTGCTCGTCAAGAATTTCTTCATGTGGCTCGCCGGGCAGCTGGGCGCCTCGCTCCAGGAGTACGTCACGCGCGACCTGCGCGACAGCGTGTTCCGCCACATGCAGCGGTTGCCCCTGGGGTATTTCCACCGCACGAAGGTCGGCCAGATCCTCACGCGGATTCTCAACGACACCGATCAGACGAAAGCGCTCATCACCGAGCTGGTGACGAAGACCGTGCAGAATGGCGCCGCCGTGCTGACAACCGTCGTGGCGTTGGTCGCCCTGTCGCCGCGACTCACGCTGTTGTCGCTCGTCATCGCCCCGCTGCTCACCCTCACGCTCCAGCCCATTCTCCGCAAGTTGCGGCGCGGACATCGCCGGCTTCGCAACGAGTACGGCGAGATCACGAGCGTCCTTCAGGAAGTCGTGAGCGGCATTCGCCTCGTGAAGTCATTTGGCGGTGAGCCGTACGAGGACAAGCGCTTCACCAGCGCCAGTCACGATTACTCGCGCGGGATGGTGCGTATCACGCGTGTCTCGCTGCTCTCTCAGCCGCTCACGGAGATCATAGGCACGTCGATCGCCGTCGTCATTCTGTGGATCGGCGCGCAGGCGGTGATCCGCCCGAACGCCGCCCTGGACGCTGCAACGCTCATCACGTTCATGATTCTCGTGATGCAGCTGTTGCCGCCGCTCAAGCAACTCTCGCAGACGCCGACCACGGCGCAGCAGTCGATGGCGGCCGCCGAACGGCTGTTCGACGTGCTGGATCGAGAGACCGAATCGGCGAGCGACCGCGGCACCCGCGTCCTCGACCGCTTCGACCGGTCGATCGAATACGAGCGCGTCTCGTTCGCCTACGAAACAGAGCCGGTCCTCCAGGACATCAGCTTCCGCGCGGCCAAAGGCGACGTCGTCGCGCTCGTCGGCGCCAGCGGGTCGGGAAAGAGCACGCTCGTCGACCTGCTGCCGCGCTTCTATGAGCCGACCGAAGGTCGGATTTCCATAGACGGTATCGACACGCGCCAAATCACGCTGCCGTCGCTGCGGGCGCTCACCGGCATCGTCAGCCAGGACACGGTGCTGTTCAACGACACCGTTCGCAGCAACATCGCGTACGGCGCGGCCGGGAAGTTTACCGACGATCAAATAGAGCGTGCCGCGCGAGCGGCGAATGCGCACGAGTTCATCTCGGCGCTGCCTGAGGGCTACAACACCGTCCTCGGCGAGCGCGGCACGAGACTCTCCGGCGGCCAGCGCCAACGCATCTCGATTGCACGTGCTCTCCTCGTCGATCCACCGATTCTCATACTCGACGAGGCCACGTCTGCTCTCGACACCGAGTCGGAGCGGCTCGTGCAAGAAGCCGTCGACCGGCTCCTCGCCGGACGCACGGTGTTCGTGATCGCCCACCGTCTTTCTACCATCGTGCACGCCGATCTCATCCTCGTGCTCGATCGCGGGCGCATCGTGGAGCGCGGCACGCACATGGAGCTGCTGGCCGAGCGGGGAACGTACTTCCGTCTCCACTCGCTGCAGTTCGGCGAGGCGGACGCCGGTGAACGCGTCGGCACTGCCTGAGGATGCGCGCGCTCTTCTACCTCAGCGATAGCGCGTGGTCGGGTTGCGCACGCTTTCTCCTCGCGGCGGCGACGGAGCTGCGCGCCCGTGGGGTGGAAACGACGATCGCGTGCTGCGCCGAGACGCGGCTTGGCGCCTGGGCCGCGGACGGCGGCATCGACGTCGTCGAGATCAACGGCAAGGCGTCGACGCCCGGCGGCGCGTGGGATCTGCGTCCGATTCTGAACGAGCGCGGCATCGAAGTCGTGATGGTCACCACGCAGCGTGATCAGCTGCTGACGAGCTCCGCGAAATTGTTCGGCGGACGGATCCCGGTGTTACGCCGCATTCCGCCCTTTGGGCGCGTCGACCTGACGCGTCGCGGGAAACTCGCGCTCAAGATGGCGCAGACCGGCCTGGTTTTCACGACGGAGAAGGAAGCGAAGGAGGCACGCGATCCCGGCTGGACGATTCCCAGCGCGGTGGTCCCACTCGGCGTCGACGGTGCGTCGCACGACGAAGCGCAGCCGATCGCTCGCGTCGAGATCGATGCTCCGCCGGAGGGCGTGCTGATTGCCTGTCCCTACGAACGTTCCGGTCGAAACCGCATCGCGACGCTCTTCCGCACACTGTCGCTCGTCGTTCCGCGCCACCGCGACATGCACGCTGTCGTCTTCGGTCCCGGGTCGCTCGACGATGAGCTTCGGTTGCACGCCGCGGCCCTCGGCGTGAG
>DATMHK010000145.1:0-9315 GCA_035554995.1 Gemmatimonadaceae bacterium
ATCGGAACCCACGGCGTGCCGCTCTATGGTGAATCCGTGATGGGCGGCGGCCCGCGGCCCGAATCGTATCACATCAGCGGCGCGCCGCTCGTGATGATCGTCTTCGCCTTTACCGTCGCGGGATACTGTTACCAGGCAGCACAGCCCTTCTACAACGCGATGCTCCCCGACCTCGTTCCGCCGGAGGAGCTCGGTCGGCTCTCTGGTATCGGCACCGCCATCGGCTATATCGGGACCATCTTCGGGCTCCTGCTCGTCGCACCGTTCTTCGACGGCAGTCTTCCGCACATCGGTGGAATCCCCGAGAGATTCCTGCGTGTGCCGGAAGGCTTGATGCGCTGGCTGCATCTCATCCCGACGACGTCCACCGGTGGACGTGTTGCGACCTTCGCGCCGACGGCCCTGCTCTTCCTGCTGTTTTCTCTGCCGATCTTCCTGTTTTTCCGCGATCGGAATCCCGCGCCCAGCGGGACGAAAGTCGATTGGCGACGGGCATTCGCCGAGGTCCGCCAAACCCTTCGTGATGCGCGTGAGCATCCCGGCACGCTCCGCTTCATTCTCGCGTCGCTGATCTACCAGGACGCGATGGGCACGGTCGTTTTCGCGCTCGGCCTGTACGCCATTCAGGCGGTCGGCTTCTCACAGGGGGAGGCGACCAGCGTGTACATCGCGCTGGCCGTTCCCGCGATCATCGGCAGTTATGTCTCCGGGCGTCTCGTCGACAAGCTGGGCTCCAAGCGAACCCTGGTCGGTGTGCTCGTCGGCTGGAGCGTGCTGCTCGTAACGATGGCCTTCTTCCCCGGACGAGCAGCGTTCTGGACGATCGGCTCGATGATCGGTCTGGTTTTCGGTGGCGTGCCCGCCGCCGAGCGTCCGCTACTGCTCAGCCTCGTGCCGGAGAAGGACGCCGGCCGGTTCTTCTCGCTCATGCTACTGTCTTCGCGCGCCGGGTCATTCCTCGGACCCGTGGTGTGGGCGATTACGGTCGATACGCTCGAGCCGCGAGTCGGGACTCAGATCGCGTACCGCGCCGCGCTCCTCACCGTCGCGGTCTTCTTCGCGGCGTCGCTGATCGTCCTTCGCGGCGTCCCGAACAAGCGGGGCAAGGCGGCGCTCGCCACCGCCTAGACAGTGCGCAACGGGTCGACCGCGTCCGACGGACGCGCGCAAAGCCCGGCACGCTGACGGAGCGCGGCGATCCAACCCTCTTGCGGGATCGGGTGTCAGATCTATACATAGATCTGAACAGTATAGGATACCGTCATGCCTGACTCGCAGCCCCCGCTCCTCGCCGGTACGCTCGACCTCCTCATCCTCAAGACGCTGTCGCTCGGCCCGATGCACGGGTACGGCATCGCGCAGCACATCCACCGACTCTCCGGTGACGCACTCCGGATCGAAGAAGGGTCACTCTATCCGGCGCTGCGACGGATGCAGGTGAAGGGTTGGGTCGCCTCATCCCAGAAGAAGACGCCCACGGGTCGGGAAGCGCGCTACTACAAGCTCACCGCCGCGGGTACACGCCAGCTCGCCGTCGAAGAGGACCAGTTCAAGCGGTCGGTCGCCGTCACGACGCGCGTTCTGCGGGGAGCCGAGTCATGACGCTCCGCGAATTGTTCGGCCGACTCGCGACCTGGCGACGCCGGGACGCCATGGCGCACGAGCTCACCAGCGAGGTCGAAGCCCACGTGGCGCTCCTCGCGCGCGACCTCGAGCGCGAAGGCATGTCCCCCGCGGACGCCCTGGCCGCCGCCCGTCGTCGCATCGGCGATGTCGGCCGTCTGCGCGAGGAAAGCCGCGACGCTTGGGGTTTTCCCGCCATCGACGCAATCGTGCAGGACGTCCGCTACGCGCTGCGCGGCCTGCGTCGCGCGCCCGGCTTCACCATCACTGTGATCCTGACGCTGGGACTGGGCATCGGGGCGAACGTGGCGATATTCGCCGTCCTCGATCGCCTGATGTTCCGGCCCTTCCCACTGCTTCACGATCCGGCGACGGTCGGCCGCGTCTATCTCCGAACCACATATCGAGGCCGCTCCAACGCCAACTCGACGTTCCCGTATCTGCGGTTCGTGGACTTGAGCGCGGCAACGCGCACGATATCGGATATCGCCGCGCAAACCGAATGGCGCTTCGCCGTCGGGACCGGCGAGGCCGCTGCAGTGAGAAAGATTGCCGGAGTCACGCCGTCATTCTTCCGCTTTTTCGACGCGCCGCCGTCGCTCGGACGTTACTTCGTCGCCTCGGAGGACTCGACCGCCACACCGGTCGCCGTGTTGAGCCACCGGTTCTGGGCGACCGAGCTCGGATCGGCCAACGTGATTGGGCGCCGCCTCATGATCGGGGTTGTCGACTACACGATCATCGGCGTCGCACCGCCGGATTTCGTAGGCACCGTCGCCGGCGGGCCGCCGGACATCTTCGTCCCGCTCACCACCATTCCCGCGAACCTCGGGTCATGGAGCGTGGAGTCGTACCGTCGTGACTACAGCTGGGACTGGGTGCAGGTGCTGGTGCGTCGGCGTCCGGGTGCGACTCGACAGGACGCGTCCGCCGAACTAACCACAGCGTACATCCGAAGCCGCGCCGCGGCGCGCGCCCTCAACCCGCGCGTTCTCGCCGATTCTCTTGCGCACCCGTTGGCCATAGTGGGCGCGGTGAAAACCTCGGCTGGCCCCGACGGCGGCGCCGAGGGTCGTGTGCTGCTTTGGGTCGCGGCTGTCGCCGCGATCGTACTGCTCATCGCCTGCGCGAACGTGGCGAATTTGATGATCGCGCGTCTCGTGCGCCGGCGGCGAGAGATCACGGTGCGCTTGGCATTGGGCGTTCGCCGCGGCCGGTTGCTCGGCCAGTTTCTCACCGAGGCCATGGTGCTCGCGGTGTTCGGCGCGGCGGCCGGCGTGGCGTTCGCGCAAATCGTCGGTGCCGCGATTCAGTCGATGTTGCTGCCGTCCGGGTCGTCGTTCAATCTCGCCACGGACTGGCGGACGCTCGGCGTCGCCTTGCTCTGTGCGACCGTCGCGGCGTTGCTCACCGCGCTTGGTCCGGCCTGGTCGGCGTCTCGGCCCGATCTCGTGTCGTCACTGCGTTCAGCCAATCGTGACGCGATGAGTGACCGGTCGCGCGTTCGCACGATGCTGATCGTGGTACAGACCGCCCTGTCCGTCGTACTGCTCGTCGGCGCCGGATTGTTCGTTCGAAGCTTCGAGAACGTCCGCGCAGTTCCGCTGGGCTATGATGCGCGACCGGTGATCGAGGCCGTCGCCGACTATCGTGGTTATACCATGGACAGCGCTCAGGCCGTCGTCGTCCGCCGACAATTGCTCGCCGCCGCGCAAGCGATTCCCGGAGTCGTCGCGGCGGCGCGGATCAACAGCCGTCTCTTTGGCACGAACACCGCGCAGCTCCGAGTCGATGGCATCGATTCGGTCGAGGCACTCGGTCGCTTCAACTTCCAGATCACGACGCCGGACTATTTTCGCGTCATGCAGACGCGAATTGTGCGCGGCCGCGGGTTCACCGACGCGGATCGCGACGGCGCGGCCCGCGTCGCCATCGTCAGCGAGGCGATGGCACGTGCGCTGTGGCCCAAGGCCGAGCCGCTCGGACAGTGCATCCGCGTCAGCCTCGGTGCGAATCCCGCGGGAGGACGTGCGCCATGCACCACCGTGATCGGCATCGCCGAGAACACGGCACAGCAAAACCTCACGGATGATCCTCGCTTCATGTATTACCTGCCTGTGGACCAGGTCGCGCCGCATATGCTGTCGACGATATACCTGCGCGTTGCACGTCCCGACGCACGCGGCGAGCTGGAACGCGTTCGGCGCGCACTCACCCGCGCGATGCCGGGGAACGGCTTCGTGGTCGTGAGACCGCTTCAGGAAGTCGTGGACGATCAGAGCCGCTCCTGGCGCCTCGGCGCCGCGCTGTTTACGTCGTTCGGCGGCTTGGCGCTTCTCGTTGCCGTCGTCGGGCTGTACGGGACCGTGAGCTATTCCGTCGCGCAGCGACGCCAAGAGGTTGGCGTGCGTGTCGCGCTCGGCGCGCGCCGTGGACACATCGTGCGTCTCGTCGTCGGCCGGGCCATCCGGCCCGTCGCGATCGCGGTCGTCGTCGGCTTGGCTGTTGCCTGGCTGGTTGCACCCAAGCTTCAACCCCTCTTGTACGCTCAATCGGCGACCGATCCTGAGACGTACCTCGTGGTCGCCGGAGCGATGCTGCTCGCCGCATCGGTCGCCGGACTCATTCCCGCGGCGCGGGCGGCGCGCCTCGATCCGTGCAGCGCCCTGCGCGCCGACTAGGAACAAAAAGCGGGCGAAACACGCCCCGGTAGCGCACGACATCTTCCCGTTCGGCGCCGCGGCTCGGATTATTGAGCATCATGAGGCACTCCCCGCCGCGCCGAACGACACCGGGCGCACGTGTCATCGCGGTTGTCCTTCTCGTCGCCGCAGCTCGGGCCGGCGCGCAGTCGTCATCCATCGACGGTCCCCCGCGTCCGGTCGCGCCCGACGTCATCACGCGCGGCGAGTCGGGACAGGCGACCGTGCGCGCGATCAAGCTCACGGCGCCGCTCACCCTCGACGGCAAGCTCGACGAAGCGGTGTACTCTCGCGAGAAACCCTTCGGCGGGCTGATTCAGGTAACGCCGAATTTCATGGAGTTGATGTCCGAGCGAAGCGACGTCTGGATCATGTATGACGACGCGAACATGTACGTCACGTGCAAATGCTACGACTCGGCGCCGCCGAGCGAGTGGATTGCCAACGAGCTGCGGCGCGACACGAACGGCCTCCGGCAGAACGACCACTTCGGCGTGATGTTCGACACGTTCTACGATCGCCGCAGCGGCTTCGCATTCTATACGAATCCGTTGGGCGCTCGGGCTGACTACTCGGTCGTGGACGAGGGCGGGTCGAACACGGATTGGAATCCCGTGTGGACGTCGGCGACGGGCCGCTTCGAGGGCGGGTGGATCGTGGAGATGGCGATCCCCTTCAAGTCGATTCGCTATCGCGCAGGGAAAGATCAGGTGTGGGGCGTGCAGCTGCGCCGGTCGGTGCGACGCAAGAATGAATGGGGCTACCTCACGCCGGTGCCGCAGAGTCTCGCCGGGCCGCAGGCACTGAACCGAATCTCGGCGGCGGGTACACTGGTCGGACTCGACCTTCCGGAGGCCGGCAAGAACCTCGAGCTCAAGCCGTATGGCGTCTCGCGCATGACTACCGACCGTCTCCGCACGCCGCAGATCTCGAATGAGGTGGGCGGCGACTTCGGCGGCGACGCGAAGTACGGCATCACCCCCAACCTCACCGCCGATTTCACCTTCAACACCGACTTCGCGCAGGTCGAGATCGACGAACAGCAAGTCAACCTCACCCGATTCAGCCTGTTCTTCCCCGAGAAACGCGATTTCTTTCTCGAGGGCCGTGGCATCTTCGACTTCGCGCGCGGTGGCCTCGGCGCGATCGCGCCGTCGAACACGAACGACCTGCCCTATCTCTTTTACACGCGTCGCATCGGTCTCAATGCGGGACGCGTGATCCCGATCAACGCCGGCGCGCGGCTCACGGGAAAGGTCGGGCAGTACGCCGTCGGCCTGATGAACATTCAGACGGGCGACGAGGCGGTGTCGCTCACGCGTCCGACGAACTTCACCGTGGCGCGCGTCAAGCGCGACGTTTTCAAGCGGAGCGCGATCGGCGTGATGGCGACCAACCGGTCGCTCACCGCGTCGGACAGCGGATCGAACCAGGCGTACGGCGTCGACGGAACGTTCTCTTTCTTCGACAACGTGACGGCCGCCGCTTATTGGGCGCGTACGGCGACGACCGGCCGCAGCGGTGACGATCAGAGCTACCAGGGACGGTACGACTACAACGCCGATCGGTACGGGGCGCGCGGCGAGTTTCTCGCGGTCGGCAAGAATTTCAACCCCGAAGTCGGCTTCGTTCGCCGCACGAACTTCAAGCGATCGTTCGGCGAGCTGCGCTTCAGTCCACGTCCGACACACATGCCGATCGTCCGCAAGTTCACGTACAGCGGCAATGGCGAGCTGTTCGTGAACGGCGCGGGGCATGTCGAGTCGCGCACGTGGACGGGCCATTTCGGAACAGAGTTCACGAACAGCGACGCCCTCTCGATCGACGGGCTGCGCGAGTACGAGCTGCTCGTAACGCCGTTCACGCCGGCCGGGTCTCCCGTCGCGATCGCGCCCGGCGGCTACACCTTCGATCAGGTCGGCGCATCATACACATTCGGCGGACAGCGCCGGATCTCGGGAAGCCTCGCGGCGCAAACCGGCGAGTACTACAACGGCCGCATCACGAGTGTGAGCTTCGGCCTGGCGGCGAACAGCTTCACGTCCGGGGGCCGGATCTCGATTCTGCCGCAGCTGTCGATGGAGCCGACGGTTTCGCTGACCCGCTTCGACTTGCGGGGCGGCTCCTATACCGCGCGACTTTTTCGCACCCGCGCCGATTACGGTTTCTCTCCGCTCATGTTTGCCAGCGCGCTCGTTCAATACAACTCGGCGGATCGTGCCGTGAGCAGCAATCTCCGCTTCCGGTGGGAGTATCGACCGGGGAGCGAGCTCTTTCTCGTCTACACCGACGAGCGCGACGCGACGGAGGACCGTTTCGTGACGCCGACGACGGTCCGCGGACTGAAAAACCGGGCTTTTGTCATAAAGATCAACCGATTGCTGCGGTTCTGAGCCACAAGGCGTCGCCCCTGGCGGGATTGAATGGAAATTGCACATTAAAACGTCGCATTCCTCAGGTTGTCGACGACGCCGTCCATCCACCACCCCTCTTCCAGAGGCACTATGCGCAATGCTCGCCTGTTGATCGCCACCGTTTCCCTCGTCGCGTGCGCGAAGACCGAAACCCCGAAAGCCGATTCCGCTGCGCCCGCGGCGGCGGCGGCTCCGGCGGGTCCTGCCGCCCTCACCGCGGCCGATCTCGTTGGCACCGTCAGTGGTAAGATCATGGCGCCGCCCAACGATTCTGTGGTGTCGACTTTCGTCTGCACTACGGCGGCCGGCAGCAACGTGTCGAAGTGCGTAAACGCGGCAGCCCCGAAGGACACCGTCGATTACACGTACACGCTGAGCGCCGACAGCGTCATGTGGGTGTCGGCAGCCCACACCCCCCCGAAAGCCCCGAAGCAGATCGATCACGTCGTGGGCCGGCTGTCCGGCAACACATGGACGGGCACGGTCGTCTCCGTGCTCGCGTCGAAGCCCGATTCGGTGCTCGCGAAGGTGAAATTTGAGGCGACGAAGACTCAGTAACGGGTCTCGGCGCCGATCATCGGAGAAGCAAAACGGGCCGCCTTTCGGCGGCCCGTTTCTACTTCTCGCTCAGCCGTGCCTCGGCGGAAGCGGTGTCGTGCGATCATCCGTAAACGCCATTCCTTGGGCGCGCAAGTCGTATCGTACCCGTAGGACGTCGCGCGTCCTCGCGTCGACCCACACCGTGGCCGGTGCGCCTGGAACATCCACCGACACGAGCCACGCTTCGCGGCTGCCAAGCGCCGGAAACTGCACCACGGCGCGCTCCTGAACGGCGACGCGCATCGGGACGCGCCCTCCGCGCTCGTAAATGAAGAACGGCAGCTCGGTTGTGAAGTTCGTCGCCAGCGGAAGCCCGGCAACCACCATCTCGATGATGTTCGAGTCGAAGATCGGTCCGCCAAGGTTCTGCCGGACGCGTTCCAGGCGCGGAGCCGAGTCGGGCGACGCCGGGCTGATGGTAACACTTCCGGTCGCTGCACTGCTGTCGAAGTCGAACGACATCGTGCGCGTTGGTTGGTGCGAGCGATGGCCGACCGCGCGCGCATTCGATAGCTCGGCGAGAGCGGTGTCGACGATCATCCCGCCGCCGCCCGGGAATCGCTGTGCGACTTCGAGGAGGCGTGTTCGATCCTGGCCGGCGACAACGCGCATGACGACCGTTCGTGTGCCCGTGACCGAATCTCGGCCGGCGCGGGTGATCGAACGGCGATAGACGACGGTGTCAGGGCCTCGAGAGACGTTGAGTTTGACTGCCAGACCCGGGACGACGCTTACAGTCGGACCGGAAGTGTGGACGCACGCAGCGAGCGCCACGAGCGCGAGCCGCCTACCGATAGCAATTCGCATGGCATAACGCTCGCGGGTTCCGGTCCCAATTCCAATCAAGCTTTTGTAAAGCTTCGTCAGGGCCTCCGCTCGCCTCTAGGCGTTCAATGAAAAACGGGGCCGCGCTCGTCGCGCGACCCCGTCTTGTCTATTGGTCGGCAGACCTTAGTACATCCCGCCCATGCCGCCGCCCGGCGGACCACCCGCGGCCGGCTTGTCTTCCTTCTTTTCAACGACCAACGCTTCGG
Organism: Gemmatimonadaceae bacterium; assembly: GCA_035554995.1. Classification (GTDB taxonomy): domain Bacteria; phylum Gemmatimonadota; class Gemmatimonadetes; order Gemmatimonadales; family Gemmatimonadaceae; genus JAQBQB01. The sequence continues at coordinate 8,374 of DATMHK010000145.1, forward strand.
TCGTGAGCAGTAGGCCCGCGATCGACGCCGCGTTCTGGAGCGCCGTACGCGACACCTTCGTCGGATCGATCACGCCCGCCTGTACGAGGTTCTCGTACGTGTCGGTGAGCGCGTTGTAGCCGAACGCGTCGTCCTTCGAGCCACGTACCTTCTCGACGACGATCGAGCCTTCACCGCCCGCGTTCTGGACGATCATGCGGATCGGCTCCTCGATCGCACGACGCACGATGTCGACGCCAATCTGCTCGTCGGCCTCGGCCAGCTTGAGCGTCTTGAGCGCGCGCTGCGCGCGGATGAACGCCACACCGCCGCCCGGCACGATGCCTTCCTCGGCCGCGGCGCGGGTCGCGTGGAGCGCGTCCTCGACGCGAGCCTTCTTTTCCTTCATCTCGGCTTCCGTCGCCGCGCCGACGTTGATCACCGCCACACCGCCGGCGAGCTTCGCCAGACGCTCCTGGAGCTTCTCCTTGTCGTAATCGGACGTGCTGCTGTCGATCGCGACCCGGATCTCCTTGATGCGACCCTGGATCTTGTCGTCCGCACCGGCGCCGTCGATGATCGTCGTGTTGTCCTTGTCGACGACGATGCGCTTCGCCCGACCGAGGTCCGTGACCACCGCGTTCTCGAGCTTGAAGCCGACTTCCTCGCTGATGACCTGCCCGTTGGTCAGGACCGCGATGTCCTGCAGCATCGCCTTGCGGCGATCGCCGAAGCCCGGGGCCTTCACGGCCGCGACCTTGAGCGTGCCACGGAGCTTGTTCACGACGAGCGTCGCGAGCGCCTCACCCTCGATGTCCTCGGCGATGATGAGCAGCGGACGACCCTGCTGCGCGACCTTCTCGAGGACCGGGAGCAGGTCCTTCATCGACGAGACCTTCTTGTCGTGAATGAGAATGAACGCGTCCTCGAGCACCGCTTCCATCTTTTCCGGATCGGTGACGA
>DATMHK010000146.1:0-7543 GCA_035554995.1 Gemmatimonadaceae bacterium
CGAGAGCTTGCCGTCCCTGGCGAGCAACATGATCGACATCGCCGTGAACTGCTTCGAGACTGACGCGACGTGGAAGATCGACGCCGGCGTGATCGGCGTCCCCGTCTCGAGATTGGCCATGCCGTAGCCGTGCTCGTAGACGACGCGCCCGTTCCGGCTGACGCCGAGCGCGCAGCCGGGCGAATCGGTTCCGCGAAACGCCTCGAAGGCGCGATCGACGACGCGGGTGGTGGTGTCGGAAACAGGACCGCGCTGCGCTCTCAACCCGAGTGGAAGCGACAGCGCGGTGATGATCGAGCCGGAAAACAGGAAGTGACGTCGCATGCGGAAGTCTCCAGGCCGCAGCGACGCCGCGCAAGAACCCGCGGCTACTCCTCGGCCATGAATGGGTACTTGTAGTCCGTCGGCGGCGAGAACGTTTCCTTGATCGTTCGGGCGCTGACCCAGCGCACGAGGTTGAGCTTGGAGCCGGCCTTGTCGTTCGTGCCGGAGCCGCGCGCGCCGCCGAACGGCTGCTGCCCGACGACCGCACCGGTCGGCTTGTCATTTACGTAGAAATTACCGGCGGCGTTTCGGAGCGCCATCATCGCTTCGCGCACCGCTCCACGATCGTTGGCGAACACAGCGCCGGTGAGCGCGTAGGGCGACGTCGTATCGATCACCTCGAGGGTGTCGTTCCACTTCGAGTCGTCGTAGACGTACGCGGTGACGACCGGTCCGAAGATCTCTTCACAGAGCAGCCGGTAATCCGGCGTCTTCGCCTGCACGAGCGTCGGCTTGATGAAATAGCCCTCGTCGCCCTTGGCGACGCCGCCCGAGACGACCGTCGCATTCGACTTCGCGTCGTCGAGGTACTCGCTGATCTTCTTGAACGCTTTCTCGTCGATCACCGCGCCGACGAAGTTGCGGAAGTCGGCCGGATCGCCCATGCGCATCTCGTCCATCATGCCCGTGATGCGATCGCGCACGTCATTCCACATCGAGCGCGGAATGTAGACGCGGCTCGCCGCCGAGCACTTCTGTCCCTGATACTCGAAGCCGCCACGCGCGATCGCCACGGCGAGCGCCTGCGGATCGGCCGACGGATGTGCGACGATGAAGTCCTTGCCGCCCGTCTCGCCGACGATGCGCGGATACGTCCCGTACCGCGACATGTTCGCGCCGATCGTCTTCCACATGCTGTTGAACACCGACGTGCTGCCGGTGAAGTGCACCCCCGCGAGGTCGCGGTGGGCGAGCACCGTGTTGGAGATCTCGGCGGCGTCTCCGGGCACGAAGTTGATGACGCCCGGCGGCAATCCCGCCGCCTCGAGCAACCGCATGAGGTAGTACGCGGAGAGCATCGCGGACGACGCGGGCTTCCAGATGACGGTGTTGCCCATCAGCGCCGGCGCGGTCGACAGATTGCCGCCAATCGACGTGAAGTTGAACGGCGACACCGCGTAGACGAAGCCTTCGAGTCCGCGATAATCGAGCTGGTTCCACATCGTGGAGCTGGACAGCGGCTGTTCGTCGTACAGCTCCTGCGCGTACCCGGCGTTGAAGCGCCAGAAGTCGATCAGCTCGCAGGCCGCGTCGATCTCCGACTGAAAGATGGTCTTCGACTGACCAAGCATCGTCGACGCGTTGACGGTCGCCCGCCACGAGGTGGCGAGCAGCTCGGAGGCCTTGAGGAACACCGCGGCGCGATCTTCCCACGCCCAATTCGCCCACTCGGCGCGGGCCTCGCGTGCGGCGTCGATCGCCTTCTGCACGTGGGACGCGGAGGCCTTGTGATAATCCGCGAGCACGTGACGGTGATTGTGCGGCATCACCGATTGCGCGGTCTCACCCGTGCGAATCTCCTGCCCGCCGATGATGATCGGGATCTCGACGCGCTCGTTCGCCATCTGCTTCAGCCGAGCTTTGACCTCGGCGCGCTCGGGCGAGCCGGGCGCGTACGACTTCACCGGCTCGTTGACGGGGGGAGGAACGCGGCGCGTGCCGCTGAATCCCGCGAGTGGCGCCGAGCGTGGATGAATGGTCTGCGCTGCCTGCTCCGATTCGGCGGCAACGCGCTCAGGTGCTGTGCGGACGGCCATGGAAGAATCCTCAGGGAGTCGCGGCGGGGAGTACGTCACCGCCGAATAGGAAAACATAGCGCGCTTCTCGACGCTGCGCGGAGCGGCTATTGTCTCGGCATGCGTGCTCACGCGCTGCCGCTGATGCTCCTGGCCGTGCTCGCCGGGTGCGAGCCGGATCCCGTCGCGTGGGGCGACCCCAAGCCTATCGGCCCACCCCCCGCGGACGGAGGGGCGTCGCACTTGGTGGTCGATTCGGCGGGGGCGGCGCGATTCGTCGCCGATACGGTTCGTCCCTCCACGCTGCCGGCCGCGCTCGGCCTCTGCGCGGCGACGCTGCGGACGGCGCAGGGACGGTCCCTGCTGTTTGCCTCGTGGTGGAGTGTGCGCGCCGACAGCAGCGCCGTGCTCTATCTCGCCAATTCGCCGGACGGTGGGCGCAGCTGGTCGGCGGCATTGAAGGTCGACACCACCGACGTGAGTTCGAATGGCTGCAAACGGCCCGCGCCGGCGCTCACGACGGTGGGCGATGACGCCTACCTTGCCTATTCGATGATCGCTCCCGAGGGGAAAGGGGTGTTCTTCGCCCACTTGATGGGCAACATGTTGCACACGCCCGTTTCCGTGATCTACGGCGACCGGCTCGTTGAAACGAGCATCGCGGCCGACGAACATCGCGTCGCCGTGGCGTACGAGGAGCCGAATGGCAGCCGGCCGCAGATCGACGTGGCGATCTCAGTGACGCAGGGCCATCTCTTTGATTGGCACGCCACGGCCTCACGCGCCGTCGACGTCGCGTCGTCGCCGGCGGTCGCGATGTCGGGGCCGGTGCTCGCGGTGTCCTGGGTCAATTCCCAACCATCTGGCGGTCCACCGAATCGCGTCGTGCGTGTCGGACGACCACAATAACGCTCATATGACACACTTCTACGGCGCACACACGATCAACAACGGCGGAATCCACATGGCGGCGCGGCGCGCCGGCGCGGCGAACATGCGCGCCATGCAGGCGTTCACCGCGATCCCCAACTATTACGGCGACAGGATCTCGATCAAGCCGGAACGCGTCGAGCGCTTTCGCGCCGCGTTGGCCGAGGCGAAGATCGATCCAAAATTCGTCGTCGTGCACGCGGCGTACGTGCTGAACACCGCGACGCCGGAGGACGACAAAAACATGCGGGCGCGCGCCGGCCTCGCCAAGGAGCTCGAGCGGTCATCGGCGCTCGGCGTCGGATGCGTTTGCTTTCATCCCGGCGCGGCGACCGACGGCGACCGTGAGGCGGCCGCCGAGCGCGTGGCGCGCGCGATCGTCCAGGCGCTCGAGCACGTGCCGAACGGGCCGACGCGCGTGCTCGTGGAGAACACTGCCGGCGCGGGGCGCACGTTTGCGAAGACGGCCGTCGAAGTCGGCGCGATACTACGTCACGTCCCGCCGGCGCTGCGGCATCGGACCGGGTATGGTCTCGACACGTGCCACCTCTTCTCGTCGGGGTACGACCTGCGCGACGCCGGGGGGGGCGCGGTTTCGCGGATACTCGACGAATTCGAGGAAGCAACAGGGGAGGCGCCGGGGTTTTTCCATCTCAACGACAGCGAGGGCGGGCTCGGGTCGAACAAGGACCGTCATGTGCTGATCGGCGACGGACAGATCGGAGTGGAACCGTTTCGCGCGCTGTTCGCGGATCGTCGGTCGCACGGAATCCCGCTGGTGCTGGAAACGCCACAATTGAATTCCGAGATCGCCGACGACGATCCGTCGCCCGATCCGTACGACGTACAAATGATGGCGTTGCTCGAAAGCTTCACTCACTGAGGGTTCGATGAGACGAATTTCAACGATCGGCGCGCTCGCGTCGGTCAGCTGCTCGGCTGCTCGGCTACTCGGCTACTCGGCTGCTGGGCTGCTCGTTCCAGTGTTCGCGAGCGCGCAGGAGCCAGGGCAGGCATCCTTTGCGCTGCTCTTGCGCGGCGACACGATTTTCGACGAGCGCGTGTCGCGCACGCCGACGGAGCTGCGCGGTGAGTTTCGCGACAAGCTGCGCGGGGCGCGCATTTCATACTCGGCAGCGCTGGCGGCGGGTGTGATCACGCGTCTCGACGCCCGCACCTACCGCAATGCGACGGATACGACGGGCGACCGCGCGACGTTCGTCGTCACTCCGGACAGCGTGACGGGCTCGTTGAGCGGAGCAGCTCCGTCGCGCTTTACGGTGGCGGGGAATTCCCAGCTTCTGTTGAATCCGGCGGTCGCGTTCATCGAGCAGATGGTCGTCCGCGCGAAGGCGATGGGACGCGACACCGCATCATTCCCCATCTACATCGTGGGCGCGCCGCAGCAGCCGATGGCCGCGACGATTGGCCGGAACGGTGCGGATTCGGTGGTCGTCGCCTACGCGGGCGTCGTCATGCGACTGGCGGTGACACCGACGGGACTAGTTCGAGGCGGGGTCATCCCGGCGCAAGGGATCGTCATCGCGCGCGGATCGGAGACGTCGTCGCTCGGCTCCGGGCCGCGCGTGGACTACTCGGCGCCGCCGGGTGCGCCGTACACGGCGGAAGACGTCGTCGTCACAACACCCGACGGCCTCCGTCTCAACGGGACGTTGACGCTTCCTCGCGATCGGCCGCGCGACGGGCTTCCCGCGGTGGTGACGATCACCGGCTCGGGACCGGAAGATCGCGACGAATACTCGGGGCTGATCGCCGGCTATCGTCCCTTTCGCGAGTTGGCCGACACGCTCGGCCGACGGGGGATCGCCGTGCTGCGGCTCGACGATCGCGGTGTCAACGGCTCGAGCGGAGGAACGAACCTGGCGACGAGCGAAACCTTCGCCGACGACATTCGCGCCGGCATCGCGTATCTGCGCATGCGGCCGGAGATCAACCGCCGACGCCTCGGGCTCGTGGGTCACAGCGAGGGCGGCATCATCGCACCGATGATCGCGGCGACGGACAGCTCGATCCGCGCGATCGTGCTGATGGCGGGAACGGCGTCGACTGGTCGCGAGATCGTCATGGGGCAGAACCGGTACGTCGTCGACAGCGTCGCGCATCTCACCGGCGCGCAGCGCGACACGGTGCTCGCGCGGGCCGTTCGCGCGATTGATTCCGCGGCGAAGGTGCCCGGGTGGCAGGGCTTTTTTCTCAACTACGATCCCAAGCCGACAGCGGGCCGCGTGCGCGCCCGTGTGCTGATTCTGCAGGGAGAAACCGATCGTCAGGTTCCGCCCGCCGAGGCAGAACGCCTCGGCGCCGCGTTCCGCGGTGGCGTGAGTCCGAGCGTGACCGTGCGCATGTTCCCTGTGACGAACCATCTCTTCGTCGAGGATTCGAGCGGCGCGTTCGCCGATGCGAGCGGTCGATTGCGCTACCCCTTGTTGCCCTCGTTGCACGTACGGAAGGATGTGTTGGGGACGATTGCGGAGTGGCTGGCGAAGAATCTGTGAGTGCTTTTCCTGGGAAGCACGCTCGCTTTCGCTCGCCGGGGACATGCTCGCTTACGCTCGCTGGGAGCACGCGCGGCTGAGCCGCGCTGGGGGCGTAAGGCATTGATCGTAGAGTGAGAATTGCACCCAGCGAGCAAAGCGAGCGTGCTCCCAGGCCGCGTCAGCGGCGGTGCTTCCAACGAGCGAAAGCGAGCGTGCACCCAGTCTCTTCAGAGGGAAAAACCACCATTCCCAGAGGGGAAAAACCAACATTCCCTATTGCATGCTGCGCCGATGACTATACTTTTCACCCTCGAAGAGGTCGATTTTCATAGGGAAAACGGCAACTCTTCGAACGCATCAACCCACAACCATTCCATCTACCGGGAGAGCGAATGGCTGCAAAGAAGGGTGGAAAGAAGTCCGCCAAGAAAGGCGGCAAGAAGGCGGCGAAGCGCAGCGCGAAGAAGCCCGCCAAGAAGGCGGCGAAGCGCAAGCCGAATGCGGCGTTCATGAAGGCAATGCAGCCGGATGCGGCGCTCGGCGCCGTCGTCGGCGGCAGCCCGATGCCCCGCACCGAAGTGACGAAGAAGATCTGGGGCTACATCAAGCGCAACGGGCTGCAGGACTCGAAGAATCGTCGCATGATCAACGCCGACGACAAGCTCAACGCAGTGTTTGGTGGCAAGAAGCAAGTCTCGATGTTCGAGATGACCAAGCTCGTCAACAAACACCTCAAGTAGTCGTCGACGGCTCCACTCTTTCGTGGGCTAGCGGGGGAATGCGCTGAGCATTCCCCCGCGGTGCTTTTTGGAGCTCAGCTAACCAGCCAATAGCTAAAGCTGTCAGCTTTAGCTATTAGCTGATGGCTGTTGGCTCAACCCTGAACCCTGAACCCAAGTCGCGCCGTATAGATTCGCACGCTATGGCAAAACGAACTCAAGCCCCCGCTAAGAAGACCAGCACCGTCGCCGCCGCGCGACGGGGTGGCGGAGGGGGCGGGCAGAAAACGTCGCAGCCGGTCGGCCGCTGGCTCTGGGAGAACTTCAAGTCGCTCGCCGGCGCGGTCGCCATCTATCTCATCGTCAAGACGCTGTTCATCGAGGCGTTTCGGATTCCGTCGGGCTCGATGATACCGACGCTGCTCGTCGGCGACTGGCTCTTCGTCAACAAGCTCGCCTACGGTCCGACGATCCCGTTCACGAACTCGCATCTCCCCGGCTACACGTCGCCCAAGCACAACGACGTCGTCGTCTTCGTCTCGCCCTACCAGGCTGACGAGGCGGCGCGCGGCGCCGACGCGACGCCGACGCTCGTCAAGCGACTGATCGGTGTGCCGGGCGACACGCTCTACATGCGCGAGGGCGTCCTGCATCTCAACGGCCTGGCGCAGCGACAGGGTTTCGCCGCGAGCAACCCGAAGCTGGACGGCAACGAGGTGAGTCCGCTGTTCGATTGGCAGCACAAGATCGAATTGAAGAATTCTCGTTTCGGTCCCGCGCCCGCTCAGCCGACGCACGACAACTGGGGCCCGCTCGTCGTCCCCGCCGGTCACTATTTCATGATGGGCGACAACCGGTACTGCTCGAAGGACAGCCGGTATTGGGGCATCGTCCCCAAGGAGAACGTGCGCGGCCGGCCGCTGTTCATCTACTACTCGTACGTTCCCGGTCCGGGCAACGACACCAGTCCGTGTAACGGGCAAATCAGCGATCGGGCCATCCCGTTCGTCACAGACGTTCGCTGGACGCGCATCGGACACTGGGTGAAGTGACGGCGACTCTGGCGCACCGCGAACGCGGGCGCCATCGTGAGGGTATGCCCACCCTGTCCCGCAGAACGTTCCTCGCGTCGCTCGCGTCGACCGTCCCGCTCGCGGTTGTCGTTCGGCGAGCACATGCCGCGGCCATCGTTCATCTGACGAGCGAGCCGGCCACGCTCGACGCACTCGCGGAGGCCGTACTTCCATCGGCGCTCGGTCGCGCTGGAATCACGAAAGCGGCCGCCGCGTTTCGTGAATGGGGCGCCGGATATCGCGAGGGCGCCGAGGTGAATCAC
>DATMHK010000147.1:0-6115 GCA_035554995.1 Gemmatimonadaceae bacterium
TCGCGGTCGATCGCGGCGTGCGCGGCCAGGAACCGCTCGGCGCCGATGGCATGCGCCCGTTCCTTGAAACGGCTGGACTCGGAAACGCCGTTGAAGGCGACCGGGATGAAGGCGACTGTGATCGCGACCTGCACGACGATCACGGCGGTCCAGAATCCGCCAAACTTCAGGCCCCCTCCGGCCCCCCCGCGACCGGCGCTCTCGCTGCGCAACATGTCCTGGATGTTGACTCGAGTCACGCGCAAGGCGGGGAGGATGCCGACAATGCCGGCGCCGAAGAGCGTGAGTCCGGCGGCGTAGAGCAGGGTTCTCCACGACAGGCTTTCATCGACCCAGAACGGCAGGTTGCCGCCCGCGTCGACTTGCGCCAGTGCGAAGCGCAGCGCGACTCGCGACAGCAACAGGCCGACGATCGTCCCGACGGACGCCAACACCAGCGCCTCACAGAAGAGCTGAGCGACGATGCGGCCGCGGCTCGCGCCGAGCGCGCTACGAACGGTGATCTCCCAGGTACGCGTCGCCGTCCGGGCGAAGACGAGCGTCGCGATGTTCGTGCACATGACGGCGAGCAGCACGAGGAAGAGGCTGTTCACCATGTAGAGCAATCGCGTGACGAATCGGCTTTCGCCGCCTTCGGCGAGGATCCTGCCGTAGCCGATCACGAATGGCCGAAGGTACTCATGCGTCCGCGGATTGCTCGCTGACATGCGCGCGCCAATGACGCGCAACTCGGCGGTCGCGTCGTCGATCGTCGCACCCGGCGCCAGGCGACCGAAGATCGTGACGTGTGGGCCCGATCGTGGCTCGAGGGTCGCGCCATTCACGCGGAGCGGCAACCACAGGTGCTGGTTGGACGGGAAGGCAAATGCATCGGGCATCACGCCGACGATCGTCGCGGTCGCGGTCCCCACCTTCACCGTCTTGCCCAGTGCTGCCGCATTTCCGTCGAAGCGTGTCTTCCAGACGCGTTCGCCGATGACGACCACCAGCGGTTCCGCGGGGTTGTCGTCACGGTCCACCAGCGTGCGACCGAGCAGCGGTGGGGTGGCCATCAGCCGGAAAGCGTTGGCCGTCAGCTCAGCTCCGACAACCGGCTCCACGCGCCCGTCGTCGGTAATCAGGTTTCGGGTAAACGCGTTCGCGGCCCCAAGGTTCTCGATCGTCTTGAGCTCCGTGCGCCAGATCGCGAAATCGTGCAGGGCGCGCGATTCGACATCGAGGTGCTTCCGATCCCAGTTGAGCAGCGAGACGACGCGGTCTCCGCCGGGAATGTCGAGTCGCGGACGCAGGAACTTGTCGACGCCCTCGAAGTACGCCGACCCGAGTCCGACCGCGACGGCAATTGCGACGGTGGCGACGGCCGTAAGTCCGGGATAACGCGCCAGCATGCGGAGGCCGAGCGTGAAATCGAGCGGGGAGAAGCGAGGCGCGAGTCGCATCGTCAATTGGCTCCAGATCGTGAAGTACTCTACACTGCAAAGTACGCTCGCAATCGAATGCCGTCAACGCGATGCATCGCCCGCGCACGCAATGGTCTCGCGCACGTCGCTCGATACTCAACCTCGCCGATTCAGCGAGGGCGACAGCCCCGCACCTCGACATGAATCTCGACACCAGCCCTACACGCCCGTTCGCTGAACCGTGAGCGTTCCGAGGCCCTACGATCGCACCACGCCCTGATACTGGACCAAGAGTCGATGCCGTGGCAGCTACGCTCGGTGCATTGATTGAGCCCACCGATCATGTGCCGGCGCGCAGTGCCGGTAGGAGACGCGAATGCCAACGATTACCGCCAAGGACGGAGCCCACATCTTCTACAAGGATTGGGGCTCGGGACAACCTGTCGTTTTCAGTCACGGGTGGCCACTCAATGCCGACGCCTGGGACGAACAGCTCTTCCTCTTCGCGTCCAACGGATATCGCGCAATCGCACACGACCGGCGCGGGCACGGTCGGTCGACGCAGACGTGGACCGGCAACGACATGGACACCTACGCCGATGATCTCGCCGCACTCACCGAGGCGCTGAATCTGACGAATGCGATCCACGTCGGCCATTCGACTGGTGGCGGCGAGGTGGCGCGCTACATCGGCCGACACGGCACGAAGCGCGTGGCGAAGGCCGTGCTCGTCGATGCGGTAACGCCAGGGCTGGTGAAGCCGGGCGGCCTGATGATCAAGCTCTTCGATGACATGCGCGCCGGCGTTTTCGCGGACATGTCGCAGTTCTGGGAGGACCTCAGTCAGCCGTTCTACGGCGCCAACCGACCGGGCGCCAACGTTCCCAAAGGCATACTCGACCGCTTCTGGCTGCTCAGCATGCAATGCAGTCTCGTCGCGGCGTACGAATGCATCAAGGCGTTCTCCGAGAGCGAGTTCACCGACGACCTGAAGAAGTTCGACATGCCAACCCTGATCATCCACGGCGACGACGACCAGATCGTGCCGATCAATGTCGGCGGAGATCGTGCGGCGAAGATGGTGGAGGACGCGACGTACCATGTCTACAAGGGAGCGCCGCACGGCCTGATGTCGACGCACCAGAAACAGTTCAATGCGGATCTGCTCGCGTTCGCGAGCGAGAAGGCGAAGAGCGCCGCGCCGGGCCGGCGCGGATCCGCCGAGCCGGCGTCGCGAGCGGCAAGCTCGGGTTGAGCGCCATCCCGACTCTTAAGCGAAAGCACCGCAAGCCGAGAAGCCTGCGGTGCCTTCTTGCTTTCGGTGCCGCGGCGGCTCTACGCCGCACGGCACTGTCGACGGTGTCTCACTGAACGACGATCGTCCCGGTCATTCCGGGGTGGATGTGACAGTTGAAAACGAACCGGCCTGCAGTCGGAAAGGTCCGCGTCACCGACGCGTTGCGAGTCGCCGAGGCGATGTTGGCGGGGGCGCCGGACGGCGCGTTGTCGAAAAACACGTCGTGTTCGACTGAGCCGAACTCGAACGTGACCGTCCCGCCCACGGCCAGCGTAACGGTTCCGGGCGTGAACTGAAGTCCCGAGGTCGCGTTCACGGTCGCGGTGGCAACCGGCGTCCCGCTAGGATCGGTCGACGTTGCGCCCGAGCCGCCGCACGCGGCGAGTATCACGACGACTGCAACGAATAATGCCGCGCGCACAGCGCGCATAGAATTGTCTCCAAGAAACGAGTGAGTGTAACGAGGTGAGTGTGCGACCAATGCCTCGGGCCCGCGAAGAGTTCCACCGGGTTGCAGCGAGATCGTGTCGCGGTTCTAGCGGCGGGCCATCGTCGTTCGGATACTTTCGTGTATCCCGTAGACCAGGTGTCGAGCCATGTTACATAGTGTCTCCCGCCCAACCGCCTCGGCCGCCGGCGCGATGGGAGTGCCAAAGGCGAAGACCATTCCATCGCAGGGCCACCAGAAGATGTCGCCAGACAACATGGACTTCGTTTCGTGCAGGGACCTCACGGAGCGATTCGAATGACTCGTCGATTCATGATTGGCGCAATCGCCAGCGCTGTTGCGATCGCGGCGGGACTGACGGCATGCTCGAGTGGAGTACATCAGAGCTCCGCTTCGCCGGCTGCCGTCGCTCGCGCGCCGGAAGGCCCGCCGCCCACGCGCTCGGAGTTGCTCCGTGGTGAATACGGTCGCTACCGCGCGAATAACGATTTGCTCTACTACCATCTCGACGTTCGCGTGGACCCCGCCAAGAAGTTCATCAGCGGCAAGAACACGATCCGGTTCCGGATGCTCTCCGACGACAACCGCATCCAGATCGACCTTCACCCGAGCCTGACCACCGACCGCATTCTCTTCGATGGCGCGCCGCTCGAGTACACGCGCGAAGAGAGCGCCGTCTTCATCGACTTTCCTCGGATGCTGAAGAAGGGTAAGACGTACGCGATCGACTTCCATTACTCGGGGACGCCGCTCGAGATAGGCGCCGCGAGAGGCGGGATCGGGTTCAAGACCGACGCGCGCGATAAGCCTTTCATCAATACCGTGTGCGAAGGCGTCGGCTCGAGCACATGGTGGCCGAGCAAGGATCAATGGCGCGACGAAGTGGAGAACATGCGGATCAGCGTGACGATACCCAACGGGCTGACGGATGTCTCCAACGGCGCGTTCGCCGGCAAGACGGACCTCGGCGACGGCTACACGCGCTGGGATTGGACCGTGCACTACCCGATCAACTCGTACGACGTGTCGATGAACATCGGCGACTACGTGCACTTCACGGACACGTACCGTGACATGACGCTGGATTTCTATGTGTTACGGGACAGCCTGGATAAAGCCAAAGCGCAGTTCACTCAGGCGAAGGGAATGCTGGCCGCGTATGAGCATTACTTCGGCGAGTATCCGTTCAAGAAGGACGGTTACAAGCTGGTCGAGGCGACGAACGCCGGGATGGAGCATCAAAGCGCCGTGACGTACGGCAACGGATTCAAGAACGGATACGGTGGGCGGGATTGGACGGGCGTTGGTGTCAGCCCGCGATTCGACTTCATCATCATTCACGAGAGTGGGCACGAATGGTTCGGCAACGCCGTGTCGGCGGCGGACCGTTCGGACATGTGGATTCACGAAGGGTGGACGACGTATCTCGAGGTCCTCTTCGTCGAATACACCTTCGGCTACGACGACGCGCTCAAGTATGTGAACGGCTACAAAACCAAAGTGCAGAACCGACAGCCGATCATCCCGCCCGGTGGGCTGATGCGCACGCCGCCGCAGGACATGTACTTCAAGGGCGCGCTGATGCTCAATACGCTCCGCAACGTCGTGAACGACGACGGGCGCTGGTTCGCGTTGCTACACGATCTCTATCAGCGCTTCAAATATCAAAACATCACCACGGACGACATCGTTGCGTTCTTCAATCAGCGGACGGGGAAGAACCTTACTCCGATTTTCGACCAGTATCTGCGCCACACCGCGCTTCCGACGCTCGAGCTCAAATTCGACGCGGAGGCCGGCACGGTAGCATATCGATGGAAGGCGGACGAGCCGGGGTTCGCTATGCCGATACGCGTCGGCAGCAAGGGGGCGTGGCAGATTGTTATGCCGACGACGACCGAGTGGAAGACGATGCCGACTCGTCTGACGAAAGACTCGTTCGACGTCGCGACGGATTTGTATTTCGTGAACGTCGTCAAGCAGTAAAGCACATCAGGTGGGGTTAGAAACCCGACAGCTTCGTGATTCGGCCGCGCGTCCCGACTGCCCACCCCGCGCGCGGCGAGGCGAAGCCGACGGACCAGTAGTTGAACGCGTTGATCGGCGTCCAGGTCGCGCCGTCATCCCGAGAGTACACCGCGCCGGCCGGGCCGACCGCGACGATCGTTGGTCGACGCGCGCCCGGAACGTAGACGCCACCCCACACGCCTGTCTGGAGCGGCGGCCGGCTCCGCGCGGTCCAGTGCCTGCCGCCGTCGGTCGTCGTCGCGGCCAGGACATCGTTGGTCTGTGCCGCGTTTCCGCCGCCCAGGGCAAAGCCGTTGCGATCGTCTCGAAAGCCGATCGACTGCGGACCGGAACCCGCGCGCGTCGTGATCGGCAGCGTGTCGACTGACCAGGTGCGGCCGTAGTCGGCGGTGTGAAGCACTCGGCCGTGTGCGGGATTGCTCGCGACGACCCACCCTCGACCGCCGGGCCGCGTCACGAGGCAGGTTCCACTCGCGGCGAAGCTTCCTTCCTGCGGCTGCGCCGACGGGAGCGTGGCCGGAGGTACGCGATTCCAGTGCGCTCCGCCGTCGGTCGTCGTGAGCATCGCGATCTGTCTGCCTATCGCATCGCCGATGACGATGCCGCGATTCGAGTCCCAGAAGTCCATGCAATCGTAGAAAGCGGCTGGGTCGCGATTCATGAACTGGAGCGCCCAGTGCTGGCCTCCGTCGGTCGTCTTATAGATGCGAGATTGGTTGCCATTGCCGATGCTGAGCAGGTACGCCGTCGACGCGTTGACCCCGTGCACGTCGCGGAACTGGAGCGAATCGGCGCCGGTGACGCGACCCGACTGCCAATTGGTACCGCCGTCGATCGTCCGCACCCACGTGCCCTGCGATCCGCTCAGCCAGACGACCTGCTCGTTGACGGGGCTGACGGCGATGAGGAGCGCGTTCGTGCCGCTCGTTTGCTCGGTCGCGA
>DATMHK010000148.1:0-3137 GCA_035554995.1 Gemmatimonadaceae bacterium
CCTGGACGGCGACAACGAGCGAGCGGCGCGCTCGGCGACCAATCCGCAGTTCACCAGCAACAGTCGCTGGCTCTTCTACACGATCGGCCCGGACAGCGGCGGCGGCGGACGTGGTGGTCGCGGAGGCCGGGGTGGGGGTGGGGGTGGGGGTGGCGGAGCACAGGGCGCTGCCGGCGCGAATCGCAATAAAGCGGCGATCGTCGATCTGCGTTCCGGTTCGACCGCGGTGTTCGACGACATCAACTCGTTCAGTCTGAGCAGCGACGGCTCGCACGTCGCGCTCCGGCGCTATCCGGCCGCCGGCCGCCGAACGTCCGACGTCATCGTGCGCGACATCGAGGCGGGAACCGAGCTGACCTTCGGCAACGTTGCCGAGTCGGCATGGAGTGACGACGGATCGATGCTCGCCATGGTGATCGACGTTGACGGTAAGTCGGGCAACGGCATCCAGCTGCTGAACACACGGAGCGGCGTCGTGAAGTCGCTCGACGCCGCCGATCGCACCTACTCGGGACTCCAGTGGCGCGCGCACAGCGACTACCTCGCGGCGATGCGCAGCCGCGCCGACAGCGCGTATGCCGATACCAGCTACACTGTGATCGCGTGGCGCGGCTTGTCGAGCACCGCGTCAAAGACGAGCTACGAGTTCGCGGCCGACAAATCCTTCCCCGCGAACCAGCGCGTCGCCGCGTATCGGCCGATCCAGTGGTCGGAAGACGGCACGACACTCTTCTTCGGGATTGCGCCGCGCGAAGTGAAGGCCACGCGCACACGAGTTCCGGGCGAAGCGACGCCGGCGCGCGTCCAGGTCTGGCATTGGAAGGACGTGCGTGAATACCACCAGCAGGAAGTGAACGCCAATCAGGACCGCCAGCGCACGACGCTCGTCGCCTGGCACGTCGGCGCGCCGACGATCGCTCGTCTCTCCGAGAATGCGCTGGAGAACGTCCAGTTGGCGGAGAACGGATCGGTCGCTCTCGCCACGGATGAAGAACCCTATGCCGCCGACTACATGTCCGGCCGGCAGTACCGGGATGTCTACCATGTCGACGTCGCGACCGGCAAACGCGATAAGATCCTCACCAAATCTCTCTACGGGGCCACGCTCAGTCCGACCGGTCGGTTCGCGCTATACCAGCAGAACGGCCAGTGGATGTCGCTCGACTTCACGACGGGAACCCGTTCCAACCTGACGGGGAAGATCAAGAGCGTTTTCGTGAACATGGAAGACGATCATCCGGTGCCCGAGCGCCGGGCGTACGGAGTCGCCGGGTTCACGACCGGTGAGAAGTCGGTCATCGTCTACGACCGATTCGATCTCTGGCAAGTGAACGTCGACGGATCGAACGCCACTCGGCTCACCAAGGGTTTCGAGGATTCGACGGTGTACCGCTGCGCGTCCGAGGGCGGCGGATTCGGCGGCGGCGGTGGTGGACGCGGCGGCGCGGCCGCCGGCAATCGCGCGACCCCGTGCCAGCTCGATGGGGAAGGCCGTACGATCGATACGTCGAAGCCGCTCGTTCTCTCGGCGACGGGCGACTACAACAAGAAGAGCGGCTATGCGCGGCTCACCATCGGTCAGCCCATGAGCCGGCTGCTCTGGACGGACAAGATGGTCAACGGGCTGCGCAAGGCGAAGTCGGCGGACGTGTTCATGTACACCAGCCAGAGCTTCGAGGAATCGCCGAATTTATTTGCTGCCGGGCCGACACTCGCCGACGCGAAGCAAGTCTCGCGGACGAACGCCTTCCAGGGCGATTACGCGTGGGGCAAGCAGGTCCTCATGGACTACTCGAACAAGCGCGGCGACAAGCTGCAGATGATGTTGACGTATCCGGCGAACTACGAACCGGGCAAGAAGTATCCGATGGTCGTGTACTACTATGAGAAGCTGTCGCAGGGTTTCCATCAGTATGTCACGCCGAACGACCGCAATCCGTATAACACCGCGGTCTTCAGCCAGAACGGATACTTCGTTCTTCGCCCCGACATCGTGTTCCAGGCGCGCAATCCGGGATACTCCGGTCTCGACTGTGTGACGTCGGCGGTGCGTGAAGTCGAGCGCCGCGTTCCCGACATCGACACGAAGCACGTCGGCAACATGGGTCACTCGTGGGGCGGATATCAGTCGGCGTTCTACGCGGTGCACAACCCTGGTATCTTCGCCGCGACGATCGCCGGCGCGCCGCTCACGAATCTGATCAGCATGTACGGCTACACGTCGGGGAACAGTGGTCTGCCGGAGACCGGCCATTACGAGACGAGCCAGGAGCGTATGCAGGTGCCGCTCTGGGAAGACCCGCAGGCCTACATCCGCAACTCGACCGTGTTCGCCGTCGATTCGCTGCGCACGCCGCTGCTGCTCGAGGAGGGCGACGCCGATGGCAACGTGAATCACTTCCAGAGCGAGGAGCTCTACAATTTCGGCCGTCGGCTCGGCAAGCAGGTCGTGTATCTCGTCTACGAGGGCGAGAATCACAACGTCGCGCGGCCGGAGAGTCAGATGGACTATCTGCACCGGCAGCTCGAGTGGTTCGGCCACTACCTGAAGGGCGAGCCCGCCGCGCCGTGGATCGCCGACGGCGAGCCGTACCTCCTCCGTCAACGCATCCTGCGCGACGGCGTCGCCGGCGACGCTCCGGCGCCCGTGCAAGCCGGGTCCGAGACGCGGCCCGGTAACAGGCGGCCGTAGTCGAGGCTCGGAAGCTTGGTACTCGGGGATGGTCTAACGATGGGAGGCGCGGGCTAACGCGGACACTGACGGGCTAACGCTGATTCGGTCTGGGTCAGTCTCGGCACGCGCCGGATGATTTGAAGAACGACCTCCGGATGCTTCCGTGAACGGAGCGTCCGGAGGTCGTTCAACAAAAAATCATTGCTTGGCTAAGCAGCGACGCCGAAAACGCGCGCGGATGTATCCCTAACCAGCGTTGGCCCGTATGTGTCCGCGTTAGCCCGCGACCTCCATCGCCAGCCTCGAACGGCGTACCAAGCCCAAGCACGAGCGCGAGCTCGTGCCTCAATGAGGCTACCCCTTGCGCGTCTAAGGGACGAGCATCAACTTCCCTAGACCGGCATAGTAAACCCTTTGGCCGGTGCCGCTGTCTCATCCGACGACAACCCACGCGACCCATGTT
>DATMHK010000149.1:0-5277 GCA_035554995.1 Gemmatimonadaceae bacterium
CCCGTATCAGGATTTTATCGATCCGCAGCTTCGCTCGTGGCGGCTGGGCGCGACGGTCTTCACGGCGTTCGGGTTCCTCGCGCTGGCGATCGCCGTCGTTGGGGTATTCGCGGTGATTTCGTACGTCGTCGCGCAGCGAACGCGTGAGATGGGTGTCAGACTCGCGCTCGGCGCTACGCGACGCGAAGTGACGGCGCTCGTGGTGCGCGACAGCGCGCGCCTGGTTGGCGCCGGCATAGCCGTCGGGGTCGGGCTCGCGTTGGCGGCTGGCC
This sequence comes from Gemmatimonadaceae bacterium, assembly GCA_035554995.1. Classification (GTDB taxonomy): domain Bacteria; phylum Gemmatimonadota; class Gemmatimonadetes; order Gemmatimonadales; family Gemmatimonadaceae; genus JAQBQB01. The sequence continues at coordinate 273 of DATMHK010000149.1, forward strand.
CGCTCATCGGGTCGCAACTTTTCCAGACATCCCCGCGAGACCCGAACAGCATAGCGGTGGCGGCGCTGGTGCTGGGCGGGGTGACGATCGTCGCGTCCTTCTGGCCGGCCTGGCGTGCCGGCGGTGTGAATCCCGTGAAGACACTTGGCGCTGATGCCTGACCGGGCGGCGCGAAGCCGCGAACGTCGGCTGCTCTGGAGTGTCGCCGCCGCGGCCGCCGCTCTGGCGTTGTTGACGTTCGTCGCCTCGCACTATGTCCCCGCGCCACCCATCCCGAAGGGCGCGCTCCCACGCATACGCAGCGCGCCGAGTACTCCGGGTGAGTTGCTGCGGAGCATGGGCGTCGGCTCAGTCATCTGGTACGGCTGCTTCGCGTCAGCGCCGTTCTTCGTCTGGCTGAGCCGCCGCGTTCCGATCGAGCGCCGTTCGTGGAAAGCTGGCGTCGTTGTGCATGTGGCGGCTGTGACGCTGCTCGCCCTCGCCACGGCATGGCTGCAATTCCATTTGACCTATCGCGGCGCGCCGCTCGCGCCGCCTCTCGACGCCTATCTGAAAGTCGGCCTGATCGCCGACGCGCTGCCGTACCTGACCGTCGCGGTTGCGGCGCACGCGATCGACGCGCGCACACGTGTCTATGAGCGCGATCTCGAGGCGGAACGTGTACGAAGCCAACTCGCCGAGTCGCGTCTAGAGGCGCTCACCGCGCAGTTGCAGCCGCACTTCCTGTTCAACACGCTGCAGGGCATCTCGACGCTGATCACGCACGATCCGGCAGCCGCGGACGCCATGCTGTCGGACTTGAGTGATTTGCTGCGCGAAGTGTTGCGCGGAAGCGAGCGTCGCGAGGTTACCGTCGACGAAGAGCTGCGCGTGCTCGAGTCGTACCTCTCCATCTCGCGCCGTCGGTTCGGAGACCGGCTTACCGTCAAGGTCGCGCGCAACGCCGACGTTGGGCGGGCGCTCGTTCCCTTCTTCGTCCTTCAGCCTCTCGTCGAGAACGCGCTGCATCATGGCGTGGGGAGCCACGCCGGGCCGGCGAGCGTGACTGTCGCGGCACGACGCGAGAAGGACAGGCTCGTGCTCACCGTCGAAGACGATGGTCCCGGCGTGAATGCCGCCGACTCGGGGCGCGGTATTGGATTGGCCAACACGCGCGAGCGCCTTTCCGGTTTGTATGGCGAGGCGCAGCGACTCGAGCTGGGGCGCACGACGGACGGCGGATTCGCTGTTCGCGTCGAGTTGCCGTTTCATGAGGCCGAGATTCGATGACGCTGCGAACTGTCGTCGTCGACGACGAGGCACTCCCTCGCCAGCGCGTGGCCGATCTGGTTCGCGCCGACAACCGGCTTGTCCTCGTGGGCGAGGCCGACGACGGCCGCTCGGCGCTGGACGTGATCGTGGAGCAGAGGCCGGACCTCGTCTTTCTCGACATTCAGATGCCCGAGTTGGATGGCTTTCAGGTGATCGCCGCCCTCGACGACGACGCGATTCCCGCGATCGTGTTCGTGACTGCCTACGACGCGTACGCGATTCGTGCCTTCGAGGTGGACGCGATCGACTACCTGCTCAAACCGGTCAACGCCGAGCGATTCGACGCCGCGGTGACGCGCGTGGTTGCTCGGCTCCACGACGCGGAGCGGCTTCCTGAGGCCGCGGTACGTACGCTCGCCTCGCGGGCAAGCCAAGCGCGCGGTGCGCCGATCGGTCGGTTCGTCGCGCGGCGCGGCGCGAAACATTACTTCATTCGAACGAGCGACATCGATTGGATCGAGGCCGACGGGAACTACCTTCGTCTCTGGACCGGCGACCGCTCCCATCTCGTCCGTGAGACGATGAAAGCCGCCGAAGAACGACTCGATGCGGCGGCCTTTGTGCGTATTCATCGCTCGACGATCGTGGCGATCGACCGCATCGAGTCGATTCAAGCGCAAGACAACGGCGACTACGTCGTGACGATGCAGAGCGGCGCCAAGCTCGCCTCGAGCCGCGGATACGCCGATCGCATCCGCGGCCTGCTTCGCTGACGCCCGCTACTCGTACCGTAGCGCGTGCATCGGATCGATGCGACTTGCCCGCATGGCCGGAATGAAGCCGGCGCTGAAGGCCACCGCGGCGAGCGCGACGACGGAGATGGCGATGACGACCGGATCGTGGCCGTCGAGCTGATAAAGCAGCGACTGCGACGCCTTGCCGATCCCCAGTGCACCGGCGATCCCGATAACGCCGCCGATGAGCGCCATGCGCCCCACTTGCATGAGGACCATGGCGCGCACCCGCCCACCGTTCGCGCCGAGCGCCATTCGCACACCGATCTCGCGCGTTCGCTGGGCCACCGAGTATGCGAGGACGCCGTACAGGCCGACTGCAGCGAGCAATGTCGCGAGAGCGGCGAAGGCGGCGGACAGCGTCGAGATCATGCGATCGAGGAAGACGTTGTCGGCGACCTGCTGTGGCATGAGCTTCAACCCTTCGACCGGCAGATTCGGGTCGACCTGCTTCATCGCCGTCGGAATCGCACGAAGGATTTGCGCCGGCGGCATAGACGATCGCACGTAGAACGACAGGTTCCCGACGCGGCCACCCTGTCGATAGGGCCGTACGAACACGGGCGGAATCTTGTCCTTCACCTGCGAGTACTTCGAGTCCTTCACCAGGCCGACAATGGTGATGTCGAGCGAGTCGTTGCCGACCGACATCTTTTTTCCGACGGCATTGCGCCCAAGGCCGAACTTCTTGGCGAAGGCTTCGTTGACGATCGCGACTTTCAGCGAGCTCGCGCCGTCGAGCGCCGTAAAGTCACGTCCCGAGAGGACCGTTACACCGAGCACCCGAAAGTAGTTTGCTCCGACGACATTGTAGCGCGACCCAGCGTCCGTATCGGGGTCTTTCTTGAAGCCTTCGACCGAGACGCCTTCACCCCAGTTGTTGCCGGCGAGCAGCGGGACGCCCGAAGACGTCACGGCGGACACACCCGGCAGCGAGCCGAGAACTTCTTCGACGCGACCATAGAGCTGCAGCGCGCGCGTCGAGTCGTAGCCGCTCCGCGCCGGTGAGATCCCGAACGTCACCATGTTGTCGATGTTCACGCCGAGGTCGACGCGGCTGATGTTGCGCAGACTCTTGATGAACAGCCCCGCCGCGATGAGCAGCGCCATAGAGAGCGCGATCTGCGCCGTCACCAGGCTGGCTCGGAAACGCGCCGCGGTCCGGCTTCCGGCGAGCTTCCCCGAGTTGTTGCGAAGCTCGGTCACCAGGTCCGGACGCGTGCTCTGGAGCGCCGGCACGACGCCGAACAAAAAGCCCGTCGCCAGCGAGATGAAGCCGGTGAACAACAGCACAGGCGCGCTCAACGTGAAGACCATCCCGGCTTGCGCCTGTACAGGCAGCATGGAGGTGACCCCGACGAGCGTCCAGTGAGCCACCGCAAGGCCCGCGATGCCGCCGAGGACCGCCAGCAGCAGCGACTCGGTGAGCACCTGCGCGATTAGCTGGCGGCGCGTCGCGCCGAGTGAGAGCCGGACAGCCATCTCCATCGAACGGTTCGCCGCGCGCGCCAGCAGCAGATTGGCGATGTTCGCACAGGCGATGAGCAACACGATGCCGGTAATCGAAAAGAGCAGGATGACCGGCGTGCGCGATTGCTTGATCGTATTACTCTGGCCGCGCCGGCCCTCGGAAAGAATGACCTTCTTGGCGCGGAACTCCTGCATCGTCTTGGCGCTCATCCCCTTTCGCTGCGGCGCCTCGACGTCATTGATGAGCGTGTGATACACGGTGTTGACCGACGCCGTGGCCTGGTCGATCGTCGCGCCTGGCTTGAGGCGACCGAAGAGATATACCCAGTAGCTGTCGCGGCGCTCGAAACCGGTCCACCCCTGGCTCAACACGCCACGCATGCTGATCGGCGCGAACAAATACGGCCGCGTTCCAAGCGTCGTGCCCGTGAAATCTTTTGGCGCGACGCCGAGGATCGTCAGCTGTTGTCCGTTCACGGTGATCCGCTTCCCGACGACCGACGGATCGGCGCCGAGGTTCGTCTCCCAGAACGGGTAGCTCAGCACGACGACGTAATTGCCGCCGATCGTTTCATCGTCGGCCGCGGTGAGCAAGCGACCAACCGCCGGGCGAAGGCCGAGCACCGAGAAGTAGTTGCCGGTCACATACACACCGCGGCCATTCACCGGAGTCTGCCCCGTCATGCCCAGATTGACGCCGAACAAGAAATGACCGGCGATTCCACTGAACGCGGTGTTCGCTTTCTGGAGGTCCCGGAGCATCGGGTAGCTGAACACCTCGTCGCAGTCGCCGGCGTCGTTGCACGAGTTGCTGCCGAACTGCGGACCGGGCGCCTTGAAGTTGACGAGCCGGCTCGGGTCGGTGACCGGCAGCGGCTGGAGCAAGAGCTCATGGAACAGCGAATAGATCGCCGCGTTCGCCCCGATGCCCAGCGCGAGCGACAGGATCGCCACGATCGCGACGAAGGGGCTCTTGAACAGGGTCCGAAACGCCAACTTCAAATTCCGCATGCGGGCACCCGAGTGGAGGACATCGGGGTGTTGGACAGCCTGCTTGGATAGAACGTTTGATTCTCGGCGCGCCGGGGCCTGAACTACTCACCGCAGAGGCGCGGAGGCGCAGAGTAACGCGGAGGGGCTCCGTGTGGCGCTCGCGCTCCTCTCGCCACGAGCCGGGATTCTCTTGGGAACAGACGCTCCGGACGCTTCTTGCGATATCCCGAGCGTCGGTTCCAAAGAAAAAAGTTCGTCCGGGCTCGTTGTGAGCGGAGGCGTGAGCGCCCGCGGCACTCCTCCGCGTTCCTCTGCGCCTCCGCGCCTCTGCGGTAAGTAGTTCAATCCCGGCCCCGGCGCGAGGAACCAGAACTACTGCGCCGCATCCCCTTCGAGATACGTGTACCCCTCGAGCCCCGCCACGTAGTCCGCGATGAACGTGTTCGCCTCCTGCCGACTCAAATGCTTCGCCGCTCCGACCTTCCGCCGGAACGTCT
>DATMHK010000150.1:0-9177 GCA_035554995.1 Gemmatimonadaceae bacterium
ACGACGGCGATCTTCAGCGCGGTCGAAGCCGTGGTGCTGCGGCCGTTCCCGTATCCGGCCGCCGATCGGCTCGTGTTCTCGTTCACGCACTATCCCTTCGGCGACGGCGGCGTCTCGGTCGGAGATTGGAACGACTGGCGCCGGCGCTCGACGAGCTTCACGCAGCTGGGCGCGTTTCAATTTCGCGGCGTGACCATCTCGACGGGGGACACTCCCGATCGCGTCACCGCGGCATTTGCGTCCGCCGACGTGTTTCCGATGTATGGCATCGCGCCGCAGATCGGACGTGTCTTCACGGCCGAGGAGAACCAGCCGGGCCGCGACGCGGTGATCGTGCTGAGCGACGGATTGTGGCGCCGGATGTTCGCGGGCGCGCGCGATGCGTTGGGCCGCCGGCTCACGGTAAGCGGCCGCCCGTATACGATCATCGGCGTCATGCCCCGCGAGTTCGACCCGACGGACTCGCACGAGGACTTCTGGGCGCCATCGGCCTATTCGCCGACGCAGCTGGCGTTTCATGATGAGCATTTTCTTACGGTCGTCGGGCGTCTCAAGCCGGGGGTGACCATCGCCGCGGCGCAGCGCGAGATGGACGAGATCGCTCGTCAACTCGGCGCTGAGTTTCCCCAAACGAACAAGGGCAACGGCGTCCGGATCCAGTCGTTGACCCAAGCCATTATCGGCGACTACCGGCTGCGGTTGTTCGTCGTGCTCGGTGCCGTCCTCTGTGTTCTTCTGATCGCGTGCGGCAACGTGGCGAACCTGCTGCTCGCTCGCGGCACGGCCCGCGCGAAAGAGCTCGCCGTTCGCGCCGCGATCGGCGCCGGGCGCGGACGCATCATTCGTCAGCTTCTCACCGAAAGCGTGGTCCTCGCGCTCATCTCCGCGCTCGTCGGCCTCGCTCTCGCCTGGGCGGCCATTCACGTGCTGATCGGTGCCGCGCCGCCCACCATCCCGCGGCTCGCCGCCACGCGTCTCGATCTACCCGTCGTCGTGTTCGCGCTCGCCGTCGCCGTCGGTAGCGCGATCGTCTTCGGACTCGTGCCGGCGCTTCGTGCATCCTCCGGTGATTTGCAAAGTGCGTTGCGCGAGGGAGGACGCTCCGCCGTCGCCAGCGCGCGCGACCGCGTGCGCGGCGCGCTCGTCATCGCCGAGGTCAGCGTCGCCCTCACGCTGCTCGCCGGCGCCGGCCTGCTCATCCGGAGCGCGTTTTACTTGAGTCGCGTCGATCCGGGCTTCGACGTCCACGGATTGATCTCGGCGCGCGTCGCACTCGGACCGCCGCCCGACACGACGACCGCGGCTTCCGATGCCGAGCAGACCTTTGCGCGAATACTCAACGAGATCAAGGCGCGTCCGGGTATCGCCGGCGCGGCCATCACGTCGGCGGCGCCGCTCGGCGGCGGCAGTGGTTCGAATGGCATCGTCCCGGAAGGCAAAGAGCCGTCAGCGGCGAACGCCATCGACGCGCGCCTGCGGATGGTGTCGCCGGGATACGTCCACATGATGCGCATCCCGATCGTGCGCGGTCGCGACCTCGACGAGCGCGACGTCCGCGGAGGATTGCGCGTGATGGTCGTGAGCGAAGCGCTTGCCAAAGCGGCCTGGCCGAATCAAGACCCGATCGGCAAACGCGTCGCTTGCTGCGAGGGCGCCCCCGACGACCCGCGATGGAAGACCGTAGTCGGCGTGGCGGCTGACGTACACACTGGTGGCCCGACGCACGATATCCGTCCGGAGTTCTACATCCCCATCGTGCAAGCGCCGGCCGATGCCTGGCGCTGGGTGAACCGCACGATGACGGTCGTCGCACGAGCCGCGTCCGGCGATGCGTCGTCGATCGCACCGACGGTTCGCGCCGCGGTAAAGTCCGTCGATCCCACCGTTCCAGTGTTCGGCGTCGCGACGATGACCGAGCGACTCGATCAATCAGTGGCCGAAGCACGTTTTCATCTCGAGCTGCTCGTGTCGCTCGGCGCGGTCGGTCTATTCCTCGCCGCGGCGGGGATCTACAGCGTCATTGCCTACTTCGTCACCCTGCGCCGCCACGAGATCGGTGTGCGCATGGCGCTCGGCGCGAGTGCCTCTGATGTCGTTCGACTGATGACGTGGCAGGGTCTACGTCCCGTGATAGTCGGCGCCGCGATTGGCGCGCTCGCCGCCGTTTGGGCGACACGTTTGCTTCGCGGCTCGCTGTACGGAGTGACACCGAGCGATCCGTTGACCTTCGCGGCGGTCACCGTGGTCCTGCTCGGCGTTTCGCTTTTGGCGATCATCATTCCGGCGCGACGCGTGGCCGCGGTCGATCCAACGACCGCGCTCCACGGCTGACGCCCGGCACGCGGCACGCGGTCTGCCGCGCTGAACGAGATCCAGGAGGATCTCGATGACCGACCATCGAAAGGACCGAAGCGACAAATTCAAGAAGCCGATCGCCGAGCGAGGTAATCCGCATGGCGGTCGCGGGCGACGCGCGCAAAGCAAACTCGCCGAACAGTTCGAGACACAAACCGGTCGCCCGCTTGGCAGCGGCCCGGATACGAGCGGCACTCGCACGCCCGCCGACGCACCACACAACACCGACCTTCAGCGCGCCCAACACGCGCGAAAAGGCCAAGCGCAAAGCCCGCGCGAGTTGGGGTTGAATCAGCCGGAGAAGAAAAAGCACAAGTGACACGTGGCACAACGAACAAGTGACCCGCCATTCGCCGCCACGAACTCCACTGTCCAGTCGGTCACATCTTCTTTCGAAAAAATGATGTAACGGGCGAGTGTGGCACGATCTTCGGTATAGCCTCGGGCACCGGGTCAGCGTGTGGGGTGGGGCCGGCGGGGTGCGGGAGCTGATGCTCGGCGCAGTCGGACCAGAAGCACGGCAGAGTTGCAGGTCGCGATTCAGTGAGAGGCCCGGATGACAATTGTTCGTGAGGTACATCCATGGGCTTCGAGTTTCGCTATCGCACAGCGAGCGCCGTTGCGTTTGCGTGCACAATGCTCGCCGTCTCATCCGCGGGGGCACAGGCCGTCGTTAGGGGTTACCTATATGATGACGCGACGGGGCGCCCAATCGCCGGCACGGTCATGCTGGTCGATCCGTCGACGGACGCCGCGGTCGCGCACGCGGCGACAGATTCCAGCGGCCAGTTCCACCTGCAGATGCGGGCCAGCACGTATCAGCTCGCCGCGGTTCATCCTGGCTATAAGTCGGTTCTGTCCGCGCCCATCCGCTTCCAGGACGGCGAGCGCCTGACCGTTCGCATCCCCATCGCCGAGAGTGGGGATCCGCAGAACAAGATTGGTGTCACGGAGCATGTGCGCCCCGCGCCAGTGAAGGCAGCGGAGACGGCCCGGCTCGACAACGACGGAGTCGCGGGGCGCAAAGCGGCCGGAGTCGGTCTCCAGTACAACCACGACGATTTCGACAAGACCAACTTCCAAAGCCTCGGGCAGTTTCTGCAGACCGTGCCCGGTCTCCGGGTAGCCGATCCCCGATCGGCCTCGACGATGGCAATGACGCGAACGGGCGCGAGCATGGTGAACAGCGCGCTCTCGTCCCGCATCGCCGACTGCCATGTCGGGTGGTTCATGGACGGCCATCGCATGGACCTGCCGGGTCGGACGGACCCGCTTACCGATGGGCTCGCATCGCTTCCATTGGACGCTGTCCGGGCCGTTGAGGTGTTCCGTGGCCTGTCCGAGACGCCTGCCCAGTTCGCCGACCCCGATTTGCGGTGCGGTGTCGTCGCGATCTGGACGCAGCGCTAGGGTAGGTTTGGTCGAGTCGAAGGTCGAGGTCAAAAGCTGAATCGCGACATGGCCGGCTCCCTCTCCGAGGGTGCCGGCCGGTCGGGTTGACACGCGGTCTTTCTCCAATAAATTCAAGTGGCTACGGCGTTTTAGGATCGCATTCTGTGCATCACTCGGATGCGTGACGGGCTGTAGTGACCGTTCGGCGAGCTGCGCGCCGACTCTTATGGGCCTGCATGACGCAGGGGTCTGCTCCGGCTGAGACACTCGAGCGAGTGTCACGGCTCCCGAAAAGTGACGCAGGACAATTCAACGGTGCGTCATGGGCGAGCACGTTTCGCCCGACGTGAATGCACCGCGCCTTGGGTCCCCGTTCGCGCAGCAGCGGCGAGCGTACCCGGCGATTGCGGATGGACACCGGCTCCCACGGAGCGCTGGTCCACCCGCGTTTTTGCTGGTGGTGGGCAAGTCAACTCTTAGGATGACAATGGCCAGAAACACTCCGCTCGAACGTTATCGAAATATCGGCATCATGGCACACATCGATGCCGGTAAGACGACTACGACCGAGCGTATTCTCTACTATACAGGAAAGGCGCATAAGATCGGCGAGGTGCACGAAGGCACCGCGACGATGGACTGGATGGAGCAGGAGCAGGAGCGCGGCATCACGATCACGTCGGCCGCGACGACTGCGTTCTGGAGCCGCAACGGTATCGAGTACCGCATCAACATCATCGATACCCCGGGCCACGTCGATTTCACGGTCGAGGTCGAGCGCTCGCTTCGCGTGCTCGATGGCGCCGTCACGCTCCTCGATTCCGTCGCCGGCGTCGAGCCGCAGACGGAGACCGTCTGGCGTCAGGCCGATCGTTACGGCGTCCCACGTTTGATTTTCGCCAACAAGATGGACCGCGTCGGCGCCGATTTTGATCGGTGCATGAAGATGATTCGCGACCGGCTGTCGAAGAACGCGTATCCGCTGCAGCTCCCGGTTGGCTCGGGCGAGCTGTTCACCGGTCACATCGACATCATTGAGCGGAAGCAATACATCTTCGACGACGAGTCGCTGGGCAAGAAGTTCGACGTCGTCGACGTACCGCCGGACTACAAGGACGCCGTTGAGCAGGCGCGCCACGATCTGATCGATCACGCCGTCGCCGTCTCGCACGACGACGCGCTGGCCGAGAAGTACCTCGCTGGTGAGGAGCTCACCCCCGACGAGATTCGGAAGGCGATTCGCACCGCGACGGTCACCGGCGGAATGGTTCCGGTGCTGTGCGGAGCGTCGTTCAAGAACAAGGGCGTTCAGGCGTTGCTCGATGCGGTGATCGACTTCTTGCCGGCTCCGGTCGACGTGAAGGCGATTGAAGGACATCTGCCGCATCACGACGAGCACAAGGCGGAGCGCCCGGTGGCGGACGACGCGCCGTTCTCGGCGCTCGCGTTCAAGATCGCGACCGATCCTTTTGTAGGAAAGCTGACCTTTTTCCGTGTCTATTCGGGCGTGTTGAAATCGGGGTCGTACGTCTACAACTCGACCAAGGACAAGCGGGAGCGCGTGAGCCGCGTGCTGCAGATGCACGCGAACAAGCGCGAGGAGATCGAAGAAGTGCGCGCCGGCGACATCGCCGCCGCGATCGGTCTCCGCGACACGCGTACGGGCGACACGATGTGCGACGATGATCATCCGATCATCCTCGAGGCGATGAAGTTCCCGAATCCCGTCATCGACGTGGCGATCGAGCCGAAGACGAAGGCGGATCAGGATAAGCTCGCCATCGCATTGGCGAAGCTGTCGGAAGAGGATCCGACGTTCCGCGTCCACACGGACGAGGAGACGGCGCAAACGATCATCTCCGGCATGGGCGAGCTGCACCTCGAGATCATCGTCGACCGCATGATGCGCGAGTTCAAGGTCGACGCGAACATCGGTCGGCCCCAAGTCGCTTATCGCGAGACGATTCGCAAGCGCGTCGAGAAGGTCGAAGGGAAGTTCATCCGCCAGTCAGGCGGTAAGGGCCAGTACGGCCATGTCGTGATCAACATGGAGCCGTCGGAAACCGGTGCCGGCTTCATCTTCGAGGACAAGGTCGTCGGCGGTGCGATTCCGCGCGAGTACATCGCTCCGGTCGAACAGGGGATCAAGGAAGCGCTCGAGAATGGAGTGCTCGCCGGCTATCCCATGGTCGACGTGAAGGTCGAGCTGGTGTATGGCTCGTACCACGAGGTGGACTCCAGCGAAATGGCGTTCAAGATCGCCGGCTCGATGGCGTTCAAGGAGGCGGCCAAGCGTGCGCATCCAGTGATCCTCGAGCCGATGATGAATGTGGAAGTGGTGACGCCCGATGCATTCATGGGCGACGTGCTGGGCGATCTCTCGTCCCGGCGCGGCAAGATCGGTGGGATGACACAGCGTGGCGAAGCGCAAGTGATCGCCGCGACCGTTCCTCTCGCCGAGATGTTCGGGTACTCGACGAAGCTGCGCTCGATGTCGCAGGGGCGTGCGGTGTACTCGATGGAATTCGCGCACTACGAAGAAGTGCCGAAGAGCAAGGCCGAGGAGATTGTGTCGAAGGTGAAAGCGTAAGAAAGGTCTCTGGTCTCTGGTCCCAGGTCTCAGGTGTAACGGCGATGCGCCGTCTCTCCTGAGACCAGGGACCTGGGACCTGAGACCTCGAAGACAGACTCTACTTCACTCAGGAACCGTACAATGGCAAAGGCAAAGTTCGAGCGGACCAAGCCGCACGTGAACGTCGGCACCATCGGCCACGTTGACCACGGCAAAACGACCCTGACGGCGGCGCTCACGAAGGTGTCGGCCGACAAGGGCTACGGCACCAAGTACGTCGCGTATGACGAAGTGGCGAAGGCGTCGGAGTCGCAGGGCCGCCGTGACGCGACCAAGATCCTGACGATCGCGACGTCGCACGTCGAGTATGAGACGCCCAAGCGTCACTATGCTCACGTCGACTGCCCAGGCCACGCCGACTACGTGAAGAACATGATCACGGGCGCCGCGCAGATGGACGGCGCGATCCTCGTGGTGAGCGCGGTCGACGGCCCGATGCCGCAGACGCGCGAGCACATCCTGCTCGCCCGTCAGGTGAACGTGCCGCAGATCGTCGTGTTCCTCAACAAGTGCGACCTCGTCGAGGACGCGGAGCTCCTCGACCTCGTCGAGCTCGAGGTGCGCGAGCTGCTCTCGAAGTACGACTACCCGGGCGACGAAGCGCCGGTGATCCGCGGCTCGGCGAGCGGCGCGATCTCGGGCGACGCGAACTGGGTCAGCAAGATCGAGGAGCTGTACAACGCCCTCGACACCTACATCCCCGAGCCGGTCCGCGAGATCGACAAGCCGTTCGCGCTCCCGGTCGAGGACGTGTTCTCGATCACCGGCCGCGGCACGGTCGCGACGGGTCGTATCGAGCGCGGCATCATCAAGGTCGGCGAGGAAGTGGCGCTCGTCGGATTCGGATCGGACAAGAAGTCGGTCGTCACCGGCGTCGAGATGTTCCGCAAGCTGCTCGACCAAGGGCAGGCGGGCGACAACGTCGGTCTGCTGCTTCGTGGCGTCGACAAGAAGGAGATCGAGCGCGGCATGGTGCTCGCCAAGCCCGGTTCGATCAAGCCGCACACGAAGTTCGAGGCCGAGGTCTACGTCCTCAATAAGGATGAAGGCGGCCGTCACACGCCGTTCTTCAAGGGCTATCGCCCGCAGTTCTACTTCCGCACGACGGACGTCACAGGCTCGGTCGAGTTGCCGGCCGGCACCGAGATGGTCATGCCGGGCGACAACATCCAGATGACGATCGAGTTGATCACCCCGATCGCGATGGAAGAGCAAGTGCGCTTCGCCATCCGTGAGGGTGGACGAACGGTTGGTGCAGGCGTAGTCACGAAGATCTTGGCGTAGAGACTCTCGGTCTCAGGTCCCTGGTCCCTGGTCTCAGGTTGTAACGGCGGTGCCGTTCACCTGAGACCCCAGACCAGAGACCAGAGACCTGGAAATCCTCCCTTTCAGAGATCGCAATTATGGCTGGAAGAATTCGGATCCGTTTAAAGGCGTTCGATCATGCTGTCATCGATCAGGCCTCGGCGGACATCGTACGGACGGCGGAGAAGTCGGGGGCTACGGTCTCCGGCCCGATCCCGCTGCCCACCAAGACGCAGCGCTGGACGGTTCTCCGTTCGCCGCACGTCGACAAGAAGTCGCGCGAACAGTTCGAGTTGAAGACGCACAAGCGTGTAATCGACATCCTCGACTCTCGTGCGCAGACGGTGGACGCGTTGACGAAGCTGGATCTCCCGGCGGGCGTCGACGTCGAAATCAAGGTGGAGTAGGGATCGAGGAAGCGGACGCTTTCTCGTGCAGTAATTGACAACTCGGGTTGGGACGCACTGTAGGTCCCAGGTCTTAGGTCCCAGGTCCCAGGTGAAACGGCGCTTCGCAGTTACACCTGACCTCAGACCAGAGACCTGAGACCAAGAGAGTCTCCAGCCACAGTCCAACTGCATTAAGCCACACGGCGAGCAGTGACTAAGAGGAGCTAAAGAGTTCTATGATCGGTATCGTAGGCAGAAAAATCGGCATGACCCAGATCTTCAACGAGCAAGGGCAGCAGATCCCGTGTACGGTGATCGAAGCCGAGCCGAACCCGGTGGTCGCGGTGTCGGACAAGGCGAAGGTCGGGTACACGTCGGTGCAGCTCGGGCTCGGTGCGTCGCGCATGCGGCGTGAGTCGAAGAAGGGCGAAGGACGTCCCAAGGGACATCGCGCGTCGCTCGCCGCGGTCGGTCACGCCAAGAAGGCGGGACTCGACACGCCGCCGCGCGTGCTTCGCTCCGTGCGGCTCGATGAGCCGGGGAACGCCAAGGCACAGGTGCCGACGTACAACGTCGGCGATCTCGTGAAGGTCGACGTCTTCGCTGTCGGCGACACGGTGAAAGTCACCGGCACGTCGAAGGGTCGCGGCTTTCAGGGCATCGTGAAGCGCCACAAGGCGGGCGGTGGTCCGAACACGCACGGCAACACGAAGCACCGCCGTCCCGGCTCCATCGGACCGGGCACGGATCCGTCGCGCGTCATCAAGGGCAAGCGCATGCCTGGCCACTATGGCGACGAGCGGCACACGCAGATTTCTCTCCGCGTCGAGAAGATCGACACGGATCGCAACCTGATCTACGTCCGCGGGTCGGTCGCCGGTAAGGCGGGTGGCGTCGTGGTCGTGCGCAAGCTGGGCTAAGGGTTCACTCTCATGGCTGATAACACGACACCCACCTCGTTCCAGGTGCCTGCATATACGGCGCGTGGTACGGCGCGCGACGCGGTCGCGCTGCCGGACGCGACGTTCGACGGCACTGTGAACGTCCCGGTGATGCACCAGGCGGTGAAGGCCTTCTTGGCCAACCAGCGTCAGGGCAACGCCG
>DATMHK010000151.1:0-2589 GCA_035554995.1 Gemmatimonadaceae bacterium
AGTTCCTGCCGCTTCGAGACCTCGAGCCGCGCTTGCTCCGGATTGCTCCCATCGTCGAGCCGTCGATACACCGTCTCGTCCTGCTCGCCGCGATACACGCCGACCAGGCCCCACGCCAAATGGTCGTGCACCGGCGTCGACGCGCCGGGCGGCACGACGAGTGAGAACAGGCAGAGCGAGCCGTCTTCCGCGCGGTACAGGGCGTACTGACCGATCCCGTCTCCCATGCGACTTTTCTCATCCGGCTGCGCCAACCGGTCGGGAAGCCAGTGGTCGGACGACAACAGCGTGGCGAACGCCGGCTTCAACGCCTCGACACGGGTCGTCGGGTCGGCGGTGTCGCTCATCAGGCGTTTGGTCTCGCCGATCAGCGCGCGAATCTCCGGCGTGTCGACGAGAAATCCGAACTGGCCGGGCTCGTGATCATGGGTGTGGTCCGTTCCGCACATTTGCGTCTCCTCCAGGCACGTCGGTCATGCTAACGTGGAAGCGAAGGAGATGATGTCACGCCCGGCGCGAGTCGGCAATGGACGGCGAAACCTCACAGCTTGGTCGCCGTACGGGAGGAACATGGAAACCCTCGTGCAGGACATCCGCTATGCGGCGCGAGGTCTGCGCAAGGCGCCCGCGTTCACGATCGTCGCGTTGTTGACGCTCGCCCTCGGGATCGGCGTCAACAGCGCGATCTTCAGCGTCGTCAACGCCATTCTCTTTCGGCCGCTGCCGGTCGAGCGCCCGGATCAACTCGTCGACATCTACGGGCGAGAGTCCAACTCCTCCGCGCACGAGACGAGCTCGTACCCGAACTACCTCGACTATCGTGCCCAATCGACGACGGTGTCGAGTCTCATCGCATACTCGAACTTCTTCGCGCATCTCTCGATCGACGGCAGCTCGGATCTCGTCGTCGGAGAGATGGTGAGCGACAACTACTTCACCACCCTCGGTATTCGTCCCGCGCTCGGCCGCGTGTTCACCGCGGAGGAATCGGCCGGGATCAGCTCATCGGCATTTGCGGTCATCAGTGACCGGCTTTGGAAGAACCGCTTTGGCAGCGCGCCGGCCGTGATCGGAAAGACGTTTCGCATGAACGGCACGATCTACACCGTCGTCGGCGTGGCGCGGCCGGAGTTTCGCGGGATGACACCCGCCGTGACCGCGCAGATGTGGATTCCGATCACGATGGGAGAAAAGGTCGAGCCGTTCGGAAATCAGCGGACGACCGGCCCGTTGGTCGGCACCGGACGGTTCGACCGCCGGGCGCAAGCGTGGCTGTGGATGAAGGGTCGCGTGAAGCCGGGCGTGCAGCCGGCGCAGGTGAGCGCCGAGTTCGACGGATTCGTGAAGCGACTCAGAGAGCAATATCCCCAGGCGATGTCGAAGGAAGACATCAGCGTCGTGCCCACCCGCGACGTGCGCATCAATCCCGATTTCGACAAGACCATTGCGCCCGCCGGACTTCTGCTCGTTGCCGCCGTTGGGCTGGTGCTCATCGTCGCGTGCGCCAACCTCGCCAATCTGATGCTGGCACGAGCCGCGGGGCGACGACGCGAGCTCGCGGTGCGTGCCGCGCTCGGCGCGGCGCGAATTCGGCTCGTGCGGCAGCTCTTCACGGAAAGCGTTCTTCTCGCGCTGGCTGGTGGCGTGCTCGCGGTGCCGCTCGCGACCGGACTGTCGGGACTCATCGGGCGCGTGCAACCGCCGCTGCCGATCGACCTGGGTCTCGTGGTGAGTCCGGATTGGCGCGTGCTCGCGTTCACGCTCGTCGCCGCGATCGGCACCGGCGTCGTGTTCGGGCTGCTTCCGGCGTTGCGCGCGTCGCGGCCCGATCTCGTGCCGGCACTGAAAGACGCCGGCGCGGCTGCCAGACGACGCCGCGTCGAGCTGCGCGATGCGCTCGTCGTCGTGCAGGTCGCGGTGTCGCTCGTTTTGGTCGTTGGCGGCGCGCTCCTCGTGCGCAGTCTCTCGGCGGCGGCTCGCGTGAACCTCGGCTACGACGCCGATCGCACCGCGTATTTATCGCTCGCGCTCGACATGACGGGCTACGACGCCGCGCGCGGCGGTCGGTTCCTCGAGGCCGGCGCGGAGCGGCTTCGCGCGTTGCCGCAGGTCGAAGCGGTTGCGTTGACGAGCCGGCTCCCGCTCTCGCTCAACAACAACGGCTTCTCCGTCTACATCGACGGACAGCAGCTGCCCGCGAACGGCAGAGCGCCGAGCATCGACGGCGCGTACGTGGACGAGCGGTATTTCGACGCACTCGAGCTTCGCGTGTTGGCGGGTCGCAACATCCAACCCGCCGATCGCGACGAGCGCCGGCGCGTTGCGGTGATCTCGAACGCGATGGCTCAGCGGTATTGGCCGGGTCGTCCGGAGAACGCGATCGGCCGCGGATTTCGATTCCGCGAAGGCGGCGACCTGTACCAAGTCGTGGGGGTGGTCGGCGACTACAAGGTCGACACGCCGGGCGAAGCGCCAAAGTCCTACATCCACCTGCCGCTCGGACGTCGTGAGACATTTGGTAATTACATCGTGCGCACGTCGTCGGCCGCGGCTCCGCTCGTGCCTGTGCTCCAGCGCGAGCTGCGCGCG
>DATMHK010000152.1:0-6667 GCA_035554995.1 Gemmatimonadaceae bacterium
ACCGGGCCCGAATATCAGTTGCTCGACGACGCGAACGCGCCTGACGGCAAGAATCGCCTCACGTCCGCGGCGTCGGCCTACGGACTCTACGCGCCGCCGGCCGGTGTCGTGAAGCCGGCCGACGAATGGAATACGACGCGCATTGTCGTGAATGGCGCGCACGTGGAGCACTGGCTCAACGGACAGAAAGTGGTGAGCTACGAATTGTGGAGCCCTGACTGGAAGGCAAAAGTTGCGGCGAGCAAGTTCAAGGATTGGCCGAATTATGGTTTGGCAAAACGCGGACACATCGCGATCCAGGGCGACCACAACGGCGCGCTAGCGATTCGCAACATTCGCATCAGGGAGCTGCCATGAGCGCAGTACGTACGCGACTGTCGGCGATGATGTTCCTGCAGTACTTCGTGTGGGGCGTGTGGTTCGTGACGATGGGCACCTATCTCGGACAGACGCGCCACTTCACGGATCAGCAGATAGGCGCGGCGTACGGCGCGATGGCGATCGCGGCAATCGTAACACCGTTCTTCCTCGGAATCGTCGCCGACCGCTTTTTCGCGAGTGAGAAGCTGCTTGCGCTGCTGCACATCGTCGGCGGCGTGGTGATGTGGTTCGTCTCGACGCAGGAGAGCTGGAGCACGTTCTATCCGCTGCTCCTGGTGTACGCGCTCTGCTACATGCCGACGCTGTCGCTCACCAACTCGATCTCGTTCCACAACGTGCAGGATCCGGCGCGCGACTTCCCGATCATCCGCGTCCTCGGGACGATCGGGTGGATCGTCGCCGGGATCATCGTCGGCAAGGTGTTACACGCCGACGCGTTGGCAACGCCAATGCGCATCGCGTCGGTCGCGTCGGTCATTCTCGGTCTGTATTCGTTCGCGCTGCCGCACACGCCCCCAAAGGCGGCAGGCCAGCCGTTCAGCGCGCGCGACGCGATCGGACTCGATGCGCTGAGTCTCCTCAAGAACCGTGACTTCCTGATCTTCGTGCTCGGCTCGTTCCTGCTCTGCATCCCACTCCAGTTCTACTACACGTTCACGAATCTCTTTCTGAACGAGATCAAGGCACCTGAGCCGGCATTCATCCAGACGTTCGGCCAGATGTCGGAGATCCTGTTCATGCTACTGTTGCCGGTCGTGCTGCGGCGCTTCGGCATCAAGGTGATCATGCTCGTCGGCATGCTGGCCTGGTCGCTCCGTTACTTCGCGTTCGGCAACGGGAACATTGGGTCGGGAATGTGGCTGCTTTACGCCGGCATTCTGCTGCACGGCGTGTGTTACGACTTCTTCTTCGTGAGCGGCCAGATCTACACCGATCAACGCGCGGGCGAGAAGGTCCGCGCGGCGGCGCAGGGGTTCATCAACTTCGTGACGAACGGCGTCGGATATCTCGTGGGCGCCGCGGTGTCGGGGCGAGTCGTGAACCAGTACGCGACGGTCAGCGGCTCACAGGTGACGCACGACTGGCATGCGATCTGGATCGTGCCGGCGACGGGGGCGTTCGTCGTGTTCGTCCTTTTCGCGCTGCTCTTCCGGCCGAAAGCGGAGCGGGAACCGGCGATCATCGAGCCGACCGGAGCCAGCGCGCCCGCGTAGCATTGCTGCTGTCATCCTGAGCGAAGCGAAGGATCTACTGTCATTGCTGAGTGGCTGGCTACTCAGACCAATACGATAGGTCCTTCGTCGCTTTCGCTCCTCAGGATGACAAGTTGCTACGGTTCGCCGACCTTCGGCACGACGTACACCTTTCGCAGCGCGGCGAGATACTCGTCGTGAAGCGACTTGATCGTCTGGAACTCGCGCTTGACCATCGCGCGATACTCGGCGTGTGTCGCGAAATCGAACAGGAGCGCGGCCATCGCCTGCGCGTCGACGGCAAAGCCCTGATGCCCCACCGGGCCCAGTGCGTCCTGTTCCATCTCGTACGTATGATTTGGCGCGTTGGAGCTCTTCGCGCTGAAACCGACGCCGGGAATCGCGCTCGATACGCTTCCCGTCTCTTCGTAGCCCTGCGGCTTGCCTGGCTCGGGCAACACGCCGGTCGCGCCGTATTTCTTCTCATACGCGAATGCGAGCTCGTCGAGCGAGCCGACGCTGATGCCGTCGCGGTCCTTGCCGTAGTGGTCGATCTTGACCTTGGTGCCGGTCGCTAACGCCGCGCCGCGCGCGGCGTTGTCGATCATCTCGGTGAGCTGCGCCAGGTACACTTCGTCCGGATAGCGAATGTAGAAGTCGGCGACCGTGCGATCGGGAACGACGTTGGGCGCCGCGCCCCCCTCCGTGATCACGCCCTGCACGCGCGCTTCGGGGCGAATGTTGCTCCGGATCGCGTCGATGTTGTTGAAGAGATGAATGACTGCCGTCAGGGCGTTGCGGCCGTTCCACGCGGTGAGTTGATGCGCCGGGGCGCCGGTGAAGGTGTACTTCGTACCGTCGATGTTCATGCAGCACGTGCCGAAGCCCGGTGCCGGTCTGCTGGTGACACTCGTTGCGTGGCTGCGAATGAGAATGTCCGCGCCGTCGTAGACCTTCGACTCGTACATCACCGTCTTCGCGTTCGGCGGCATCATCTCTTCGCCCGGTGCACCGTACACGGTCACGGTTCCAGGCGTTTTTGTTCGCGACAGATACTCCGCCATCGCCACTGCCGCCGCGAGACCGATCGGTCCTTGCGTGCTGTGCTGATCGCCGTGGAACGCGCCCTTGGTGCCGCGCAGCGCGTCGTATTCAACGATCACGCCAAGGTTGGGCGCGCCGCTGCCTTTGGCGTAGCGCGCGACGAACGCTGTCGGGAGACCTGGCGTCCCCATTTGCACGGTGAAGTCGTGCTTCTTGAGATAATCCGTGAGGATCTGCACCGATCGTTTTTCTTCGAAGCCGATCTCCGGATGCCGAGTGATGTCGTCGCCCATCGCCAGCAGCTCGGTGTCCATCAGCTGTTTGGCGCGCGCGACGACCTGGTCGCGCGCCGCGTTCGGCCCGGTGAGCTTGGCGACGAGCGCCGGAAGCTCGAGTGATCGCTCGAGGGAATCCAGCTTGCGGACGACGTCACGCGCGGCGTCGCGCTCGGTCGGCGTCTCCTGACCGAACACCGTCCGCGTCGACGTGACGCAAAGCAACAGGGCGACGGTTCGCAGCTTGAGCATTCTCATCTCCGGTGACATGAGCTATGGGAACCTGGTCGTGCGTCTGTCACATCCGCGACCGCGAAGCATACCTGACCACCGACGATTTCAACAATTAGATACGGGACAACTCGGAGACAGCACGGACAACAAACAGGAAATCTTTTGATTGTGATGCCGTCGCGATGTCTTGCGCCAAGGCTGGCCCCTGTAGGTCTTCCCGTTTCATTCCTAGTTGTCCCGTATCCAACCGTACCAACCGTCCACGTTCCCAGATGCCGGCTTGGTCGCGATCCATACGAACCGGACTCGAATTCCGGCCCCTAGACGTAGCGTCCGACGGCCATGGTAATTACGGCGATGACGAGCAAGGGCAGCACGATTTTCGTGCCGCGTTGGATCCGCGACTGATAGCCGGCGAGTTGTGTCGCGGCTTCGCCCTGCGGCGGACCGCCGCTCGCCTTGAGTATCTTCGCGATCTCACCCATCGATTTGCCGATCATCACGCCGCCGATGAGAAACGCGATGATCGCCGCGAGCGCGCCAATGCTGTACGTCATACCCGAGCGCGTTCCAGCCCAACCGCCGCCGGAGCTTGTATTGCGCCAGAAGAGAAAGAGGCCGGCTACCACGTTGAGTCCGGCCACTGCGGGGAAGTAGGCCGCGATCCGCGTCTTCGTGAGCAGATGGCCCATGAACTGGCCACCCGCCGGCCCGATCGCGCGCACCGTCGGCTGAACGAACAGCGCAATCAAGACGATTCCACCGACCCACAGAATCCCGGCGAAAATGTGCAGCAGACGAAACAGCAGCATTGCCGAATACATCGATACCCTCGTGGCGAATGTGATTAGGTGCGCTGCAACAACACGATTCCCGCGAAGCGGGCGAAACGTTCCTGCGTCTCCCGAGAGCGAAGCTTACCGATGAAGTTCCACAGCCACGCCATCGCCATCTGCCGATCCAGGCGCTTCGCTTCCAACCACGACGATCGGAACTGCTCCTCCCGCCAACCGTAGGGCGCGAAGAATTTGGTGCCTTCTTCGGGCGCGAAGCGGAACGGCGCGTTGCCCGCGTCTACGCGCTTCCCCCAGCTGCGCGACATCCATTTCAGCAGCATCGGACTCGCGAGGTCGATCACCCACCAGCGGAAACTCGGTGGGTCGTGGAGATCGCGCGCGAGTCCCGCGACGTCATCGGGTGTCAAATAGATCAACAATCCCTCGGTCAGCACGAGTACGCGCGACGACTGGGCGCCCACCTGTGCGAACAAGGCGCGTCGCCGCGCCGCGTCCGTGAGATCGACCTTCACGGCCTCATAGCGCACGACGGGTTTCTCGTCGCGCAGCATGTCGGTCTTGTAGTCCAGGATGCCCGGCAGGTCGACGTCGATCCAGCGGAGCGTCGACGGAAGCGACGACATCCGCCAGGCGCGTGCGTCCAACCCGGCGGCCAGGTTCAACACGCAGTCGACGCCGGCCGCGACGCGATCGACGATGAGCTCGTCGAACACCGCCGTGCGAACGATCATGGCCCACGCCGCCTGCGTCCCGCGCGGCATCGTGTCGACGATCTCCTGCCCCTTGGCGCCGGCGAGGCGACGCGCGAACGGATCGCGGAAGATCGGGTCGCGACGCTCGCTCTCCATCGCCCGATACACGGCAACCCAGCGGGCGGTATCAGAGACGTTTTCGATCGGCATGAGCGCTCAGGTGGGCTGGACTCTGGGCGCGAGTGGACCCGCGCCACGCGGATGCTACCGGCCAAGCTTGAGACTGGCTAGAGGCTGGAGAACGGACCCTAGCGACCCGGAGGGATCGGGGCGCAGAATAATCCCGACCCCAATCCCCGGACTGTCCAGATGTCACGCCGTTCCCGCACGCTCGAAGGCCTCGTCGTCCTCGGTCTTTGTATCGCTCCGCTGACAGGCGGCGACGCACAAACGCGAATGCTTCGCTCGCCGACCGTGAGCAAAACGCAGATCGCATTCGCGTACGCCAACAACATCTGGACGGTCGATCGCGGCGGCGGACTGGCGCGCCGGCTGACCAGCTTTCAGGGGACGGCCGAGAACCCGAAGTTCTCGCCCGACGGAAAGCTGATCGCGTTCAGCGCGCAGTACGGGGGCAACGTGGACGTCTACGTCATTCCCGCCGAGGGCGGTGAGCCCAAGCGGCTGACCTGGCATCCCGGAGGCGACGTCGTCCAGGGCTGGACGCCGGACGGCAAGTCGGTCGTCTTCGCCTCAGGCCGCGCGACGTCCGCGCCAAACGCGGCGCCACGTTTCTGGACGGTGCCGGTGGAAGGGGGCGTCGAGCAGCCGATGGCGCTGCCGCGCGCCTATCAAGGCAAGATCTCACCCGACGGTCGCCACGTGGCGTACCGCATGAACAACTCGTGGGACGAAGAGCGCCGCAACTATCGTGGCGGGCAGAATCGTCCGATCTGGATCGTCGACCTCAAGACGTACGATCTCGAAACGACGCCGAACGGCACGGCGACGGATCTGGTCGTCGCCCAGGCCGGCGCCCCACGCGGCTCCGCGCACTTCGCGCCGAACAATCCCGAGTCCAAGAACATGGATCCGGTGTGGGTCGGCAACGACGTCGTCGATTTCATCTCCGATCGCGATGGCGTGGCCAACGTCTGGAGCTACGACAGCAAGACGAAGAAGCTGACGCAGCTCACGTCATACTCCGACTTCGACGTGAAGGCGCTCGACGCGGCGTCGGACGGCAGCGCGGTCGTGTTCGAGCAGGCGGGCAACATCCATCTCATGGAGAAGGGCGGAAAGGAGCACGTCGTGAACATCACGGCGGCGGGCGACTTCCCGTGGATGATGGCGCAGTGGAAGGACGTTACCACGAACATGACGAATCTCGCCCTGTCGCCCACCGGCAAGCGGATTGCCGTCGAGGCGCGCGGCGAGATTTTCACGATTCCGGCCGAGCGTGGCGACGTTCGCAATCTCACCAACTCGAGCGCATCGGCGGAGCGCGAGCCGGCGTGGTCGCCCGACGGCAAGTCCCTCTCGTACTTCAGCGACCGCTCGGGCGAGTACGCCCTCTACATAGAAGCGGCCGACGGCCTGACGCCGCCGCGCGAGATCAAGATTCCAACCACCGGGCACTTCTACACCGCCGCGTGGTCGCCCGACGGCAAGCGGATCATGTTCCATGACACGAACCTCAAGCTGTGGGTCGTCGACGTTGCGACGGGCCAAGCGAAGGTCGTCGGCAGCGATCCGTGGATGGTGCCGCAGCGTACCATGAATCCCTCGTGGTCCCCTGATGGAAAATGGATCGCGTACGCGAAGCATCTCAATTCGCTGTACAAAGCGATCCAGGTCGTGAACGTCGAGACGGGCGTGTCGAAGCAGGTGACCGACGGCCTCGCCGACGCGATCACGCCGGCGTGGGACGCGAGCGGGAAGTACCTGTGGTTCCTCGCGTCGACGGATTTCGGTCTGCGCTCGCAGTGGCTCGACATGACGAATAACGATCATATCGAGAACTTCGGACTCTATGCGGTGGTGCTGCGCAA
>DATMHK010000153.1:0-22732 GCA_035554995.1 Gemmatimonadaceae bacterium
GTAGACGCGCCGTAGGTCGTTCCACGTCGCCGTCAGGGGGACTCCGTCGGTCAAGACGCCGCGCGTCCCCGAGACTTTCCATATTACGATCCGCGCGTTCGAGTCGACGCGAAGCGGGCGACGATCACCTCCCTCGTCGGCGAGTGTGGCGACTACGCCTACGACGCGGAGTCCTGGTCGCGCGAGCAGCACGGCCGTATCGAGCGACTCGTCGCCGTTTGTCGTCGTCCATGCGAGATTCGGGCACCGGCGGCGCAGCTCGGCGAGTGGTACGTCGAGGGGCAGCGCTCCGATGCGGCCCGGCATGATCTGAACGATGGAGTCCGTGCCGAGGCAGTCGTCACTTTGCTCGCGTCCTGGCGAGCTCGCACGCCGTTCTCGCGAGACAACGGCGTCGGCCGCGATCACGCCGGCAAGCAGCGCGACACTGATTGCGATCGTTCGTCTTCGCACGGTTCAGATCCGCGTGAACGTTGCCTCGAGGTCCCCTTCCCAGGCGCCTCCGTTACGCGACATCTCGCCCTTGCCCGCAACGCTGCGCCCATCGGCCGCGATCGTCCACGTATTGCGCTGCGACAATTTGGGCGCGTTCCTCGACCAGCGAATCGTGTTGCCTTCGATGGCGACGTCGTACTTGCGAGAGACGCCCCGTTCGTCGAAGTAGAGCATGAAGTACTCGTGGCGTTCGTCGTCGCTGCCAAAGATCGCGACGCCGGTCGGGAACCGAGGATCGTCCAGCGACGAACGCCAGACGAAGAAGGCGCCTTCGTCGAGCCAGGCGAACGAGGCCGTGCCGTGGAAATGCTCGCCGGGGAGCATGGGGTGGGTCGCCGACATTTTCCACTCACCGATGAGCGGAGCAAACGGCGCGAGCGCTTTGTTACGCGGCAGCGAGTCCGTCATCGACTATCGCGCCCCGGCCGAGTTTTTCGACGAGGGCGTCGGCGCCGGTTCCATGAATAGCTCGTCGGCGTAGCAATAGCCCCAGTCCTCGTCGGGCTCGAGGCTTCGAATCAGGAAATGCTTGGTTTCGCCGGCGTGGCGTGTCGCATGACGGCCGGGCGATTGATCGCAGCAGCCAACGTGTCCACAGGTGAGACAGAGGCGCAGGTGCACCCACCAGCCGCCCGTCTTGAGACACTCTTCACAGCCCGGAGTGTTCGGCGATACGTCGTGTACGAGGTCCAGATGGGTGCACTTCGCGGCAGACATCGGTGCTCCTGGCAAAGCGACAGCGTAGTTAAAGGTGCCCGTGCGCTAGGCGAGAAGGTAGTAGACGTCGGTGCGTAGTTTGGATGGATCGTCGGTCCAGTGTCCGTAAACTTCCCAGCGAGTTCCCGACAGCCGATGTCCGTGGCTTCGGCACCAGTCGATCACGGCACTGTGTGCGGCGCCAAGCCGGGAATAGTCACCCCAGTGCGTCGTCACCGCGACTTCGCCGACCGGCAGATCGACGGGCTGAACCTCGCCGACGGGCGCGAATGGCGCCCGCGTGCCGACGCCGAACGCGACGTCGGCACTGTCCGCCTGATCGGGCACGCTCTGGTAGACGAACACGTTCTGACCGTCGAGCGTGACGCTTCCCGCGCGCCCGGCCGCATAGACCTGATCCAGATAGTCGCGGAAGACCGACTTCACTCGCTGCACCGGCAACCGCGTGCGCACGGCGGCGATCGTTCGCGGAAGGCCCTGCTGCAGAGACACGTGATACTCGCCAGCCGGCATCCGGCCTCCCGCTCCTGTGAGACGCGCGCCTACGTCGATACCAAAGCGGCAGATAACTGAGCTCGACGGCTATTCGAGCTCGTAGGTCAGTTCGAACGGATGCTCCATCCCGTGTCCTACGGAAGTCGCGCCCTCGCCACGAAGCCCGCGCAAATCTCCCGTCGCAGAGCCGGCGACTACAGCGTACGACTCTTTCGCCAGCCCGCCCTCGAATCCACCGGCGCGTTGCATGACGAATGAGCCGCTTCGCTCGCCGATCCGCGCCGTGACCCGTTCCAAGCCGACGAACGTCGCCGTCCCGTCGGCCCGGTACATCATCAGATACTCGACTTGGCTTACGCCCTCGATGTCGCCGCTCAACGTCTTGACGACGCTGGCGCGGGTGAGCTTGGGGAGGCCGGCCCCTTCGCTATAGGGTTTTTCATCCCAACTCTTGATGGCGAAGCGAGCGTGCGCGGTCTTTTTCATGGCCCCCCTCGGTACCATGCGTTCCGACGAACGCGTTAGAACAACGCGTATTGAAGCGGCTTTTCGGCGCGCGCTTTTCCCGGTGTGAACGGTCCGACCACGGCGTCCTGCTTCGCCGGGGTGAGCGTCCCCTTGAATCGCGATCCGGCCAATGCCGACCGCATACACGCCATCGCGATGCGCGCCGTGTTGTTGGTTTCGCTGAGATGGGCGAGCACGAGATGGTTGCATTCCTTCGTCACCGCCTGGCGAGCGAACGCTCCCGAATCCTTGTTGTTCAGGTGCCCGATCGGGCTGGCGATGCGCGTCTGCAACCATCGCGGATACGGACCGTTCCTGAGCATCTCGTCGTCATGGTTCGACTCGAGGACGAGGATGTCGAGCGACTCGCATGCCTTGGCCATCGCGCGCGTCGCGCGTCCAAGGTCGTAGAAGAGTCCGGCGCGCGCACCCGTCGAATGGCTCGTCACGACGAACCCGACCGATTCGTGCGCGTCGTGCAGCGTCGGCGTGCTCGCGACGGTGATTCGCGGAAACTCGATCGTCATGCCCGCCGCGAATCGATGGACCTTGGCGCCGTTGAGTCCCGCCGCGCGCGCCGTGCCGTGCGTCGCGAACACCTCCCAGCCCCATCGCTTGGCGGCGCCCTTTGCGCCCTTCACGTGATCGTCATGATCGTGCGTGACGATACACGCGTCGATCGACTGCGGCGCGACGCTGATCGCCTTGAGCCGGCCGGCGAGCGTGCGCGTTCCGAATCCGCAGTCGATCAGAATGCGCGAGCCGTCGCATTCGATCAGCACCGCGTTGCCGCCGCTCCCGCTTCCCAGCATCCAAAGCTTCAAAGAAACCTCGTCGGCAGTTCCTAATCCGCGTTGTCGGGCACCGTCCAACGCCCGGTGTGCATTGCTTGAAGATGGCGACGGGCGCGTTCGCTCAGCTCCACGTGCCGGCGCGACATCATGCGCCGCGCCGTCTCGACAAACTTATCGGCGTGATAAACGGTGTAGGGAGGTGTGTCGCCCCACGAGAACGGCGCGACCACCTTCGGCGGCATGTTGCCGTAGACGTTGGCCCCGGCGCCGAGCACCGTGCCGGTGGTCAGTCGCAGGCCGATGCCGGTCTTCACGTGATCGCCGAACAGCGTGCCGAGGAACTGCAGCCCCGTGTCACGTTGACCCTGCGGCGTCCAGAGCGCGACGTTGCCGTAGGTGTTCTTCAGGTTGCTCGTGACCGTGCCGGCGCCGAGGTTGACCCAGCGCCCTATATATGAATGGCCGACGAACCCGTCGTGCCCCTTGTTCGAGTGCCCAACGATCGTGGTCGCGCTCAGCTCACCCCGCACTTTGCTCACGTCGCCGATCGACGATCCGGTGATGTCGCCGCCCATCACGGTGACTTCGCGGCCGATGTAGCACGGTCCCGTAATTCGCGTGAAAGCACGGATGTGCGACCGGGGGCCGATATAGATCGCCCCTGCGGTCGTATCGAAGACGACGTGCGGCTCGATGACGACGTGCTCGGCGACCATCACGCGTTTGTCGCCGACCACCGTCGCGTGCGCCGGTGGATCGGTCGCCTGGATTCTCGAACTTTGCGCCAGCTGCGTGAGATCGTTCGCCAACTGATCGGGGAGAATACGCACCAGATCCCACACCTCGTCGAGCCACCAGCCATTCATGTCGCCGATGCCGCCCGTTCCCGCCGCGAGATCTTCGAGCGTCAGCGAGCCGTCGTCGAACGCCGACGCTCGCACGGGCTCTCGGATGCGAATGCCGGCGAGGCGTTCGCCGCATCGCCATACCGAGCAACCGGCGTTGTACCGCCCGAGCTTGACGATGTCGGCAGGCACGCCCGGTACGGCGCGGGCGTTGACGACGATTGCTCCGGCCGGAATCGTCGCGTCGGCGGGCAGGCTCTGCGACCACTCGTCGAAGTCCGCGTGCCGACGGCCGGCGAGGAAGTGCGTCTTCGTCACGCCCTGGAGCGCCGTCTGCCAACGCTCGCGGATCGTCGAGATCCCTGATACGAGCTCGGAGATCGGGCGCGACGACGCGAACGGCTCGAAGGTTCGCGCCCGCGCGTCGTCGTATAAGTAGAGCGCGCTCAATCCGCCCCCTCCCGCTCACGTACGCCGCGCGGCAATGCGTCAACCAGCGTCTTGAGATCGCTGGACCGATCGACCGTCGTGATCAACACGAGTCCGTCCTCGACTACCGCGACCAGATTCGACACGCCGTACAATACGACGGTCGCCTCCGGCGCGTGAACGACGTTGCCGCGCGCATCCACCGCATAAGCACGGCCCTGCACCGCGTTTCCGTTCGCATCGTGCTTCCTGACGCGCCGCAGCGCACCCCACGTCCCAACGTCGTCCCATCCGAAATCGCCGGGAAGCACGGCCACGCGATCGCTTCGTTCCAACACGCCGACGTCCACCGATACGGGCGTCACGGCGCCGAAGAAGCGATGCAGGTCGTCGGCGTGCGCGTGGAGCGCCGCCGCCACCTCGGGCGTCAGCTTGCGAACGTCGTCGAGAAAATCGCCGACCCGCCACACGAAGATGCCGGAATTCCACAGGTACCCGTCGCGGCGCATCTCTTCGGCGCGCTGACGATCCGGCTTTTCGACGAAGCGCGCCACTTTGCGGACGTCGTTGTCGATCTTGTCGCCGGGCTGGATGTAACCGAAGCCCGGATCGGCGCGCGTCGGCACGACACCGACCGTCACGAGCGCGTGATGTTCCTCGGCCGCTTCAGCGGCTCTCGTGAGCGCGCGCTGAAAGCCAGGGGCGTCGGCGATCGCCCAGTCGGCGTGCACCGATATCATCGTCGCCGTCGGACCGTCACGACGAGCGATC
Organism: Gemmatimonadaceae bacterium; assembly: GCA_035554995.1. Taxonomy (GTDB): domain Bacteria; phylum Gemmatimonadota; class Gemmatimonadetes; order Gemmatimonadales; family Gemmatimonadaceae; genus JAQBQB01. Next base: position 5,054 of record DATMHK010000153.1, read on the forward strand.
TCCTGCGAGGCCCACGTCAGCGCGGCCGCGGTTCCACCGGCGCGCGGTTCGGCGACGAGATTGGCGCGAGGGACGTCCGGAAGCAGCTCCGCGATCGCCGGCACCAGTACGTCGTTGGTGAGAATCAGCACCCGCTCGATCGCGACGATCGGACGCAGCCGGTCGACTGCCTCGACGAGCAACGGCTCGGTCGAGACGAGCGGTAGAAGTTGTTTGGGACGCGCCGGCGTGCTGAGTGGCCAAAAGCGCGAGCCGATGCCGCCGGCGAGCACGACGGCCCAGCGGCTCATGTCTCGCCCGCGCCTTCGTCCGGGCCGATACCGACCAGCTCCGCCGCGCGCGAGTAGAGCTTCTTTGGGCTGAACGGCTTCGTCAGAAAATCGTTCGCTCCCATTTTCATCGCGCTGGTGTGCTGCTGCTCCTGACCCGCCGCGGTGAGGATAATGCACGGCAGATCGCGCCACCGGTCATCGCGTCGCATTGCCGCGAGAACGTCGAGCCCGCTCATGTGAGGCATCATCAGGTCGAGAAGCACCAAACGTATGTCGGATTCGTGCTCGAGAACCTGAAGCGCCTCGCGGCCGTCGTAGGCGAGCGTGACGCGAAACGGCCCTTGCTCGAGCTTCATCTTGATGATGCGGCCGATGTGTGGTTCATCGTCGGCCACGAGGACGTGAAACAGTTGGTGGTCGCTGGACACGAATCAGACGAGTGCGGCGATGTGCTCGCGATGCCTGCGCAATTCAAACAGCAGTTGGGCGATGTTCGCGCCGTGAGCCACGAGAACCAGCAGAACCGCGTCCGCGGACAGCACGGAAACAATTGCGGTGCCCGATCGGAGCTCGAGAACGGCGGTCAGCAAATTTCCGCGATTTGTTGCGGACCCGAGTTCGTCCGCCGAGGTAATAATGGCGGGAATGCGCGCCGCGATGTCCTCGGCGTCGAGCCCGGTCGTGAGCTGGCCGTCGATGAGAAGTCCGTCGCGCCCCAATACGACCGCGGCGTCGACACCTTCGCGTTGCCGGATGACGGCGACCAGATCTCGGATGCTCGGTGGGGCCATTCCGGCGCTTCGGCTCGCGTTGAAAGTCGTGGCGAAGCTAGAGTTCACAATTATGGAAGTCAAGCGACGCCAATCGCTTGAAGTATGTTTGCCGCCTTTCTATCCTTCGCCGTTGACCCCTCTGACATGACTTGTCGAACTGACTTCCGAAAGCCGCCGTCTCGCCCCCGACGCGCCGTCGCGCTTGCGGGCGCCGTCCTGGCAACCTTTGGCCTCGCGTGCGGCGATTTCACCGGCGTACCGGCTTCGCTCCCAACGATCAGCGACACCGGGACGGTGTACGCGTTGAATGGCGCGCCCGCCGGAGCTCCGTCGGGGCTGCACGTTTTCACGGGCACGCTGATTCCCGTCGACCAGAGTTTTTCGTTTGACATCGGCTTCGACCTCGATTCGACGGGGCAGATCGTGATCTACCCTCAGCGCACGATCGCGACGGCGCTGTCCACGACGACCCACTCGGTGGGACTCCAAACCGTTCGCGATACATTCGAGGCGGTTCTCTCCGCGCCCAAAAACGGGTACAAGGCCGACACGGCCCTCGTCACGCAGCGCAACGCCGTCGTGCTCGTGCAGTCGAACGACGCCGGGGTTTGCGGTCTTTCGCTCACCGGCACCTCGATGTACGCGAAGGTTCAGGTCACCGAAGTGAATCGCTTGACGCGGCAGCTCAAGGTTCGCTGGACCGTCGATCCCAACTGCGGCTTCGTTTCGTTCCAACCGGGCGTCCCTAAGACCTGATCGGTGCACGACCTCAAAATATTTCGCGAGCAGCTCGATCTGCTCCGCGATGGCCTGCGCCGTCGCGGCGCCCTCGACGCGCTCGCTCCCGTATTGGACAGCGGTGTCACGCTCGAGAAAGAGCGGCGCACGCTCATCCAGGCGGTCGAGGAGCGTAAGGCGGCGCGCAACGCCAACACCCAGGAAGTCGCCAAGCGAAAACGCGCCAAGGAGGATGCCGACGATCTCATCGCGCAGGGGCGCGCGCTCGGCGACGAAATCGGTCGCCTCGAGGCCGAATTGGGCGGCGTGGAAACCGAGCTGCAACGGCTGCTGCTCGAGATTCCCAACGTCACCCTCCCGCAAGTTCCCGGCGGCGATGAGGAGCACAACGTCATCGTGCGCGAGTGGGGAACCCCTCGGTCGCCCGACGGCGTGAAGCCCCATTGGGAGATCGGCGCCGCGCTCGGCATCATCGATCTCGAGCGCGCTTCGAAGATTTCCGGCTCCGGGTTCGTCGTGTACCGCAAGGCGGGCGCGCGGCTCGTGCGCAGTCTGCTCAACTACTTCATGGATGTGCACCGCGACGAGCACGGGTACGAAGAGGTCTGGCCGCCGCTGCTCGTGAATCGCGCGACCATGACCGGCACCGGGCAACTCCCGAAGTTCGAGGACGACGCTTACGCCACGCGCGGTGACGAGCTTTTTCTCATCCCGACCGCGGAGGTTCCGGTCACGAATCTCTATCGCGACGAGATTCTCGAGGCAGCCGCGCTTCCCATGGGGTTCGTCGCCTACAGCAAGTGCTTCCGCCGCGAAGCCGGATCGGCGGGGAAGGACACTCGCGGCGTGCTCCGCACCCACGAATTCGACAAAGTGGAGCTCGTTCGCTACGCTACGCCCGAGTCGTCGGGTGAGCAGCTCGAGCTTCTCACCCGCCACGCCGAAGCGATCCTCGAGCGGCTTGGTCTCCCGCACCGGCGCAAGCTGCTCGCCGCGGGCGACACCGGATTCAGCTCGGCGATGACGTATGACCTCGAGGCATGGGCGCCCGGAGTCGGAGTCTGGCTCGAAGTGTCGTCGTGCAGCAATTTCACCGAGTACCAAGCGCGGCGCGCGAATATCCGCTATCGACCCGCCAAGGGTGAGAAGCCGCGTTTCGTTCACACCCTGAACGGCAGCGGTCTCGCGTTTCCACGCACGCTGGCCTGTATCCTCGAGCATTACCAGAACGCCGACGGGAGCGTGACCGTGCCCGACGTGCTTCGGCCGTACCTCGGAACCGACACACTCCGCTAGCCGCGATGCGACGCGGCAAGCCTGAGCTGTTTGTCGCTGCGCTGATCCTGATCCTCCTCGCGTCGTACCTCTGGTACACGCGGCGAGTGATCAACGATCTCCGCAGCGACGCCCGGCGATCGAGTCAGATGTACGCGCGAGTGTTCCGCGCGTTCGGCGACACGGCGACCGGCGCCTCGGACGCGGCGCTCGTCGACCTCTCGCGCGCGATCACCGAACAGGGAGTGCCGCTCGTTATCATCTCCCCGAACGGTGAAGTGTACACGCACGTCAATCTGCCGTTCGACGATCCGAGGCACCCGGTCCCCGATTCCGATCCGCGAGTGCGCGCGTACGTCCCGGTGCTGCAGCGCGCGAATGCGCCAATCGTCGAGCCGTCGATCGGAACGATCTACTATGGCGACGACGCCGTCGTTCGGGGGCTGTTGGTCATCCCGATCATCCAGGTCGTGACCGCGGCGATTCTACTGCTCGCCGGCTTGTACGTGATCCGCACGCGAGGCGACGCGGCGCGCGAGCGTCTCTGGGCCGGTATGGCGCGCGAGTCGGCGCACCAGTTGGGCACGCCCCTCTCCAGCCTTGCTGGTTGGGTCGAGCTCCTCGAGGACCGCGGCGACGACGAATCCACGCGCACGGTGACGCGCCACATGCGGGGCGATCTCGAGCGGCTCGACCGAGTGGCCCATCGCTTCGAGCGGATCGGCCGCGAGCCGAAGTACGAACCGCTCGACGTCGCCGACATCGTCGCCCGCGTCTCACGGTACTTCCAGGCGCGAGTGCCGACGCTCGCCAACACGATCGCCATCGAGTGTACCGCCGCGCCCGATCTCCACGCCGTGCAGGGAGACCCTGTGCTCCTCGAGTGGGCTATCGAAGTGCTCACGAAGAACGCGATCGACGCGCTCGCCGGACGCGGAGGCCGGGTCTCACTGAGCGCCGATCACGGCGGCGAGCCGGACTCGGTCGTGATCCGCGTCGCCGACGACGGCCCCGGAATACCGAGCGAGATTCGGTCACGCGTGTTCGAGCCTGGTTTTTCCACGAAGCAGAGCGGCTGGGGCATCGGCCTGTCGCTCGCGAAGCGCATCGTCGAAGAGAACCACGGCGGCAAACTCGCGCTCGCGCCGTCGGCGCAGGGCGCAACATTCGAGATTATTCTTCACTGAGCTACTCGGCTTCTGGCTGCTCGGCCGAGGTGCCGAGCCGCCGAGCTGCCGAGAAGCCCACAGGATCAATCTTGTCGACGTTGCTGGACGACAAACTCACCGCCGGACTCAACCCCGCGCAGCGCGAAGCCGTGCTGCACGTGAACGGAGCGCTGCTCGTACTCGCAGGCGCCGGATCGGGAAAGACGCGCGTGCTGACGACGCGCATCGCTCGGCTGATCGACATCGAGGGCGCTGATGCGCGGGACATTCTCGCCGTCACGTTCACGAACAAGGCCGCCGGTGAGATGCGGGAGCGTGTCGGACGCTTGCTCGGCCAGGATCCGGCCGGGATGTGGATCGGTACCTTCCACGCGATCGGCGCGCGAATGCTCCGCGCGGCGGCCCATCTCGTCGGACGAACGCCGTCGTTCACGATCTACGACCAGGACGATTCGCTCAGCGTGATCAAGCGGTTGATGGACCGCCACCACGTCTCCACCAAGCAGTTCTCGCCGCGCGCCGTGCAGGGCGCGATCTCCGATGCCAAGAACGCGCTCGTCCCGCCCAAGGAGTACGAGCGTCTGGCGATGGAGCCATTCTCCAAGGCAATCGCCCCGATCTATCAATCGCTCGGCGAGACGCTGCAAACCGCGAATGCGGTGGACTTCGACGATCTGCTCGTGCTTCCCGTGCGCATGCTCCAGCAGCACCCCGAGAAGCTCGAGAGCTACCGCCGCCGCTTCAAATACATCCTGGTCGACGAGTACCAGGACACGAATCGCGCGCAGTACGAGCTGATCAAGCTCCTCGGTGGCGAGCATGGCAACGTCTGCGTCGTCGGCGACGACGATCAGTCGATCTATGGATGGCGCGGCGCGGACATCCGGAACATCCTCGACTTCAACAAGGATTTTCCAAGCGCCGCGGTCGTGCGACTCGAGCAGAACTACCGGTCGACGCCGCAGATTCTCGACCTCGCCAACGTCGTCATCAGCGCCAACACCGGGCGGATGGGGAAAACGCTGCGCGCCACGCATCCCTCGGGCGAGCAGGTGACGCTGGTGCGCTCGCTCGACGAGCGCGATGAAGCCGAGTTCATCGTCGCCGAGCTGGCGGCGAGACGGTCCGCGCGGTCGCTCGCGAACTCCGACGTCGCGGTGCTCTATCGCACCAACGCGCAAAGCCGCGCGCTCGAGGAAAGTCTTCGCCGCCACGCGATCCCGTACCGTCTCGTCGGAGCCGTTCGTTTCTACGACCGACGCGAGATCCGCGATCTCATGGCGTACCTCAAGCTGGTTGCCAATCCGTCGGATGACGAAGCATTTCGCCGTGCCGTGAGCGTCCCCAAGCGCGGCCTCGGTGAGACGACGATCGAGCTTTTGGCCGAGGGCGCGCGCAATGCCCGTGTCTCGTTGTTCGATGCGGCGCACGATCCGTCCATCGTCACGACTCTTCGCGCCGCGGCACGCGTGGCGCTCGGTGAATTCGTACGCGTCATCGCCGGGCTGCGCGATCGCGCGTCTGAAGCGGCGGTCGACGAACTGCTGCGCGAGATCGTCGAGGCCATTCGATACGGCGATTACCTCCGCGCCGAGGGCCCGGAATCGGCCGAGCGGCTGGACAACGTGCGCGAATTGATCACCGGCGCGGCGGAGACGGTGGCCGACGAGCTGGGCGAGGTCGGGCTTCGTCCGCTCGATCACTTCCTCCAACGCTCGAGCCTCGTCGCCGATAGCGATGCGCTCGGCGGCGACGCCGACGCGGTGACCTTGATGACGCTGCACAACGCGAAGGGCCTCGAGTTTCCCGTGGTGTTCATCACGGGCCTCGAGGACGGGCTTTTCCCGCTCGCCAAAGCCTACGACGATCCGCCGCTCCTCGAGGAAGAACGACGCCTCTTCTACGTCGGCATCACCCGAGCGCGGCAAAAGCTCTATCTCTCCCATGCCGAGGAACGCCGTCGCAACGGCGAGCTGCTCGGCGCGCGCCAATCCAGCTTCCTCGACGGAATTCCGCCGGCGATGCTCGAGAAACGCAGCACGATCAAGGTGCGCAGCTCCGGGCGATCATTCATGCGCGCCGGCGGGGATTCCAGCGGATACAACAGCGTGCGCGGGAGCTACGGACGTGCAGGGGGAGGGGACGGTGGTTTCGAGCGGCGATCGCGCCTCGAGATCGACCTCGATGAAGTCACGCCGCGTGCGTCCGCCGCGGCGCGTCGCCCCGGCATGCCTGTCGGATTCACCGGCGGTATCGAGTACGAATCGCAGGATGCGCCGAACTACGTCATCGGCGCGCGGGTGAAGCACCGAAAATTCGGCAGCGGGACCATCGCCGAGCTGGCCGGCGTCGGCCGTGATGCGAAAGTGAAGGTCGATTTCGACGACGAAGCCGTCGGTAGAAAGACGCTGGTCATCGCGCAAGCGAATCTCGAGCGCGCGGACGACTGATGGCTGTCACTCCCGATGATGTCCGCCACGTTGCACTGCTCGCTCGCCTCGGGCTGACGCCCGACGCGCTGAACGCCTACGTGGCCGAGCTGAACACGATACTCGAGCACATGGACGTGCTCTCTCGCGTCGACACCGAGGGCGTCGAACCGGTGGCCGGCATTGGCGCCGCCGGAGCGCCGTTGCGTCCTGACGACAACAAGCCGGTCGAGTTGGCGCGAGCGATCGCCGACTTCGCACCGAAGACGAAGGACGGATTCTTTCTCGTGCCGCGTCTGTCGAGTCACGAGGAGCCCGGCGCCGCGTGACCCCGTCGCTCACGGCGGCTGGGATTCAGAAGGCTGTTACGAGCGGCGAACGCTCGGCGCTGTCGTTCGCCAAGGCCTCCGTCGACCGGGCGGATGAAATCGGCGCGGGTCGTGAGGGCTTGAACATCCTCCTGCATCGCGACGACTCCGCCGCCCGCGCTCGTGCGCGCTCTATCGACGACGGCATCGAGAAAGGCCAAACGGGCTTGCTCGCCGGCGTACCGATCGTGGTGAAGGACAACATCGCCACGCTAGAGATGCCGACGTCGTGCGGTTCGCGAATCCTCGACGGCTATGTGAGCCCGTACGAGGCGACGGCCATCACGCGACTCGCTCGACAGGGTGCGGTGATCGTCGCCAAGTCGAACATGGACGAATTCGCGATGGGGTCGTCCACCGAGAACAGCGCGTTCGGGCCTGCCAAAAATCCGCTGAATCCAGCGCTCGTGCCAGGAGGGTCGTCCGGCGGATCCGGCGCCGCGGTGGCCGCGGGCATCGTGCCGATCGCGCTTGGCTCCGAGACGGGCGGTTCGGTGCGACAACCGGCGGCCTTCTGCGGCGTCGTCGGCGTGAAGCCGACATACGGACGCGTGAGTCGATACGGACTCGTCGCGTTCGCGTCGTCGCTCGACCAGATCGGCGTGTTCGGTCGGACCGTGAACGACGCAGCCCTCGGCCTCGAGGCCGTCGCCGGACTCGATCCACTCGATTCGACAAGCGCCGCCGAGCCGGTGCCGCCGTATCATGACGCGGCGCGGGGATCTCTCACCGGCGTGGTGGTCGGTAGGCCGCGCGAATATTTTCCGCCCGAGCTCGACCCGAGCATTCGAGAGCGGTGCGACGCGGCATTCGACGCGATGCGCACGCTCGGCGCCGAGGTGCGGGACGTCTCACTGCCGCACACGAGCCTGGCGATTCCTGTCTACTACATCATCGCGCCGGCCGAAGCGTCGTCCAACCTCGCTCGCTTCGACGGCGTGCGCTACGGACTGCGCATCGAGGGCGACGGCTTGCAGGCGATGTACGAAGCGACGCGCTCCCGCGGCTTCGGCCGCGAGGTGACGCGGCGCATTTTGCTCGGTACCTATGTGCTCTCGGCCGGCTACTACGACGCCTACTATAAGAAGGCGCAGCAGGTCCGCGCCCTCATCGCCCGCGATTTCGCCAACGTTTTCGCCTCCGGCGTGCACTTGTTGTTCACGCCGACGACCCCGACTCCCGCGTTCCCGCTCGGCGCGAAGTCCGATCCGTACGAGATGTACCTGAGCGACATCTTTACGTGCACGGCGAACCTCGCCGGCGTGCCGGCGATGTCGTTGCCGATCGGACGGGTGAACGGGTTGCCGGTAGGCGGTCAGTTCATGGCCAGTCACTTCGACGAGCGACAGATGTTCGTCGCCGCATTCGCCCTCGAGCGCGCCCTCGGCGCGAACGTCTGACGATGAGTTCCGACGCTCGCGCCAACGAGGATCGCTACGAGATGGTCGTGGGCCTCGAGGTCCACGTCCAGCTCAAGACGAGGACGAAGATCTTTTGCGGCTGCTCGGCGGATTTCGGCGCGCCGCCGAACGCGCATACCTGTCCGGTGTGCCTCGGTCTTCCCGGCGCCTTGCCGGTGCTCAACGATCACGCGGTCGATCTGGCCATTCGTGCGGCGCTCGCGCTCTGTTGCAACGTCGAGTCGACGTCGGTATTTGCGCGCAAGAACTACTTCTATCCCGATCTGCCGAAAGGCTACCAGATCTCGCAATTCGACAAGCCGCTCGCGACCAAGGGCTGTGTCACCATCGGCACGCGCGTCGACGGCTCGAAGGTGAACGTTGGGATCACGCGTGTGCATATGGAAGAAGACGCCGGCAAGTCGATCCACGACCGGTTTCCCGGGGCGACGGCAGTCGACCTCAATCGCGCCGGCGTACCGTTGGTCGAGATCGTGAGCGAGCCGGATATGCGTTCCACGGCCGAGGTGGACGCCTATCTGAAAACGCTCAAGCAGATCCTCGAGTATGTCGCGGTCAGCGACGTGAGCATGGAGGAGGGAAGCCTGCGCGTCGACGCGAACGTCAGTACGCGGCCACGCGGTGAGACGAAGCTCGGCACGAAAACAGAGGTCAAGAACATGAATTCCTTCTCGGGCGTGGTCCGCGCGCTCGAGGTGGAGTTCGCGCGGCAGTGCGCCGTGCTCGATCGCGGCGGCAAGGTGGAGCAGCAGACGATGCTTTGGGACGCCAATGCCGGCGAAGTGCGCCCGACGCGTTCGAAAGAGGGAAGCCACGACTACCGCTATTTCCCCGAGCCGGACCTCCCGCCGCTCCTCGTTCCACTCGATCGGATCGATCGCGTCAAGAAGGAGCTTCCCGAGCTGCCCGACGCGCGCCGCGCGCGTTTCAAGGACGAATATCCGTCGCTCGCCGAGTACGACGTCGCCGTGCTCACGGCGTCGCGCGCCATGGGGGACTATTTCGAGGCGGCGGCGCATCGCAGCGGCGATGCAAAAGCCGCGGCGACCTGGATCATGGGCGAGCTGTTCGCCACGCTGAAGGCGACGGGGCAGACGATCGAGCATTTCACCGTTCGCCCGGCGGATCTCGCCGATCTGCTCAAGCTCATCGCCGCCGGCACGATCAGCCGAAGTGCCGGGAAGCAGGTTTTTCTCACGATGGTCAAGACCGGCGACCCGCCGGCGAAGATCGCCGACCGGGATGGGCTACTCAAAGTGAGCGACGACGCTTCACTCGCGCGCTGGATCGACGAGGTGCTGGCCGATAATCCCGATGAAGCGCGTCGGTTCCTTGGCGGCGAAAAGCGCTTGCAGGGAGTGCTTGTCGGCTACGTGATGAAGAAGTCCAACGGCGCCGCCGATCCGAAGCGCCTGAATCAGTTGCTCGCGACGCGACTCGGTTCGTAGAGCGGACGGGTTAGCTCCGCGGCGTAGGTGAGCTCGGTCGCCGGCAGACCGAAATACCGGTCGGCCTCCTCGTGCAAGCGAAGCTCGTTGCCTTCACGAAGGATCTTGCGACGGACGCGCTTTGCCATGCGCAGCGCCTCATCTCCCGACGGATCGAGCCGGAACGGCTCGGCGTGGTCCATCCGGCGCAACAAGTCCATCACAAAATCGTACGACCGGGCCACGTACCGTCCGACGTCGCGGTCCGGCAGATCCCATCGGCTGTTCTCCTTCATCAGCTGGAAGATCCGCTGCCACGACTCGTTGTCGGCCACGATCACCATGCCGCGGAAGATCCGGCGATTCGTCGGCGTGCTGAAAATCGTCGGGCTGAGCACACGATCGAGCAGCCCGTCCGCGCGCGAGTGGTCGATGAGAATCAGCTCGCGCGCCCGCCGCGCGCACTCCGTGCCCAAGTGTGTCTCGAATCGGCTTTCCCAATACGAATGGCCGAGCGACGACGTGCTCGACGTGACCGCCAGCTGGCGCGGCACGAAGTAGTTGTGCGCAACGGCGTCGGCCGCGAGGTGCGACAAGTATCCGAGACCGAACGCGCGAAGTCTGTCATCCTTCGCCGCGTCGAAGATCTCGAACCCGACGTTCCAGGAGTGGCAGTGCCGCCCGACCGGCGCGTATTTCTTGGCGATGCTCGTGTCGGCCGCGATCGAGCCGTAGAGAAAATCATACGGGAACTCGCTGAGCAGCGCCGCGACCGCGGGCGGGAGCAAGCTGATGGACCGAATGACCGCTTCACCCAGGAAGACGTGCGTCCCGGGTGTCCATGCGTGCGCCACTGCCGGTGCGACGATCAGCGCGAGCACCGCGAACACGGCGCCCCGCGCCACCCAGCCCAACCCGAACCGAGTGCGGCGAGTTACGCTCCGGCCGGCGGCCGGACTACAACCCAAGACGTTTCCTTTGGCGACGGATGGCGCGCCGGAGCATTTTGAGCTCCGACTCGACCGCGTCGTCGATCGTCTCGCGCGCACGTCCGATGTAGTCCGAGACATGCTCTCGAATCTCGTCGCGGGGAACGCGGTCCCAAAGGTCCTCGCCGCGGTCGGCGGCCCAGCGCGCGCCGCGCGTGCCGAGACGGAGCGCATGCTTGCCGGCCCATCCAGCGCCTCGCGACATCCCGAGCATGATCGGTGTTCCGGGACGCCGGCCTGACGGCCCGCGCCGGAGCATGAAGGTCAAACCGGCGCCGATCGTCGCTCCGATCAGCGCGGCGGTGAGTAGGTCGTACTCCGCATCATGGCCCCCGTCCTCGCGTTCGCGGACGGACACGCGGGGCTGCTGGGAGCGCCGGCGCGGTTGATTTGGTGTTGCCGTCGTCGCCATCGTCGTCTTCCTCCAGGATCTCGATTTCTTCGGCCGGATCGGCCCCCCCGCCCGCCGCATCGAGCTCTTCAGACGCAAAGTCCAGCCCACCGCGGCGCCCAAACGTCGCCGCTCCGGTTTGGACCCCGCGAACCGTCGATGCGGTCGATATGAACAGGCGCTCCGCCTCCGACTGCACGACCGAGAGCAGCGCGTTGAGCTCGTTGATCCGTTTCTCGGTCATGGAGATCGTCTGCCGCACCTGGTCGTTCGCCTTTGTCACTGTCGCAGAGACCTTCTCCACGTCTGCTCGGATAGCCGCGCTCATCGCGTTCACGTTTTCGGCGATCGAGCCGGTCGTCTTGATGATCGGCCCCAGGTCGGCGTAGACCTTGGTCATCGCCTGCGTCGCCTTCTGGGCCACCCCACGCATTTTCATCGCGGCGACCACCAGCATCACGACCATCGCCACGAGACAAAGCATGATGAAGGCGGTGCTGAACACCAGGATCTGATCGAGTACTCCCCGGTTCGGGGGGAGCTGCTTGATGACCAGGGTGTCGCCCAGGCGGGCGGCGGATTGGTGCAACAGCACGCCAAGGTGAGCCATATCCGGATGCTAGGGGCAACAGGACCAAGCGGCAAGAACACGCGTTCGCGCCTGGCTGGGTCTGTGCACGGAATGTGCGCGGCGGCATTGGCCGCCGTTCATCGAACCCGTAATCTTCGCTCGGCTCAATCGTCTAGCTCCAAAAATCGGAACTTCATGAACGCAACGCAGTTTCTCGTGGAAGGCCGCCACCGTCTTTCGGGCACGATCCGGCCGTCCGGGAACAAGAATGCCGCGCTTCCCATCATTTGCGCGGCCTTGCTCACCGAGCACCCGGTGACCCTCGAGAACGTCCCGCGGATTCGTGACGTGGAGACGCTCGTGGAGCTCATCGCCACACTCGGCGTCCACGTTCAGTGGTGTGGTCGGAATACGCTCGAGGTCCAGGCCAAGACGGTCGAATCGGCGAGCCTCGACCCGAAGCTGTGCCGGCGAATTCGGGCGTCCATTCTCCTCGCCGCGCCGCTACTCGCCCGCTGCGGGCACATCGAGCTGCCTCCGCCCGGCGGAGACGTCATCGGCCGGCGGCGCGTCGACACGCACTTCCTCGCTCTCGAGCGGCTGGGCGCCTCGTTCGACTTGGACGATAGCTTCCACCTTTCGACGCCGGGTCTCCGCGGCGCCGATGTCTTCCTCGACGAGCCGAGCGTCACCGGAACCGAGAATGCCCTCGTCGCCGCGGTCGCGGCGAGCGGCACGACGATTCTCCGCAACGCGGCGAGCGAGCCTCACGTCCAGGACCTGTGTCATTTCCTCGTGGCGCTCGGCGCCGAGATCGACGGGATCGGGACCAACAAGCTCACGATCGATGGAGGACGAAGCCTCGGTGGAACCACGCACCGGATCGGCCCCGACCACATCGAGGTCGGCTCGTTCATCGGGCTGGCCGCGGTCACCGAGTCCGAGATCCGCATCGCCGACGCGGGCGTCGAGCACCTGCGTTCGACCCTCATGGGCTTCGCTCGGCTCGGAATTTCCTGCAAGATCGACGGCCCCGATCTCATCGTTCCGGCGATTCAGGAGCGCACGATCCAATCGGATCTCGGCGGGCATGTTCCCAAGCTCGAGGACCAGCCTTGGCCGGCGTTCCCGGCGGATACGATGTCCATTGCGCTAGTCACCGCGACGCAGTGCACGGGCATGGTGCTGATTCACGAAAAGATGTTCGAGTCTCGGCTTTTCTTCGTGGACAAGCTCGTCGGGATGGGCGCGCGCATCGTGTTGTGTGATCCCCACCGCGCGCTCGTCGCCGGTCCGTCGCGGTTGCGAGGAAGCACCGTCGACTCGCCCGACATTCGCGCGGGAATGGCCATGCTTCTCGCCGCGCTCTGCGCCGAGGGGGAGAGCACGATCAACAACGTCGGCCAGATCGAGCGTGGCTACGAGCGGATCGACGAACGGCTCCGCGAGCTTGGCGCGAAGATCGAGCGCGTCGAAGACCGGCGCACTCCGGCACATCCGACCCGCGTGCAGTCCACGAAATGACCATCATCGACCGCTCGGAAGTCGTCACCGAGTGGCTTGAGTTCGGGATCCGCGCGTTCACCACGACACGCGACGTCGGCAGCTTCGGCCTGATGACCGACGAGCCAGTGCGCACCGTGATGAGCCGCTGGCACGAGCTGCGACGCGATCTGGCGCCCGGCGGCGATCGGCTGGCGACCGCCGGTCAGGTTCACGGTAGCACGGTCCTCGTGCATCACGCGGGCTGGCAGGGGTGGCTCCGCTCCGACGCCGCCGACGGCCACATCTCGATGGATCGCGGCACCGCGTTGGCAGTGACGATCGCCGACTGCGTCCCCGTGTTCATCGCACACCCGTCCGGGGCCGTCGCCGCGCTGCACTCCGGCTGGCGCGGCACGGCCGCGCGCATCGTCGAGCGTGGCATCGAAGCGTTGACTCACCGCGGTTTGTCCGCTTCCGAGCTTCGCGTTCACCTCGGCCCGGGCATCTGCGGCAAGTGCTACGAGGTCAGCGCCGACGTCTACGCCCAACTCACGGGCACGAATCCCGGCCGCCCAACGACTGTCGATCTGCGCTCCCTGATCGCCGACCACGCGCGCGCCGCGGGCGTCGTTCACATCTCGGTTTCGGACTCATGCACTCGATGCGACAACGATCGTTTCTTCTCGCACCGCGCGGGTGACGTCGGTCGCCAACTCGGCGTGATCATCGGCGATCGCGATTAGGGTTGCTCGCTACCGGCGTGGTACCCGGGCGAGGGTATCGCGATGGAACGGCCGCGGGCTAACGCGGACACGGTCGGGCTAACGCGGTATCGGGCCGGCCACTTTCGCCACGAGCCGGGATTTTTTTGGAACTTCCTCGGGACGCTTCGTGCGAACCGAAGCGTACTGAACCAGTTCCAAAAAAAGTTTTGTCTTTCGTTCGCGCCGTGGCCGAGCAATGCGGGCCGGCGCATCCTGACGCCGCGTTAGCCCGCATGTGTCCGCGTTAGCCCGCGGCCTTCCATCGCGATACCCTCGTGCGAGTACCAAGTGCGCGCGCCACGCCTTGACGCCCCCTGATTGAACCTCTAGGTTCACGATGCTGCGCGATTCACGTGATCGCGAGTGAAATGTGGGGGAGGCTCCCCACATTTTTTGTTTCTGGACGACTGCCTCGACTGCATGTGAAGGACGCGCTGGAAGCTGTTGTCATGGCGGAGCTTGATTCGATCGGGTACGACTTGATTGAGCTCCGGCGTGGCGGGACGCGGAATCGGCCGCTGATCGAAGCTCGTATTGACCGGCGCGACGGTGCGGCGGTCACGGTGGACGATTGTGCGCGGGTCTCACGAGCGCTCGAAGCTCGGCTGGATGGCTCCGAGCTCGTGTCGCCCGCGTATGTGTTGCAAGTCTCCTCGCCTGGAGAGCGCCCACTGCGCAATCCGGGCGAATGGCGTCGGTTCGTTGGTCGCTGGGCAAATGTCCTCACGCCGGCTCACGGCGGGCGGATCGAAGGAAGGATCATCGCGGTAGAGGGAGAGGAGGGATCGGAGATCGCGGTGCTGGAGCCGGACGGAAAAACGAAGGTCCAGCGTCGTATCCCGCTGGCTGACGTCAAGGAGGCGCGGCTGGCGTTTCACATGTAAATCGAACGCATTTATCGCAATAGAGGGGGCAAGCGGATGGTCAGTTCTGCAGAGATTCTCGCCGCGTTTCGCGAGGTATCGAATACCAAGCAGCTCGATCGCTCGGAACTGTACGCCCTCCTCACGGACGGGATCCTTGCGGCCCTCGCCAAGAAATACGGCCCGAACGTTCAGGCCGAGGTCGACATCGACGACGGCAAGGGCGACATCCGCATCGTGCTCCTCAAGACGGTCGTCGAGACGGTCGAGGATTCGAGCAACCAAATCTCCGTCGACGACGCCAAGTCGTTCGACGATAGTTTCGAGCCCGGCGACGTCATGGAAGAGCCGGTGGATTTCGCCGTCTTCGGACGCGCCGCCGTGCAGGCCGCCAAGCAGCGCATCATTCAGCGCGTTCGCGAAGGCGAGCGCACGCGCATTCGCGACGAGTTCGCCACCCGCGTCGGCGATCTGCTTTCAGGCGAAGTCCAGCAGATCGAGCGCGGCAAGCTCGTCGTCATGCTCAACAAGTTCCGCGAAGCGGAAGCGATCATTCCGTATCGCGAGCAGAATCATCGCGAGCACTTCCATCAGGGCGAGCCGGTGCGCGCCGTTCTCAAGCGCGTCGAGGAAACGCCCAAGGGACCGCGTCTTATCCTGAGCCGGGGCGACCCGCTCTTTGTGAAAGCGCTGTTCAAGCTCGAAGTCCCCGAGATCCAGCAAAACATCGTCGAGGTTCGCGCGGCTGCGCGAGAAGTCGGCAGTCGGACGAAGATCGCCGTGTTCTCACGCGACGACTCGATCGATCCCGTCGGCGCGTGCGTCGGCCTGAAGGGCTCGCGCGTTCAGGCCGTGGTCAATGAGCTCAATGGCGAGCGAATCGACATCGTTCCTTGGTCGCCTGATCCGGAACGTTTCGCCAAGCTCGCCCTCGCGCCGGCGAAAGTCGCGCGCGTGTTCAGCGATCCAGGCGCAAAGACCATCCAGGCCGTGGTTGACGAGGACCAGCTTTCGCTCGCCATCGGGCGCAACGGCCAGAACGTGCGCCTCGCCTCCGAGCTCACGGGCTGGAAGATCGACCTCTACTCGAGCCGTGAATGGATGGAACGCGGCGGCGAACAGCAGCTCTTCGCGCCACTACCTGAAGAGACCGAGCAGATCGCCGACGTTCGCCTCTCCGACATCGCCGGCATGCCGCCGGCGACGGTCGCCGTTCTCGAGGAAGCGGGCTATCGGACGCTCAACGACATCATCGACCTCGAGCGCGAGGACTTCCTCAAGCTGCCGGGCATCGCGCCCGAGGAAGCCGATCGTATCATGGCGATGATCGACGAGCTGACGACGGAAGACAGCGGCGGTGAGCAAGACCGCGACGGAAACGAAGGAAACAACGCCGCGTAGGTCGCGAGGCGGGGAGAGGGGCTGGGTGAGCGACGTTGAGGAGCGAGTTTTTCGCCTGCTCGGCTTGGGAGTTCGCAGTCGTGGGGCGGTGGTTGGCGTGAAGCAAGTGCGTGAAGCGGCGCGGCGAAACAGAGTCTTTTTAGCCGTCGTTGCCGTCGACGCGTCGGCGAATAGTCTCGAGAAGGTCGTGCCGTTACTGAATGCCCGGCGCGTTAGGTTTATCGAAGTGCCTTCCGCGGCGGCGCTCGGCGCCGCCGTCGGTCGGGATCAGACGGCGGTTGTGGGGATTACGGATCGGCAGTTAGCTGCGGGAGTACGTGAGCTGGTGGCACCTAAGCCACCGCGAGCCAGCAAGATGGAGGAGGACGGTTGAGCAAGTTCACAGTTAGCGAGTTGGCGAACGAATTCGGGGTTCCGGCCGATGAGGTCGTCGGTCTGCTTCGGCAGATGGACATCCCGGTTCGCAGCCATATGAGCATGCTCAGCGACGAACAAGTAGCTCGCATTCGCGCGCGATGGGAGCGCGAAAAGCGCGCACGCGCGGAACGCACGACGGCGCCCGTCCCGACGGCGCGTCGGCGACGCGCGAACGCCGCTCCGGAGCCCGCGCCGGTTCCTGTCGTTACCGCCGAAGCGCCAATCCGCCGGCGACGAAAAGCCGCGGACGTCCAAGCTGCTGCCGAGGAGCACGCAGCCGCCGCGCAGGCCGCGGCGGAAGCGGCCGCCGCTCAAGAGGCCGCTGCTGCCGAGGCCGCGCGCATCGAGGCCGAGCGCGTCGAGCAGGAGCGTCAACGCGCCGAAGATTTGGCGCGGATCCAGGCGGAGATAGCGGCCGCGCAGGCGGAGGAACGCGCCGAGAGCCGCACTACAGAACGTGAGTTCGCGCGCCCGCATACTTCGGCGGACGCGCCGCGTCCCGCACCCGTGTCGCAAACTCATTCGACGGCCCCGGAACGTCCGCGTCCCCGGCCGGTCACGCCGGGCGCGCCGCGCCCGCGTCCCATCGCCAGCAGCGGCGGCTTCCCGCCGCGGCCGATCGCTTCGGCAGCGCCGGGTGGTGGCGGCGGCCCAACGCGTCGCGACGACCGGCGTCCTGGTGGCGGCGGCGGTGGTGGCGGCGGAGGCGGCGGTGGTGGGGCGGGCGGCGGTGGCGCGATGGGTGGTGTCGCCGAACGCGGCGGTCGTCGGAAGAAAGGAAAGCGCGGCGCGGTCGATCAAGAGGCGGTGGATGCGAACATCTCCCGCACGATGGCCGCGATGCGTGGCGCCCCCTCACGGCGCACCGCGAGCGATCTGCGTCGTGGCACGCGCGAGGATATGGAAGCCGCACGCGCCGCCGAGGC
>DATMHK010000154.1:0-2713 GCA_035554995.1 Gemmatimonadaceae bacterium
AGAGCCGCCGCTGAAGCTCGTGGCGTTCGCCAAGGCCCTGCGCAGGCTAACGGCTGAGCGACGCGCCGGTGTTTCGTACGTTGATCTGAACGCTATTGATCGGCGTCTCGCTCGATGCCGTTACGATGAACTCGGACGCACCAGGCCCCCGCCCGCGACGGCGCGTTGGACTGTCGATCGGACTATGGACGGCGTTCGGAAGCCGTTAGGCAACGCAAAAGGTCCACAGGGTGTAGTCACCTGTGGACCATACACGTGCACGCTACTTCGTTAAATCGGGACGGCGGGATTTGAACCCGCGACCCCCTGAACCCCATTCAGGTGCGCTACCGGACTGCGCTACGTCCCGTCCGCCACCTGACAGCAGTCAGACGGACAGAAGAACAATTCTAGTCGCCGCGACACCTTCTCACAACCGGCAAGGCTCCAACGCGTTAGCCAATCACGGTTTGTGCTTCATTCCATCCATTCCACCAGCGTGGTGCTCACCGCGCTGAAACGCCATGAACTCGTGGATGGCCGCGACCGCCGCCGAGTCCTTGGTGCGGATCACCACCTCCGCCCCACGCGGCAGATCGCGCGGTTCGTAGCTGATCACCGACCGCTTCGCACGCATCACCTTCGTGCCCGGCACGTCCTGCATGTGCACGAACCCCGGCGTCGCGAAGTCGCCCGACGCGAACGCTTTCGCGATCTCGCGCATGTGTGCGCGGATTTGCGCGACGCCGGCCGCGTCGGCGGTGTCGCGCTGCAGCTCGATGCGACCGCCCGTCGGCGTCGCGTCGAACTTGTGCGTCGACGTGTACTGGTCGACACCCATCGCTTTCTTGCCACGATCCTGCAGCGCCGCGAACGAGGTATCGGGCTTCTTCGCGGGTTTCCCGCCCGCGCTCCCCTGCCCAACCGCCGCGGCGAAGGGCAATGCGAGAACGATGGCAACGTGAATCATTAGCATCGATCGACAAGTCATGGACTGATCCCCTTCAACAATGCCTTCGAAAAGCGCGCCACGACGTGGAGGTCGCCGTCGACGACTTCACCGATGTCGTACTGAACACCCGTGCCCATGATCAGCGCAACCTCACTCCGCGACAGCTTGTAGTCCTGCTCGAGCCAGCGTGCGAGGCTGGTCGTCGCTCGGCGGAATGCCAGATCGAGCGAGCCGCCAATCCCCGACGCCATGAGGAATTGTGCATCCTCGTGGCGCGGTTGGCCGATGTTCTTGTTGCGAATGACCTCGACGGAAAACTCGACGTCCATCGACGTTTCCAACGCGTCGCCCGTGAGCTCGCCGTCGCCTTGGGTGGCGTGACCGTCGCCGAGAAAGAAGTAGGCGCCTGGCTGCGCGACTTGCAGGTAGACCGTCGTTCCTTCGCCGAGACGGTTGTAATCCATGTTGCCGCCCCAACGTCCCGGCGCACCGGAGCTCCGAGCCTCGGCGCGACCCAATTGCCCGGGAGCGACGCCGATCGAGCCGAGCATCGGACGAAGCGGAATCGTGTAGTTCTTGAGCTTCGCGCTCGGCGTCTTGACGCGCGCGACACCAGCCGCCGCGTCGATCGTCCATGTCGCGCTGCTGTCGTCGGCGTCCTTCGCGCCCATCACGTAGCCGGGATCGAGCGCGTCGAACGCGATGGTCGCCCCGCTCACCGCGGTCGAGCGATTCGTGCGCACACGCAGCAGATGGATCGCCAGAACGTCACCGGGCAAGCTGTTCTCTATATAGAAAGGACCACTCAGAGGATTGCCGCCCGCCGCACGACGCTTGCCGCTCGAGTCGGTGCCACCCGCGTCGACGGTTTCCGTGTGGACCGTGTCGCCACTCCAGAGATGCGCCAACGGGCGCGGCGTCGTCGAGAGAACCCGATGGAATTCCGTTGGGTGCACAGTCTGGCGAGTCGGCGCGGAGGAGGGACGCGAACGCTCGCGCGCGAACCAGAGCATGGCGACGCTGTCGGGCCCTTGCTTGCCACTCCCGACCAGTGAGTCGCCGACCCAACGCGCGTTGATCGCGATATCGGTCTTCTTGTCGGCGGCCTTCCCGATGAGCATCACGCTCGACGCGCCCGAGATCCCACGCAGCTCGAGGCCGTTCACGCCCTTCACGATGACTGAATCACGCTTCGATTCGATCGTCACGTGAAGCGGATTGGCGATGCCATTGGGCTGCCGTCGCCAGAGGGTCCAGTTACCGTCCAGCGATGGAGGACCTGTCGGCTGCTGTCCTTGAACGGCGGCGGCGACAAGGAGCATACCGCTCGTTGCAAGCAATGAGCGCTTCATGGATAGATCCCCAGTCAGTGTGAGATCGTCGGCGTCAGACCGGCACGAGCGACGTGCCGCCGGAACGAAGATAATGCGCGAATTCGTCCGGCAGCGCACTGCCGATGATCGCCTCCGCCGTTCGATCCACGTCGTACTCGACGCGACGATACTCTACGCGTGCCGCGTCCGCGTCGATGTCGAGCAGCACATAACCGGCGCGCCAATCACCATCCTTCGGCCGACCAACGCTCCCCGTGTTCACGAAACGCACACCGTTCACGAGCCGCTCCCACGGTTTGTGCGTGTGCCCGAACGCGACGATGTCGCCGCTCCGCGCGCCGATCGCCGAGGCCATGGCATTCAGTGAATCGTCTGACCGGCTTTCCGTGACGTACACGGTGTTCAGCGACTGATTGCCGTGCACCAGCGTGAGCGTCGGACCGGCGAT
>DATMHK010000155.1:0-5410 GCA_035554995.1 Gemmatimonadaceae bacterium
GAGGTGGCGCTCGTCGGCGGCTACGAGTTCGCGATTCCGCCGGGAAAATTCTATACGCGCAACCTCACGCCCGATTCGGCGACGGGCCTGGGCGGCGTGAGCGACAAGGCGATCGCGCGCGCGTTGCGGTACGGTGTCGGACATGACGGCCGCGCTCTCTTGCCGTTCATGGAAATGCAGGGCTTGGCCGACGACGACTTGCAGGCGGTGGTGTCGTATCTGCGAACGCAGCCGGCCGTGAACCATCCCGTGCCCGATCACCAGTACACGGTGCTGGGCAAGGTGATCAAGGCGACGGTGCTGGCAAATCCGGTTGGTCCGTCAGTAACGCCGCTCGCTCACTCCCCGCGCGGTGCTTCGGTCGAGACGGGGCACTATCTCGTCGAGTCGGTCGCGCTCTGCTGGGCATGCCACACCGAGCGGAGTCAAATGACCGGTGCTCTCACGGGCCCGCGATTCGGCGGGACCAAGGGCTTCACCGAGACCGACGATCCGGCGCACAGCTGGTCGCCGCCGAACATCACGAGCGATCCCGAGACGGGACGCCTCGGCAAGTGGACCGAGGACCAGTTCGTGGCGCGCTTCCGTCAGGGCCGAATTCTCCCGGGCTCGCCGATGCCGTGGCAGGCCTTCTCGAAGATGAACGAAGAAGACCTGCGCGCGATCTATCAGTACCTCAAGAGCATCCCGGCGGTGAAGCGCGACAACGGCCCGCCGATGGTGAACGTCAAGACGTCATAGTCATCGGCGACGCCCGGCTCTTGCTGCATTGGAACTCGGGCGTTCAGGCCGGAGCGATCGCCAACACGCGGAGCGGGCTTCCGCTGCCGTTGACGATCTTGAGCGGCGCAGCGATCAGGACCGCGCCGGTTGGCGGCAGTTGATCGAGGTTGCACAAGCTCGCGAGGCCGAACTTGCCGTTCCCGTGCATGGTGCCGTGATTCGGGAACGGCGGATCGAACGTGCCCGCCTGACCGGCATCCGTGCCGACCGTCTCGACGCCGACGCCGAGCACGTCGCGGTCTTTCGCCAATAGCTCGGACGTCGTCTTGTGGAAGCCTGGGCTGTGCGGCCCGTCGGCTTTCACATTGAGGAACGACGCGGCGTCCTTCCGCGTGCTCCAGCCGGTGCGCAACAGCACCCAGGCACCGCGCGGAATGCGGCCGTGCTGGTTCTCCCACTCCGTCACGTGCTCGGGCATGAGCAAGTAGTCTTCGTTCTTCGCGACTTCCGCGGTCACGTCGATGACACAGGCCGGGCCGACGAAGCGACGCGCCGGGATCGTGTCGCAACGATTGTCCTTCAGATCCTTGCCGCTGATCCAGTGCACCGGCGCGTCGAAATGGGTGCCGGTGTGCTCGCCCATCGAGATGGTGTTCCAGTACCACGCCGGACCCTTGTCGTCGTAGCACGAGATCACGTTCAACGTGACGCCAGGCGACGACGCGAAGATCGCCGGCAGCCCGATGACCGGCGTGTCGGGGCCGAGTGGTTGCGAGAGATCTACTACTTTGACGGCGCCGGATTCCAGCGCGGCGACGAGATCAGCGAGTACGGACATTGAGCGTTCCTATTGCAAGTTGTTTGGAGAAGTGGCACCAGGCTGTCGGTTCAAGTCGTACTCTCGCGGCGGGCTCGCGTCGAGGAGCCATTCGATGAAGAAATCCCACCGGCGGCGCATCATATAGTTCGACGCGGCGCCGTAGCCGTGGTTCGCGACGCTTCCGCCAATGGCCAAGGCCGCCACGTTTTGCGCCAGGAACCGCGAAGCGCGATCATAGTCGACGGACAAAATGGACGCGAATCCGGAGTTGCACCAGCGCGCTAGCGGATGCGTGGTTGAAATCGTAGCATCGCATCGACCTGAAGCTCAGACCGGAGAAGACAGATGAAGAACATGCGCCGCTCCTCCCTGCTCCTTCTGTTGGCGCTTTCGTCGTCGCTCGCCGCGCAGCGTCAGCCGGGGCACCCGATCGGCAAGGTGACGACGATCGGCAACGTGATTCATCTGGAGCTGGACAGCGGCGCGATCACACCCGAGCGACTGTTCGACCTCGATCATCGCACGCTTCGCTTCACGCCCGACGGCGCCGGCTTTCGCGTCGAGAACGTCGCACTCGTCTGGGATACCGATTTCGGCCCGGCTCTTTCGGGAAGCGCCGCGCCCCTCACTCGATTCAAGTTTCCGTTTTCCGGAAAGACATGGGATACGCTGAACGTCGCGACCGGGTCGATCACCTTCGGGGCGATGCAAGGCGGTCGGGGTGGAGCGCGAGGTGGTGGACCGCCGGCCGGGAACCGGACGGGCGCGGGTGGCTCGGGACGCGCCGGGTTCCAGATGGAGCGGTATGCCGTGCTGCAGACGGTAGGTCGGACGTTCATCAACATGATCCCGGGCATCGCGGCATTCACGAGAGTGGGGCTCAACGGCCAACGGTTCATGAAGGAGCTCGACGATCGGGCCGTTGTGACGTGGACGCTGAGCGAAGCCGCGGGAGGCATCCAGGCTTTCAGCTGGACGCCGACGGTGAATCGCATCCAGGTCACGCTTCACAAGAACGGCGTGATCGAGCTCTCGTACAACGACGTGAATGCGAAGGACGCTGTGGTCGGCGTGTTCCCCTTAGTCACGGCGGGCGCCGAGAAGTCCATCGCCACCATTTCCGGCGACGAGACGCCGGGCGTTGCGCCAAATCTCGACATCAAGAGCATCAAGTTGACGGAGGTCGACGGGCTCTTTCTCAAAGCCACCATCGAGACTCGCGGGCCGGTTTTCGCGGATCCGTCGGTCGCCGCACAACAAAGCGGTGACAAGCAGGCGACTGGAGGAGCGGGTGATCCAGGCGTCAACGGAATTACCTACCGCATCGCGATCAACAAGACCGACGCGCTGAGCGACGTCGGCAAGGGCACCGTGGTATGGACAATTCGCGGGTTCTCAGGCGGCCGCGGATTCGGCGGTGGCCGAGGCGCGCCCGGCGGACCACGGCTCATCGCTGCCGGCGACGGCGTCGAACAGGACGTTGTTGTCTCCGGCAACACGATAACCGTCAGAGGCATTCTTCCGGCGCAGCTCTCCGGTGTTACGCGCGCCTTCGTGTCCGCCGATGCCGGGGCGGGCGCTTCACCAACGTCTGTCGCCGATCGCATCGCGCCACGCGCCGTGTCGCTCGCGGACATTCGCTCGCCGGAAGCCGATCTCTCGACCATGACAGCGCGGAATGGCGCGTTCTCGGTAGTCTATGAGGGATTCCACTGGCCCGAGATTCCGCGCGCGACGGACGTCGCGTGCTCGGTCATCACGGCATTGGGCGACAAGTTTGATTTCATCGTCTCGTACTCGGACTTCAGAGTCGACAATCCGGAAGGCGGCACGCCGAGTACCGGTCCCCGTGGCGGGAATGTCTCGGGAATCGGGACGAACACCAATGGCCTCGAGAACTACTGCAGCAAGGGCCAGTTGCAGTGGATGTATGTCGAGCCGGTCTCCACAGCCGCGGTGCAGAGTCAGGAGGGATCACCCGACGGCCGCTGGAAGGACTACAACTATGCGATGTCGCAGGTCGGCCACGAGCTCGGACATCGCTGGGCGGCCGATGCGCGCGCGATCGTTGGCACGGACACGATTACGCTCGGCCCGGTGCACTGGGCGGCCGGCGTTCACCTTCCCGCGGCGTTCACATACTCGAACCCGCAGGAAGCCGACGCGATGGGTGGCAGTACTTGGAAGGACAACGGCGACGGCACGTGGACGCAGCTCGACCGCGACTATTACTCGCCCGCGAAAGGATTCTCGTGGCTCGCCCTCTACCTGATGGGCCTGGCCAAACCGGACGAGGTGCAGCCGTTCTTCATCCTCCGCAACCTGCAACGCACGGGGCAATCCGACGCGCAGGGTCATCCGATCTACAAGGGCGACAAGACCGTCATCACGATTCAGGACGTGATCGCGGCGATGGGGCCGCGCGTGCCGGACGTCGACCACGCACAGAAGCAGTTCAACACGGCGATGGTGGTGGTGACCGAACACGGCAAGCCGCCGTCCAGGGAGCTTCTCACGGCGGCAACGAACATTTCCTCACATTGGATCGCCTACTGGTCGAAGGTCACGGGCGGTCGGGCGTCGATGACCGTGAGCCCAAGGTAGCTCGGAAGGAGCGAACCGCTCTGGGTATCCGGCCGCGCGCTAGACGCCGCTAACGATTCGGAAGACTTGGGTCAGGAGCCAGTAGACGCCGACGCCGATGATGACCACCGGGATGCCGAAACGAATCCAATAAAAGACCCACATCGGCACGGGCCGGTCGCCGGCGCCGAACAGCTCTTGCAGCGCGGCCGCGCGATTCATGCACCACGCGACGGTGATCACGGCGAGCAACGACCCGAGCGTCTGCATCCCCGAGCCGAAGGTGAGATCCCACGGGACGAAGATCGCGTTGTTGATGCAGGGTGGGATGGCCAACAGAAAACACGCCGCGGACATCCACCACACGGCCTGACGACGCGTCATGCGCGTGTTGTCGGTCAGTCCGGCGACGAGAACCTCCACCGCCCCGATATCCGAGAGATAGCCGGCGCCGAGCAGACTGATGAAGAACAGCGCGCCGAACAGCCACCCGACGGGCATCGCCGCGAAAACCTTGGGCAGCGTGTTGAAGATGAGCCCTGGCCCGGCGGCCGGCTCGAGGTGGAACGCGAACACGGCGGGAATCACCGCGAGACCGGCGATGAGCGACGACCCGGTATCACCAATCACCGTCCACCACGCCGGTCGCGCGAGCCGTTCCTCGGCGTGTACGTACGAGCCGTACACCACCATGAACGTGCCGCCGAGCGACAGCGCGAAGATCGCGTGACCGATCGCGGCGGCCATGACGTTCGCCGTGAGATCCGAGAAACGGAACTCGAGGAGATAAAAGCGAACTCCCGCCATCGCGCCGGGGAGGGTCAGGGCGCGTACCATCACGAGCACGGTCACGATGGTCATCGCGGGGAGGATGACGCTGCTCACCACTTCGATTCCCTTCCGGACTCCTTTCAGCAGCGCCGCGGCGCACGCCAGCAACACGATCGCGGTGCAGATCATCTGCAGCACGAACGAGCGCAGCACGAATCCGTGGTCGGGCGGAAGGATTGCTGCTGGGTCGAACGCGATGTTCCCTGCTTGAGCGAGTTGCCCGATCGTGTAGTACAGCACCCAGCCGATCACGGCGGAGTAGTAGCCGGTGGCCGCGGTGACAACGAAAAAAAAGAACCAGCCGATTTGTCGTCCGAACGGAAACCCGCCGAGCTCGAACGCACCAACCGGACCGCGCCGCGTGTGCCGCCCGAGCGCGAACTCGGTCATGAGCGCCGGCACGCCGATCACGACGGACACCACCGTATAAAACAGGACGAACGCGGCGCCACC